>NZ_JBMDJL010000015.1:0-150236 GCF_057809175.1 Pseudomonas sp. FG43
AGGACACCGCCCTTTCACGGCGGTAACAGGGGTTCGAGTCCCCTAGGGGACGCCACGATTTCTCGCTCTGCGAGACCAAGGGTCATTCGATTATTGAATGGCCCTTTTGTTTTTTTGGCCCGTTTTAATTTTGCCCGGTCTGCTGTCACTTCCTCTTTTCCTTTCAGGCAACTTGTCTGTCTTCGGCAGATAAGCCGCGTTGCGCTTGTCATTCGGGATTATGCGAATAATATTATCTGCGTAATTTCTGGAGATCGGCATGACAGATAAAAAAGCGCAAACTCGTGAGCGGATTCTCGATGCTGCCAGTGCGGCCATGATCAGTCGTGGCCTGGAGCAGCCGAGCGTTAATGAGATCATGAGTGCTGCCGGGCTGACGGTGGGTGGTTTCTATGCCCACTTCGACAGCAAGGAGTCGCTCATGCTTGAGGCCTTCGCTCGACTGCTGAAGCAGCGACGGTCTTCCATTGCTCAAATCGATGAGCAGCTTCCCTGTCATGAACGGCGTGCCTTGCTGGCAGCATTCTATCTGTCACGCAAGCACCGCGACGCCACCGATGAGGCGTGTCCGCTTCCTTCTACGGCGGGGGACGTGCCGCGCTTGCCGGAGGGCTTTCAGGCTTCATTGGCCGAGCATGTGGAGTTGATGATGGCGCAACTGTCATCGAGCCCTGAAGAGGCGGACAAGGTGCTGGCTGATCTGGCGCTTATGGTAGGCGGCCTGGTGCTGGCTCGTGCGCTGGGCACCGGCGAGTTGTCGGATCGTGTGTTGCGGGCGGCCAAGTCTGCGGTGGTTTAGACTGACCTTTGCCAACTTGTCCGGTGCAGCTGTGCGTAGGAGCGGATTCGTCCGCGAAGACGTCGGTGCAGGGATATAGAGGGCATTCCCTTCGCGACAACAGGAGCAAGTATGGTCTGGGATCGGGCAACGCCTTTCGTGATCGACCTCAATGTGGCAGCCGATGATATCGATGGCCTGGGACACGCCAATAACGCGGTGTATGTTTCCTGGCTGGAGCGCTGCGCCTGGCGGCATTCCCAGCATCTCGGGCTGGACCTGAGCGAGTATCGGCGTCTGGACCGGGCCATGGCGGTGGTGCGGCATGAAATCGATTACCTGGCCAGCGCCTACGAAGATGACGAACTGCAACTGGCCACCTGGATTGTCGACTGGGACAAGCGTCTGAAAATGACCCGCTGCTTTCAATTGAGGCGTCCGGTGGACGGCGTGACCCTGCTGCGCGCCCAGACCACCTTTGTCTGTATCGAGTTGTCCAGCGGCAAGCCCAAGCGCATGCCCGGCGAGTTTATTGAGGGTTATGGGGCTGCCATGTCGGGCGACGTTCCAAATCCCGCCGCCGGGCAGTAAACTGCCGGACTTTTTTTCGAGTGTGACCCATGCAAATTGCTCTGGCGCCCATGGAGGGGTTGGTCGACGACATCCTGCGTAATGTGCTGACCCGCGTCGGCGGCGTTGACTGGTGCGTGACCGAGTTCATCCGGGTGACCGAGCGGGTCATGCCTGCCGCCTATTTCTACAAGCTGGCCTCGGAGCTGCACACTGATGCCAAGACAGCGGCAGGTGTGCCGTTGCACCTGCAATTGCTGGGTTCGGACCCTGTCTGTCTGGCAGAAAATGCCGCGTTTGCCTGTGAGCTGGGCGCGCCGGTGCTGGACCTGAACTTCGGCTGCCCGGCCAAGACCGTCAACCGATCTCGTGGCGGTGCGATCCTGCTCAAGGAGCCTGAGCTGCTGCACTCCATCGTCAGCCATGTGCGACGTGCTGTGCCCAAGGGCATTCCGGTCACTGCCAAGATGCGTCTGGGTTACGAAAATACCGACGGTGCCCTGGATTGTGCGCGAGCGCTGGTGGATGGCGGTGCCGAGCGGATCGTGGTTCATGCCCGGACCAAGGTCGATGGCTACAAGCCGCCTGCCCATTGGGAGTGGATTGCCAGGATTCAGGAAGTGGTCAAGGTCCCTGTGGTTGCCAATGGCGAGATCTGGACGGTGGATGACTGGCGGCGCTGCAAGGAGATCTGCGGTGCGCGTGACATCATGATCGGTCGCGGGCTGGTGGCACGCCCGGATCTGGCCCGGCAGATCGCTGCGGCGAATGCGGGTGAAGAGGTTGTCGAGATGACCTGGGCCGAATTGCAACCCATGCTGCGTACGTTCTGGAAGGATTGTCTGGCCAAGATGACTCTGATCCAGGCGCCTGGACGTCTCAAGCAATGGCTGGTGCTATTGACCAAGAGCTACCCGCAGGCGGTTGTCATGTTCGATACCCTGCGCCGCGAAACGGACTGTGACCGGATCAGTGCATTGATCGGTTTTTCTCCCGACGAACGGTCGTAAACGCTGTAAAAAACGGCTCTTGAAATCTGCAGGGCAGACCTTAATTTGGTGGTTAAGCGATACCGGATACGGATCGCATGACTACCGTCTCACTGATTAAGGAGAACCATTTATGGCAACTGCATTCTCTTTGGCCCCACTCTTTCGCCATTCAGTGGGCTTCGACCGCTTCAATGACTTGTTCGAGTCCGTGGCCCGAAATGATTCAACCAGCAGTTATCCGCCTTACAACGTGGAAAAGCACTCCGACGATCACTATCGCATCGTGATTGCGGCTGCCGGCATGCAGGAAGAGGATTTCGAGCTGCAGATCGAAAACGGCGTGCTGACCGTCAGTGCGGGCAAGCGGGGTGATGAAGTCGAAGGTATTACCTATCTGCACCAAGGCATTACCCGGCGAGAGTTCAAGCTGTCCTTCCGCCTGGCGGACCATATCGAAGTCAAGAATGCCAGCCTTTCCCACGGCCTTCTGAATATCGATCTGATCCGGCTGGTGCCTGAAGAGGCCAAGCCAAAGCGTATCCCCATCAATCAGCAGAAAGTTCTGCAGCATTAATAATGTCAGGTACAGGAAGGCATCCCGCGGATGCCTTCCTTTTTTCTATTCCTGCTCCAGCAGGGAGTGCATGTTGTTTTCGGGCAATCCTCTTTCCAGTCGCAGCAAGGCTTCAAACTCCGCATGGGGCACGGGTTCGCTGAACAGGTAGCCCTGATAGGTGTGGCAATCCAGTTGTTCGAGAAACGCCAGTTGCTCGATGGTTTCCACCCCTTCGGCGATGACGTTCAGATTGAGGCTCTGGGCCATGGCCACGATGGCTCGAACGATCTCGGCATCGTTGGGGTCGGTGGCGGCTTCGTGGACGAACGACTGATCGATCTTCAGAACGTCTACCGGCAAACGCTTGAGATACGTCAGGGATGAATAGCCGGTGCCGAAATCATCCATGGCAAAGCTGACGCCGATCTTTTTCAGGCGAAGCATCTTGGCGATGGTGTCGTCCAGGTTCTGGATGACAATGCCTTCGGTGATTTCCAGCTTGAGCATGGTGGGCGGCAGGCGATGGCGTTTCAGGCAGCTTTCCACTTGTTCGACAAAGTCGGTCTGGCGGAACTGGCGCGGGCTGATGTTCACGCCCAGCAGGAATTCGTTCAGCGGCAGCAGGCCTTGTTGCAACAACTTGCCTCCGACCTTGCAGGCCTCTTCCAGCGCCCAGCCACCGACTTCCAGAATCATCCCGCTTTCTTCGAGTATCTGGATGAACTGTGTAGGTGCCAGCAGACCGTAATCGGGATGCTGCCAGCGCAGCAAGGCTTCCGCGCCAATGATCTTGTCGCTCTGGGTGTTGACCTGGGCCTGGTAGTACAGGTGCAGTTCGTTGCGGGTCAGCGCCATGCGCAGGTCGTTCTCCATGCGCAGGCGCTGGCTGGCAGCTTTCTGCATGGAGCGGTGGAATAGCTGTGCGGCATTGCGGCCGGAGTCCTTGGCGCGATACAGCGCAATATCGGCACGCTTGAGGATATCGGCGGGGTTCGAGCCGTGATCGGGGATCAGGGCAATACCGATGCTCGGTGTCACTTGCAGCCGCTGCCGGTCGATGAACATGGGTTCTGCCAGCAGCTTGCGCAGGTTGTCGGCCAGTTCCTGCACTTGAGTGGCGACTTCATGCCGTGAACCTTCAAGGCCGCCAATCAGTACCACAAACTCATCGCCGCCCAGGCGTGCGACGGTATCTTCAAGGCGTACGCTGGCTTCAAGGCGGGCGGTCACGATGGTCAGTACGCAGTCGCCCATCGGGTGACCCAGCGAATCGTTGATGTGCTTGAAGTGGTCCAGGTCCAGAAACAGCAGGGCACCGCGCAGGTTGTCCTGCTTGAGCTGAGCGAGTTGCTGGCTGAGCCTTTCCATCAGCATGGCGCGGTTGGGCAGGTTGGTCAGCGGGTCGTGATAGGCAAGGTGCTGGACCTGGGCCTGGGCGTATTTCAACTGGCTGATGTCCCGTGCTGTCACCAGCAGGCAGGCGGTTGCATCCAGCGTGATGCACTCGGCCGATACATCGAGAACGAGAGGGGTGCCATTCTTGTGGCGCCCGTTCATTTCCATATGGTGGAGCTGTCCTTCCTTGCGCAGTTGATCAATCAGTTGCTGAAGCTGGTCCGGTTCTACCCAGAGTCCCGCTTCATAGGCTGTGCGCCCCAGTACTTCCTGGCTGGTGAAGCCGGTCAGGCGGCAGAAACCGTCATTGACCTCTATGTAGTGGCCCGACTCCAGCTCGGTGATGGTGATCGAGTCGGGGCTTGAGTGAAACGCCTTGGCGAATTTCTCTTCGCTGGCCAATAACGCCGAGCGGGCATGCTGCTGGGTGATGTCCAGCAGCGTGCCGGACAGCTTCAGCGGCGCGCCGTTTTCATCCCGATACAGACGGGCGCGGCCTTCCAGCAGGCGGGGTGCGCCATTTTTCAGTTGCAGCCGGTAAGTGATCTGGAAGTGGTCGCTCTGGCTGTCGAGCATGGCGTTGTACGCCTGGCGCATGCGGTTGCGCTCTTCGACAGGTACGTCAGTGAAAAAGATATGCAGGCTGTCGTGGAATGACAGTGCTGGCATCCCGTGCAACTGTGCTGCCTGCGCCGATGCATGCAGCATGTCGCTGGGAATGTCCCAGTCCCAGGTTCCCATCTGTGCAGCCCCCAGAGCCATCTCCAGACGGTCGCGCAGTTCCTTTAACGTTTGTTGCGCACTGATGTGCGTCAGGGAGGAGCTATCTACTGGGATGGACATGTGATCACGAGCCTTTAACGAATAAAGCCACTAAAACGATCGAGTTACATCATGTAACCCATATATCAGGGTTACGGTGTTCTGTCTTGGAAATAAACGGCCGGCTGTCAGGCCTGGGCATCCAGGAGCGCCATGAACGCCTTGGCGGCATTCGAGAGCGTGCGCTCGGTGTGCAGGATGTAGCCTAGCTGGCGATTGAGTTGCACGCCTGGCAACGGAATGCGCGCCACCTGTTCATCGAGCATGGTGCGTGGCAGAACGCTCCAGGCCAGACCGATGGAAACCATCATTTTGATGGTTTCCATATAGTTGGTGCTCATGGCGATATTCGGTTTGAGGCCCTGGGCTTCGCACAGGCCGCTGACGATGTGGTGGGTAAAGGTGTTGCCTCCGGGAAATACGGCCGGATAGCGCACGATGTCTTCGAGTTTCATCGGGCCGCTGTTGGTCAGCGGGTGTTCCGGCGCGGCGACGAAATCCAGGGGGTCATCCCAGACCGGCACGGCACGCACCAGTGCGTGTGGATGGGGGGCGAGGGTTATGACCGCCAGTTCTGCGCGGCCATGGAGAATCTCTTCATAGGCCACTTCGGAATCAAGGAACTGAATGTCCAGTGCCACTTCGGGATAGGCGCGAGTGAACTCCCTTAATAAAGGCGGCAAACGGTGCAGGCCGATGTGATGACTGGTAGCCAGGGTCAGACGGCCGGTGACTTCGCCAGTGAGGTTGGTCAGTGCCCTGCGGGTGTCATCCAGGACATTGAGAATCTGATAGGCGCGAGGCAGAAGGGCGCGGCCAGCCTCGGTCAGGCTGACTTCCCGGCCCAGGCGATCGAAGAGGCGCACATTCAATTGTTGTTCCAGACCGGCAATGCGTTTGCTGATGGCTGGCTGGGTCAGATGCAGTTGTTCGCCTGCTCCCGAGAAGCTGCCGGTTTCGGCAATGGCGATAAAGGCGTTGAGGTTGGCGAGATCCATGGTCGGATTCCAGTTGGTTATCCAAAGCATAAAAAATATGAATTTGAGTTATTTAAGCATATTCCATAGCATTGTCCGCACAAGCCAAGGGGTCATCGATGTCCGATTGCCCAAGGCATAGAAAGAAAGCTGATGAGGAAGTACGTCCGATGGCCGGCAAAACGCTCTACGACAAGCTCTGGGATTCGCATTTGGTCAAACAGCGCGACGATGGTTCGGCGCTGATCTACATTGACCGCCATATCATCCATGAAGTGACCTCGCCACAAGCCTTCGAAGGCTTGCGTCTGGCCGGGCGCAAACCATGGCGCATCGACTCCATCATTGCGACCCCGGACCACAACGTTCCGACCACATCGGAGCGCAAGGGCGGTATCGGTGCCATCGAAGACGAAGTCTCGCGTCTGCAGGTCCAGACCCTGGACGACAACTGCGACGAATACGGCATCACCGAATTCAAGATGAACGACCCGCGTCAGGGCATCGTTCACGTGGTTGGCCCGGAGCAGGGCGCTACCTTGCCGGGCATGAGTGTCGTTTGCGGCGACTCGCACACGTCGACCCACGGTGCATTCGGTGCGCTGGCCCACGGCATCGGCACTTCCGAGGTCGAGCACGTGCTCGCGACCCAGTGCCTGGTCGCCAAGAAAATGAAAAACATGCTGGTATCGGTCGAAGGCCAGTTGCCGTTTGGCGTCACAGCCAAGGACATCGTGCTTGCGGTCATCGGCAAGATCGGTACGGCAGGCGGCAACGGTTACGCCATCGAGTTCGCTGGCAGCGCGATTCGTGACCTGTCCATCGAAGGCCGCATGACCATCTGCAACATGTCCATCGAAGCGGGCGCTCGCGTCGGCATGGTGGCCACCGACGAGAAAACCGTCGAATACGTCAAGGGTCGTCCGTTCTCGCCCAAGGGCGCAGAGTGGGACCTGGCTGTCGAGGCCTGGAAGGACCTGGTTTCCGATCCTGATGCGGTGTTCGACACTGTGGTCGAGCTGGACGCTGCGCAGATCAAGCCGCAGGTCAGTTGGGGTACTTCGCCTGAAATGGTGCTGGCCGTCGATCAGAACGTGCCCGATCCTGCCCAGGAAGCGGATCTGGTCAAGCGTGGCTCCATCGAGCGCGCCTTGAAATACATGGGCCTGAAAGCCAACCAGCCGATCACCGATATTCAGCTGGATCGCGTGTTCATCGGCTCCTGCACCAACTCGCGGATCGAAGACCTGCGCGCCGCGGCGGATGTCGCCAAGGGCCGCAAGGTGGCTGCGACTGTCAAGCAGGCCATCGTGGTTCCGGGTTCGGGCCTGATCAAGGAGCAGGCCGAGAAGGAAGGTCTGGACAAGATCTTCATCGAAGCCGGTTTTGAATGGCGTGAGCCGGGCTGCTCGATGTGTCTGGCCATGAACCCGGACCGTTTGGGTTCCGGTGAGCATTGCGCTTCCACCTCGAACCGTAACTTCGAGGGACGCCAGGGTGCCGGTGGTCGTACTCACCTGGTCAGCCCGGCGATGGCGGCAGCGGCAGCGGTCAACGGTCGTTTCATCGATGTCCGTGACTTGATCCAGCACTAAGGAGCCCAGCATGAAAGCGTTTACCCAGCACAACGGCCTTGTCGCTCCTCTGGATCGTGCCAACGTCGACACCGACCAGATCATCCCCAAGCAGTTTCTCAAGTCGATCAAACGCACGGGTTTTGGCCCGAACCTGTTCGATGAGTGGCGTTACCTGGATGTGGGTCAGCCTTATCAGGACAACTCCAAGCGTCCGCTGAACACCGATTTCGTGCTCAACCATGCCCGTTATCAAGGCGCCAGCGTGCTGTTGGCCCGCGAGAACTTCGGCTGCGGCTCCAGCCGTGAGCACGCGCCATGGGCGCTGGAAGAATACGGTTTCTGCGCAATCATCGCGCCAAGCTATGCCGACATCTTCTTCAACAACAGCTTCAAGAACGGCCTGCTGCCGATCATTCTTGCTGAAGACGAAGTCGATCAGTTGTTCCAGCAGGTTGAAGCCAATGAAGGCTACCAGTTGAGCATCGATCTGCAGGCACAGACCGTGACCCGTCCTGACGGCAAGGTCCTGAGCTTCGAGATCGACGCCTTCCGCAAACACTGCCTGCTCAACGGTCTGGACGATATCGGCCTGACCCTGGTGGACAGCGATGCCATCGCGGCCTTTGAGAGCAAGCACCGCGCCAGCCAGCCTTGGTTGTTTCGTGGCTGATCTTTGATCGCGAATGAATTCGCTCCCACACACCCGTAGGAGCGAATTCATTCGCGAAAAGCGACATGTCAGGTGCCGCCCAAGGCACCGATGCACAAAATTGAGGATGTTATGAGCAAGCAGATTCTGATTCTCCCAGGCGATGGTATTGGTCCGGAAATCATGACCGAAGCGGTCAAGGTGCTGGAAGTGGCCAATGAGAAGTATCAACTGGGCTTCGAGCTGACCCACGACGTGATCGGCGGTGCCGCCATCGACAAGCATGGCGTGCCTCTGGCTGACGAAACCCTGGACCGTGCCCGTGCTGCCGATGCGGTGTTGCTGGGTGCCGTGGGTGGTCCGAAGTGGGACACGATCGAGCGTGACATTCGTCCTGAGCGCGGTCTGCTGAAGATCCGTTCTCAACTGGGCCTGTTCGGCAACCTGCGTCCGGCGATTCTGTACCCGCAACTGGCCGATGCTTCGAGCCTGAAACCGGAAATCGTTGCTGGCCTGGACATCCTCATCGTCCGTGAGCTGACCGGCGGTATCTACTTCGGCGCGCCACGTGGCACCCGCGAACTGGAAAACGGCGAGCGTCAGTCCTACGACACACTGCCTTACAGCGAAAGCGAGATTCGCCGTATTGCGCGTGTCGGTTTCGACATGGCCATGGTTCGTGGCAAGAAGCTGTGCTCGGTGGACAAGGCCAACGTACTGGCTTCCAGCCAATTGTGGCGTGAAGTGGTCGAGCAGGTCGCCAAGGACTACCCTGAAGTCGAACTGAGCCACATGTACGTCGACAACGCCGCCATGCAACTGGTACGCGCGCCCAAGCAGTTCGACGTGATAGTGACCGACAACATGTTCGGCGATATTCTCTCCGACGAAGCTTCGATGCTGACCGGTTCCATCGGCATGCTGCCGTCGGCCTCGCTGGATGCCCACAACAAGGGCATGTACGAGCCTTGCCACGGTTCGGCACCGGATATCGCCGGTCAAGGCATTGCCAACCCGTTGGCGACCATCCTGTCGGTATCGATGATGTTGCGTTACAGCTTCAACCTGACCGCTGCCGCTGATGCCATTGAACAGGCTGTCAGTCTGGTTCTGGATCAGGGGTTGCGTACCGGCGACATCTGGTCGGCCGGTAACGTCAAGGTTGGCACGCAGGAAATGGGCGACGCAGTAGTCGCCGCGCTGCGGAATCTGTAATCTCTCTGGCCCGCTGCTCGCTGTGCATGGCACATGTGCGGCAGCGGTCCCACTTTTATTCAAGGTGTAGTTGCGATGAAACGTGTAGGTCTGATCGGTTGGCGTGGCATGGTTGGTTCCGTGCTCATGCAGCGGATGCGGGAAGAGCAGGACTTCGATCTCATTGAACCGGTGTTCTTCACTACCTCCAATGTCGGTGGCCAGGCTCCGTCGGTAGGCAAGGATGTTGCGCCGCTGAAGGATGCTTACAGCATCGACGAACTGAAAACCCTCGACGTGGTTCTGACCTGTCAGGGCGGCGACTACACCAATGAGGTGTTCCCGAAGTTGCGCGAAGCCGGTTGGCAGGGCTACTGGATCGACGCGGCCTCCAGCCTGCGCATGCAGGATGATGCCGTGATCGTGCTGGACCCGGTGAACCGCAAGGTCATTGACCAGCAACTGGACGCGGGCACCAAGAACTACATCGGCGGCAACTGCACCGTCAGCCTGATGCTGATGGGCCTGGGCGGCCTCTTCGAGGCCGGTCTGGTCGAGTGGATGAACGCCATGACTTATCAGGCGGCCTCTGGTGCCGGCGCGCAGAACATGCGTGAACTGATCAAGCAGATGGGCACTGTCCATTCGTCGGTCGCCGATGACCTGGCCAACCCGGCCAGCGCCATCCTCGACATCGACCGCAAGGTTGCTGAAGCCATGCGCAGTGAAGCCTTCCCGACCGAGAACTTCGGTGTGCCACTGGCTGGCAGCCTGATTCCCTGGATCGACAAGGAGCTGCCGAACGGTCAGAGCCGTGAAGAATGGAAAGGCCAGGCCGAGACCAACAAGATTCTGGGTCGCTTCAAGAGCCCGATTCCGGTCGACGGCATCTGCGTTCGTATCGGCGCCATGCGCTGCCACAGCCAGGCACTGACCATCAAGCTGAACAAGGATGTACCGATTGCGGACATCGAAGGTTTGATCAGCCAGCACAACCCGTGGGTCAAGCTGGTCCCGAACCATCGCGAAGCCAGCATCCAGGAACTGAGCCCGACTGCTGTAACCGGCACCATGAGCGTTCCGGTGGGTCGTCTGCGCAAGCTGAACATGGGTTCGCAATACCTGGGCGCCTTCACCGTGGGCGACCAGCTGCTGTGGGGCGCGGCCGAGCCGTTGCGTCGCATGCTGCGGATTCTGCTGGAGCGTTGATTCGCTGAAGCCGTACAAAAGAACGCCCCTTGTCCGGGGCGTTTTTTATGGCTGTGTCCCGTCCTGAATAAGGTTTACACCTTCTGACCTTTCCTCAGGAGGATTCAATGGATTCGGGCAAAAGGCGCAGCCAGCGCGACTACACGCTAGCCTTTAAATTATCGGTCGTAGACCAGATTGAAAAAGGCGAGTTGAGTTATAAAGAAGCCCAACGGCGCTATGGCATCCAGGGCCGGTCGACAGTGCTGGTCTGGTTACGCAAGCATGGTCGGCAGGATTGGAGCCAAGGCGCATCAATTCGAGAGCCGAGGAGCAGGTCCATGACCGAGCCACCCCTCCCGCTGACACCCGAGCAGCGAATCAAAGAGCTTGAAGAACAACTAGCGCTGAGCAATCAGAAGGCTCAGTTCTTTGAAGCCGTCGTTAACGTTTTGAAAAATGACTACGGTGTTTCTGTCGTAAAAAAGCGACCCGGCAAGTCCTCTCGCAAGGGCAAATCCAGGACCTGAGCATTAGTAGGGCTTGCCTGTTCATGGGCATTTCGCGTCAGGCGTACTACAAGCGTAATCGCGTTTTTGACGCGCGGGCCATCCAAGATCAAGAAGTGGTGGACTTCGTTCTGGAAAAGCGGCGTCGCCAGCCAAGGCTTGGTACACGCAAGTTGCACTATTTGATGAGCGTCGAAGCTCCTGCACCACTGTGCGTGGGTAGAGACCGTCTATTTAACATCTTGCGTGACGCGCGCGAGCTGGTTCCGCGCAAACGGGCTTATCACAAGACTACTCATAGCCATCATCGCTTTCGCCGCCATCCCAACCTGCTTAAAGCAGGCCCGGAACAAGTTGTAGCCAACGGACCCGAACAGGTCTGGGTTGCAGACATAACCTACCTGCCAACGCAGGAAAGTGTGGCCTATGTAAGCCTTGTAACCGATGCTTACTCACGCAAGATCGTTGGCCATCACGTGCATGAAAGCTTGCATACGGAATCGGTGATTAAGGCGCTGGAAAAAGCGGTTAGTAAGCGAGAGACCGAACAACTGCTGATTCACCACTCAGATCGTGGCGTCCAGTACTGCTCCGACCTGTATCAGCGGTTGCATGCGAAACACGGGATCAGGTGCTCGATGACCGATGGTTATGACTGCTATCAGAACGCTATGGCCGAACGAGTAAACGGGATTTTGAAGACCGAGTTTTTACTCCATCGGCCTAAAAACCTGTCAGACGCCGTGAAAATGGTGGATGAGTCAGTGCTGATCTATAACGAAGAGCGGCCTCATCTGGCCTTGAAATACAAAACGCCCGATGCGGTGCATCGGGCGTTTTGAGACTGAAACAGGTGTAAACCTATTTCAGGACTAGACAAGGTCATGGCTTTGAAGCGATAGCCTTCTCGATGGCTGCAATCAGCTCCGGGTCGTCGGGCTTGGTCATGCTGGAGAAATTGGCGACCACCTTGCCCTGGCGGTCCACCACATATTTATAGAAGTTCCAGCGCGGCGCACTGCTCTGCTCGGCCAGCACCTTGAACAGATGCGTTGCATCATCGCCCCTGACCGGCTGCGGCTCGGTCATGGTGAAGGTCACGCCGTAATTGACGTAGCAGACCTTGGCGGTTTCCTCTCCGTCCTTGGACTCCTGTTTGAAGTCATTGGACGGAACACCGAGCACTTCCAGCCCTTGGGCCTTGTAGCGCTGACTCAACTCCTCAAGCCCCTTGAACTGTGGAGCAAAACCGCAAAAGCTGGCGGTATTGACCACCACCAGAGGTTTGCCGGCAAAGCGCTTGCAAAGGTCGATGTTTTCCTTGGCACGCAGCTTGGGCAACTCGCCCTGCAGCAATGGCGGGCAATCGGCAGCCATCGCAGCACCGCTCATGGCGAGCAGCAGAACAGGGACAGAAATCCAGCGTATTTTCATCAAGGCATCCCTACATTATTGTCTGGAGAGACACGCTACTCCTTGAAGAGCCTGCACTCAACAGGCACCCAGCCCCAACTGCAAGGCCGCCAGCCCGACCTGTTGCCAGGCACACCAGAGCAACGCCAACACCACGGTGCCGCTCAGCACCGCAGCCAGCACAGGCCATGACAGATTCACGCCACGCTACCCTGAGGTTGTAACCGAGCCACCGGCCGCTCGCGCACGGGCCAGTTCAGGGCCGCCGCCATCAGGCTGAGCAGAATGGACACCTGCCAGATCAAATCGTAACTCCCGGTATGGTCATACACGAGCCCGCCCAGCCAGCCACCCAGGAAGGAGCCCAACTGGTGGAACAGGAAAACAATACCACCAAGCATCGACAGATTGCGCACACCGAACAGCGTCGCCACCGTACCGTTGGTCAGCGGCACAGTCGACAGCCACAACAAGCCCATTGCTATACCAAACAGATAGGCCGTCGTTTCACTCAGCGGAACCCACAGGAACATCACGATCACCACTGCGCGCAGCAGATAGAGCGCAGTCAGCAAACGCGGTTTGGACATGCGTCCACCCAGCCAGCCTGCCGTGTAAGTGCCGAAGATATTGAACAGCCCGATCAAGGCCAGCACCGTGGTCCCGACCTTGGCCGGCAAATGTTGATCGACCAGATAAGCAGGCAAGTGAATGCCGATGAACACGACCTGGAAACCACAGACGAAAAAGCCCAGGGCCAGCAACCAGAAACCTGAATGGGAACAGGCCTCGCGCAATGCTTCACCCAAGGTCAACTCACTGCCAGCCGAAGCCGCCGGGCTGTCCTTGAGCATGCTCACCAGCGGCAGAATCAAGGCAACCATCAAACCCAGCACCAGCAAGGTACTGGACCAACCCAGCCAGCTCAGAAGCCCCAAAGTCCCCGGCAGCATGGCGAACTGGCCGAACGAACCGGCAGCACTGGCTATCCCCATCCCCATGCTGCGCTTCTCGGGTGGCAAGGCGCGGCCTACGACACCCAGAATGACCGAGAAAGACGTCCCGGACAGGCCAATCCCGATCAAGATACCGGCACTCAGGGAAAGGCTCGCAGGCGAATCGGCCATGCTCATGCAGATCAGGCCCGAGGCATAAAGCACGCCGCCGATAAACACCACCTTCGCCGCACCGAACCGATCCGCCAAGGCACCGGCAAACGGCTGCGCCAGCCCCCACATGAGATTCTGCAGGGCAATGGCAAAGGCAAAGACTTCCCGTCCCCACCCGAACTCGGCACTCATGGGCGCCAGAAACAACCCGAAGCCATGCCGGGTCCCCAGGGACAGCGCGAGAATCAACGCACTGCCCAACAGAATCCAACCGCTGGTACGCCAGACCGATGTCATTGTTTTTATGCTCCCCAAGGCTCGACGGACACTATTTACGTGGATATACCCGCAAATAATCACAACGCGAAATTACGCCTCGCGGGATGGCTGTGTCAATAGATTACAGGTGTCATCTTTCGTGAATGAATTCGCTCCCACACGGCACCGGCAGGAGCGAATTCATTCGCGAAAAACCAACACAACCGCCAACAAAACCAATACCTCCAACAACTCCAGCAAGGCACCCGCTGTATCACCGGTCGTCCCGCCCAGCCGGCGCAGCATCAACTGCCGCAGCCAGAAGAAACCCGCAGTTGCAGCAAGCACCGCAATCAGCCCGGCCCAACCGCCCAGCAGCACACAAGCGCCCGCACTGATCAGCAAGACCCACTGCCCGGTGCGCTTTGGCAGATGATCGGCCAGCGCCTGCCCAAGACCGCCCGCCCGAACATAAGGAGTGCCGAGAAACAGCCCGAGCATGGCGCTGCGCCCGATCAGCGGAGCCAGCAATAGCGCGATGCTGTTGTGGCTTTCGATCAAAGCCAGAATGGCGGTGAACTTGAGCAACAGGACCAGCACCAGCGTTACCACGGCAATAGGCCCGCTGCGCGGGTCTTTCATGATGCTCAGGGTTCGTTCACGGTCGCCAAAGCCGCCCAGCCAGGCATCGGCGCTGTCTGCCAGACCGTCCAGGTGCAAGCCACCACTGAGCAACACCCAGGCCGTCAGCAGCAAGGCGGCATGCAGCATCAGTGGCGCGCCGTCGAGCAAGGCGTTCAGCACCATCAACAGGACGCCGAACAACGAGCCGACCACTGGATAGAACAGCAACGAGCGCCCCAGTTCCTGAGGCTGCGGCATACCCGGCAGGCGAATCGGCAAACTGCTGAGAAATTGCAGGGCGATCCAGAACGGCAGCATCTCAGTTCTCCGTCAACACGCCGCCAGCGGCAACCTTGATGGACAGCAGCGCTCCGTGACCGACCACGACCTGCAACAACTGCTCGCGAGGCAAGCCCCGCGCCTGAGCCAGCAAAAGGCGCATCACCCCGCCGTGGCTGACCAGCAACACTCGCTCACCGGCATGGCGCTGCTGCAAAGCCTGAACCGCGCCCAACACCCGCTCCGAGAAGTCCACAACCCGCTCGCCATTGGGCGGTGTGAAAGCGTAAGGATCTTCCCAGAACAAACCCAGCCCTTCAGCGTCGGTTTCCATCAGTTGCGCGGCACTGTGCCCTTCCCACTCGCCGAAATGCAGCTCTTGCAAGCCCGGCTCAAGATGCAGCGGCAACGCCAGTTTGTCCGCAAGCTCTTCGGAAAAACGCGCACAGCGCTGCAAGGGCGAGCTGTAAATCCGATCCCACGGGCCTGCTTGTGCAACGGCCTCGCGCATCTGCTGCCAGCCCGTCGCAGTCAGGGCGTCGTCCAGGCTGCCGCGCAGGCCGCCACCCAGTTCGGTTTCACCGTGACGCAACAGGTCCAGATGCAATGTCATGCCGGACGATCCGCCACAGCTGCTTCGGCGAAAGTCGCCATGCCGTTGTGCAGTTCACAGGCCAGCCGCACCAGCGGCACCGCCAAGGCTGCGCCGCTGCCTTCACCCAGGCGCAGGCCCAGGTCCAGTAAAGGCTCAGCCTGCAAAGCCTCCAGCAAATGACGATGCCCAGGTTCCGCGCCACGATGACCAAACAGCAGCCAGTCGCGGCAGGACGGATTCAGACGCACAGCGACCAGCGCCGCAACGCTGCAAATGAAACCATCCACCAGCACCGCGATGCCTTCCTGCGCACAGGCCAGATAAGCACCTGCCAGCGCGGCAATCTCGAAACCACCCAGGCAGAACAGGCTTTGCAACGGATCGCCCGCCTGCTCGGCATGCAGGACCAGAGCACGCTCGATGACCTCGCTCTTGTGCCGCACGCCCTCGGCGTTCAGGCCAGTACCAGGGCCGACCAGCAATTGCGCCGCGCACTCCAGCAACGAACAGGCGACAGCACTGGCCGCTGTGGTATTGCCGATCCCCATTTCGCCGCCGATGAACAGCTCGGAACCCGCGGCCTTGGCCCGCAACACACTGTCGCGCCCGGCCTGCATGGCCGCCAACCCCTGCTCGACCGTCATGGCCGGGCCATGGGCAAAATTGGCGGTGCCTGCGCCAATGCGCAAATGCCGCACACCGGGGAAATCCACAGGCGATACGGTGCCCAGATCAACCACGTCCAGTTGCGCCGACAACTGCTTGGCCAGCACGCTGATCGCAGCGCCGCCGTTGACGAAGTTATGCAGCATCTGCCCGGTCACTTCCTGCGGATAAGCCGAAACGCCTTCCGCCACGACTCCGTGATCACCGGCAAAAATCGCAATCCACACCTGATCGGCCTTGGGTTTGACTCGCCCTTGCAAGCCTGCGAGCTGAACCGCCAGCCGCTCCAGTTGCGCCAGCGAACCGGCCGGCTTGGTCAGTTGCTGCTGACGAGCCAGCGCGGCTTCGCGCATCGGCACATCGATGGCCTGAGCGGGCTTGAGCCACCAGGAATTACTCATAATGCGGTTCCTTTCAAAGTCAGAGGCAAGCCGGCAACGGTCAGCACCACACGCTGACAACGCTCGGCAATGGCCTGATGCAACAGCCCGGCTTCGTCGACATAGCGGCGGGTCAGTTCACCCAGCGGCACGACGCCCAGCCCGGTTTCGTTGCTGACAAAAATGATTTCGCCCGACAGTTCGCTCAGGCACTCCAGCAGCGCATCGCGCTCCTGAACCAGACGCTCGGGATTATCGAGCATCAGCAGATTGGTCAGCCACAGCGTCAGGCAGTCCACCAGCAGGCAGTGCCCGGTTGCGGCGTTTTCGCGCAGGACACGGGCCAGAGCCAGTGGCTCTTCGACCAGCCCCCAACTGTCGGGGCGACGCTGACGATGACTGATCACGCGCTGACTCATCTCGCCGTCCAGCGGCTGGCTGGTGGCGATATAAATGACGCTCAGTTCCGATTCCGCCGCCAGTTTTTCAGCCAGGCGACTCTTGCCCGAACGGGCACCACCCAGGATCAATTGCAGCATTTCAATTCGCCTCCAGGCCGCACAGCTCGCGCAACAAACGGCCATCGAGGTGTTTTTCCACCAGGTCGGCCAGACGCTCGATATCCCGCTCGCGCAGCCCGTGATAATCCACCTGCTGCACATCCTGCAAACCCGCCCAGCGCAGCAGTGCGCTACACGCGGCAGGCGACTCGAACAGGCCATGCAGATAAGTGCCGAAAATCTGCCCGTCCGCACTTTGCGCGCCATCACAACGGCCATCGTCCAGACGTACGGCTGCGTTTTCCAATGCAGCGCCGCTGGTGACACCCGCGTGGATTTCATAGCCACAGACTTCGGCGTCTTCCAGCGCCAGGCGTCCGCGCACATTACGCAACTGCTTCTCGGCTTCCAGCACCGTGCTCATGTCCAGCAAGCCCAGACCGGGGCTGGAACCTGCCGCGCCCTCAAGGCCCAACGGATCATGCAACTGCTGGCCCAGCATCTGCAGGCCGCCGCAAATACCCAGCAGCTTGCCGCCATAACGCAGATGCCGGTCAATCGCAGTGTCCCAGCCATTGGCGCGCAGGTAAGTCAGGTCGCTGCGCACACTTTTCGAGCCCGGCAGAATGATCAGATCAGCAGGAGGCACAGGCTGACCGGGGCCGATGAATTGCAGATTGACCTGCGGATGCAGGCGCAGCGGATCGAAATCGGTGTGGTTGCTGATGCGCGGCAGCACCGGCACCACGACGTTCAACACTTGCTCGACCTTGTCGGTCTGACGTCGATCCAGGCCGTCTTCGGCTTCCAGATGCAAGTCCATCACATACGGCAACACGCCCACCACCGGCTTGCCGGTACGTGCTTCGAGCCAGTCCAGCCCCGGTTGCAGCAGCGCGATATCGCCACGAAAACGGTTGATGACAAACCCTTTGACCCGCGCCTGCTCGCTGGGTGACAGCAACTCCAGCGTACCGACCAGATGCGCGAACACGCCGCCGCGATTGATATCGGCGACCAGCAACACCGGGCAATCCACCGCTTCGGCAAACCCCATATTGGCGATGTCGTTGGCGCGCAGATTGATCTCCGCAGGCGAACCGGCACCCTCCACCATGATCACTGGATAAGCCTCGCCCAGGCGCTGGTGCGACTCCAGCACCGCTTTCATCGCGATCTCTTTATAGCCGTGATAGGCCACCGCATTCATGGTAGTGACAGCGCGGCCATGAATGATGACCTGTGCTCCGGTATCGCTATTGGGCTTGAGCAGCACCGGGTTCATGTCGGTGTGGGGTTCAAGCCCGCAGGCCTGGGCCTGTACAGCCTGGGCACGACCGATCTCCCCGCCGTCTGCCGTCACCGCGCTGTTGAGCGCCATGTTCTGCGGCTTGAACGGCACCACCTTGACGCCCTGACGGGTCAGCCAGCGACAAAGCGCGGTTACCAGCGTGCTTTTGCCAGCATCGGACGTCGTGCCTTGCACCATCAACGTGGTCATGGGGTTTCCTTGCGGTATTCAAGCAGTACATTTTCCAGGCGCAGCCAGTCGGCCTCTTCGCAAGGCAGACCAAAACGCAGACTGGTGACCGAACCCTCACCATCGAACAAGCGCAGCAACACGCCACGCCGGGCAAAGAAGTCATGCAGGGCTTGCGCCTGCTCCGTGATCACCCACTGGAACAGCGCGCAGCCACCCTGCGGGCTCAGGCCGTTATTGCTGAGCAATGTCGCCAATCGCTGGCTGGCCTGATCGCAGCGCAAGCGCTGCCGGGCATGGCCTTCCAGATCACCCAGGCACACCTGACCCAGAATCCGTGTCGGGCCGCTGACCGCCCAAGGGCCGATTTCCGCCGCCAACGCCTTGAGCAAACCCGGCTCAGCCAGCACGAAACCCAACCGCACACCGGCCAGACCAAAGAACTTGCCGAACGAACGCAGCACGATCAAACCAACCCGCCAGGTTTCGGCCGCCAGACTCGCGTCAGGCGTGTTGTCCATGAATGCCTCATCGACCACCAGCCAGCCGCCGCGCTCGGCCAGACGAGCGTGCCATTCCAGAAGACGTTCCGAGGTCAGGTGCAGGCCCGTGGGATTGTTGGGATTGACCACCACCAGCACGTCGAGGCTGTCCAGGAAGTATTCCACTTCATGTTCCCGGACTTCGCGCACCAGAAATCCGCTTTTGCGCCAGGCATGGGCATGTTCGGCATAACACGGCGACAGGACCCCGACCCGGCAGGTGCTGCGCACACGTGGCAGTGCCTGGATCGCCGCTTGCGACCCGGGCACCGGCAACAGATGAGGCACGCCGTAATAAGCACAGGCTGCGGCCTCCAGACCATCATCGTTTTCCGGCAAGCGTGCCCAGGCCTGTGGCGCAATGTCTGGAATCGGCCACGCCCAGGGCGCGATGCCGGTGGACAGGTCCAGCCAGTCAGCGCGGTCGATACCGTAATGTTGCGCTGCCGCCCGCAGGCGACCACCGTGCTCAAGCATAGAACTCGGCCCCCATGCACAAGATCAGCAACCACAGCCAGACGCCTCTCTGCACCAGTTGCCAGCCGCGGTCGATAGCATTCGCATCGGCCGGCACACCCTCGCCCAGTTGCGGACGCTGATGCAGCTCACCGTGATAGATCGCCGCGCCACCCAGCTCAACACCCAGGGCACCGGCACCGGCCGCCATCACAGGCCCGGCATTGGGGCTGTCCCAGGTCGGCCCTTGGGTTCGCCAGCAACGCAAGGCAAGGCGAGTCTTGCCCAGCAGTGCGTAGGTCAAGGCCACCAGACGCGCAGGAATGTAGTTGAGCAGGTCATCGATTTTCGCCGCCGCCCAGCCGAAGCGCTCGAAACGCTCGTTGCGATAACCCCACATGGCATCCAGCGTATTGCTCAGTCGGTACAGCACAACGCCGGGCGCACCGGCCACCGCAAACCAGAACAGCGCGGCAAACACCGCATCGCTGCCGTTTTCCAGTACGGACTCGGTTGCCGCACGAGCAACTTGCGTCTCGTCCAGTTCGGCTGTCTGGCGGCTGACCAGATAACCGACCCGGCGACGCGCTTCATCCAGATTGCCCGAGCGCAGGGCCTGAGCAACCGGCTCCACATGTTCGCCCAGGCTGCGCAGCCCCAGCGCACAATACAGCGCCAGAATTTCCACCAGCCAGCCGACATAGGGCAACCAGCTCAAGAGTGTTGCCAGCAGGGTCAATGGCACCACGGCCAGAAACCAGGCCGTGACGCCATGGCTGCGCCAGCCGCGACCGCCGGAATTGAAACGCTGCTCTATACGGTCGGCCAGACGTCCGAACGCCACCAGCGGATGTGAGCGTTTCGGCTCGCCGAGCAACGCATCCAGCGCTACACCGGCAACGCTCAACAGCGCCACACTCATGGACTCACTCCCCATTGATTTTCATACAGCAATTCATTGAGTGGCCGAGCCTGCGCCCAGCCTTCCAGCACCAGCATCGGTGCAGGATAAAACTCTTTCACCGGCCCCAGACACAGAATCGCCAGGGGTTTTGCGCCTTCGGGCATGCCCAGCAGGCTGGCCAGTTGCTGCGGGTCGAACAGCGACACCCAGCCCATGCCCAGCCCTTCGGCGCGGGAAGCCAGCCACAGGTTCTGGATCGCACAGGACAAGGACGCCATGTCCATTTCCGGCAAGGTCCGGCGACCGAAGATATGCTTCTCGCGGTCCTCCATGAGCGCGGCGACCAACACCTCGGCGCAATCGCTGATGCCCTCGACCTTGAGCTTCATGAATTCGTCGGCACGCTCGCCCAGGGCTTCGGCGGTACGCACCCGCTCCTCCTCCACCTGAGCCTGCATCTTCGCCCGCAATGCCGGGTCGCTGATGCGGATAAAACGCCAGGGTTGCATCAAACCGACACTGGGCGCCTGATGCGCCGCTTCAAGCAAACGTGCAAGCAGTTCAGGCGCCACGCTGCCGCCACTGAAGTGACGCATGTCGCGACGCTCGGCAATCGCCCGATATACCGCTTCCCGCTCCTGGGGGCTGAACGCTTGATCGGTCATGGTGTAAACAGCGCCGCAACCGCCTGAGGATTGGAAGGGAAATAGAAATGAACGTAAGAGGCTGTCAGACGCCCGTTGCGGTACACCGCCTCTGCGCCTCGTCCGCCATTGGGGCTGACGCCACGGGCAATGGGCTGCAACTCGGTGCTGGTCAGGGAATGGTGATAGGTGTGTCCGCGCAGCAAGCCTTCAGGCAGCTCGACCGCTTGCAACGCCAACGCCGCCAGACGCTTTTGCATCACCGCCTCGCCATTCAGCAAGCCTACCAGTTCTGCCCGCTGCCCTTCGACATCGGTCAGGGCATCGAGCAGATACAACATGCCGCCGCACTCGGCCAGGATCGGCTTGCCCGCCTGATGATGGGCACGAATCGCCGTCAGCATCGGAGCGTTTTCGGCCAGAGCAACATGGTGCAGTTCAGGGTAACCGCCGGGCAGATACAGGCTGTCGGCCTCGGGCAACCGGCTATCGCGGATCGGCGAGAAGAACGACAGCTCCGCGCCCATGGCCCGCAACAGATCGAGACTCGCGCCATAGGCAAAGGCAAAGGCCTCGTCACGAGCAATCGCGATACGCACGCCAGCCAATAAAGGTTCGGCGGGCAACGGGTCCGGCGCATTGAAAGTCACAGCGGGCGGCAAGGCCACTTCACAGGTGCTGGCCAGCGCATCGGCGGCGGCATCCAGACGCAGGTCCAGATCGTTGAGTTCACTGGCCTGTACCAGCCCCAGATGACGGCTCGGCAATTCGATACCGGTTTCACGGGAGAGCGCGCCATACCAGCGCAGGCCTTCGGTCAGGCTGCCTTCGAGCAACTGCGCATGACGCACGGTGCCGACCCGATTGGCCAGTACTCCGGCGAACGGCAAGTCCGGCTGGTAACGCGCCAACCCCAAAGCCAGCGCCCCGAAGGTCTGGGCCATGGCCGTGCCATCGATCACGCCCAGCACCGGAACGCCGAAATGACGAGCCAGATCGGCGCTGGACGGCGTGCCGTCGAACAGCCCCATCACACCTTCGATCAGGATCAGGTCTGCCTCATCGGCCGCTTCCCACAACAAGCGTCGGCTTTCATCGGCTCCTACCATCCATAGATCCAGTTGATAGACCGGCGCGCCGCTGGCCCGCTCCAGAATCATCGGGTCCAGAAAGTCAGGCCCGCACTTGAACACACGGACCTTGCGGCCCTGATTACGGTGCAAGCGTGCCAGCGCAGCGGTGACCGTGGTCTTGCCCTGCCCGGACGCGGGCGCGGCAATCAATACTGCCGGGCAATGACGCGGCGCTCTCATAACGGTTTACTCACAACTCGATGCCTTTTTGCGCACGAATTCCGGCCTGGAACGCATGCTTGACTACGCCGATCTCGGAAACGGTATCGGACAGATCGATCAATTCGGGTTTGGCGCCACGGCCGGTCACCACCACATGCTGCATCGGTGGACGGGCTTGCAGGTCACTCAGTACTTGTTCCAGATCCAGATAGCCGTGCTTGAGGGCGATATTCAGCTCATCGAGGATCACCAGCCCGATGCTCGGGTCGCGAAGCATTTCACGGGAAACTTCCCAGGCGGCTTCAGCGGCAGCGATATCACGCTGACGATCCTGGGTTTCCCAGGTGAAACCCTCGCCCATCACGTGGTAACGCACCTGCTCGGGGAAACGCCGGAAGAACAGTTCTTCGCCGGTGCTGTTGCGGCCTTTGATGAACTGCACCACGCCGCACTGCATGTCGTGCCCCATGGCCCGGGCGAGCATGCCGAATGCAGAGCTGCTTTTACCCTTGCCATTGCCGGTCAATACCAGCAGCAAGCCACACTCGTTGGGAGCGTTGGCAATACGCTCGTCAATTACCGCCTTCTTGCGCAGCATGCGCGCCAGATGACGTTCGTCACGTTCGGGGGATTCGTTCATCTCAGCTCTCCGCTTGAGGACACGCGAAAGCAGACGGAAGGACAGCATCAGACAGCACGGCAAAGCCCTGCGCAGAGCATCGCCCGCCGTGATGCTGTTGAGTGGATCAGGCCGGTCTCCGGGCTCATGAGCAGGCATCTGCCTGACCTGCGCGCCTTCCCGTGTCCTGGGACACAGTGGCATCGAGCGCAGTCTTGACTCATTTACCGTTGCGGGGGCAGCGCCGGGATCGGAGTTGCAATGCCTCCTCACCGGCTTCCCTGTTTCACTTTGCCAATCGAGGACTGCAAAGCACCTGAAACAAGCCGCGAAGGGTAGAGGGTTGGGGTGGGAGCGTCAATCGACACAACAGGATTGAACCTCGACAGTGCAGGTATCTCCTATCTTTTAACTGACCACTGACCGTTATGGAGATCGGCATGTTCACACTTAAACCGCAGCTTGCCTTGCTGCTTCTGGTTGCCGGGGGCCTTGTAGCCTGCGGCGAGTCCTCGACACTGCAAGTCTCGGATGGCACCGGCCCTTCGCCCAGGCTGCCCGAGCCGAACAAGACCCTGATCCCCACCGTCAATATCGCGCCCGCCGTGGGCTGGGAAAAGAACGCCAAACCGGTCGCAGCGCCCGGCACTCAGGTCGCGGCGTTTGCCGAAGGGCTGGATCACCCGCGCTGGCTATACGTACTACCCAATGGCGACGTGCTGGTCGCGGAAACCAATGCGCCGCCCAAACCTGACGACTCCAAAGGCATACGCGGCTGGGTCATGGAAAAGGTCATGAACCGTGCCGGGGCTGGCGTACCCAGCGCCAACCGAATCACCCTGCTACGCGACAAAGACCACGACGGCGTGGCCGAAACGCGCACGGTCTTTCTGCAAAACCTCAACTCGCCCTTCGGCATGACGCTGGTGGGCAACAAGCTCTATATAGCCGACACCGACCGCCTGATCAGCTTCCCCTATGAAACCGGCCAGACCTCCATCAACGCCCAGCCGACCAAGGTCGTCGACTTGCCTGGCGGCACGCTCAACCATCACTGGACCAAGAACGTGATCGCCAGCAAGGACGGCAGCAAGCTGTACGTCACTGTCGGCTCCAACAGCAATGTGGGCGAAAACGGCATGGATCAGGAAGAAGGCCGCGCCGCGATCTGGGAAGTGGACGCTGCCACCGGCCAACACCGGATTTTCGCCTCGGGCCTGCGCAACCCCAATGGCATGGACTGGGAACCACACACCGGCAAGTTGTGGACAGCCGTCAACGAGCGCGACGAGATCGGCAGCGATCTGGTGCCTGACTACGTCACCTCGGTGCAGGATGGCGGCTTCTATGGCTGGCCCTACAGCTATTACGGCCAGAATGTAGATGTGCGGGTCAAACCCCAGAAACCGGAACTGGTCGCCAAGGCCATCTCCCCGGATTACGCGGTCGGCCCGCACACGGCATCGCTGGGGCTGGTGTTCGCCGATGGCAAGACACTGGCGGCGCCGTTCAACGAAGGCCTGTTCATCGGCCAGCACGGCTCATGGAATCGCAAGCCACACAGCGGCTATAAAGTGGTGTTCATCCCCTTCAGCGGCGGCAAACCCACTGGCGCACCAGTGGATGTACTGACCGGCTTCCTGAGTGCAGACGAAAAAGCCCAGGGGCGCCCGGTGGGTGTGGTCAATGACCAGCATGGCGGATTGTTGGTAGCGGATGACGTGGGCAACAAGATCTGGCGAGTGACGTCAGTGAAATGACCCACGCCCCGGTAGAGGCTCTGCGCTCGGTCATGCCGCGTTGAAAACAGGCTGGGTAGGAGCGAATTTATTCGCGAGAGGCCTGTACATCCGAAGAAAATGTATAGGCCTTCAATGACGTCTCGCGAATGAATTCGCTCCTACGCGGGTGTTAATTATGCAGCTGTGCGTTCTGCGCCAGGTTCGAGGGCTGGATCACGCGCTTGGCGTTGAGATAGGCCTTTTGCCAATACGGCTTGTCCAGGCTGTCCAGCTTCACCGTGCCACCGGTCGCCGGGGCATGCACGAAGCGCCCCTCTCCGACATAGATGCCCGCATGGGAAACCTGCGAGCCACCCGATGTTGCGAAGAACACCAGATCACCGGATTGCAGTTGTTCACGCCCGACATTCGGCGCACCCATCACGATCATGTCGCGGGTGGAGCGCGGCAACGAGATACCCGCCGCGTCACGATACACATAGCCGATCAGGCCACTGCAATCGAACCCCGAATCCGGCGTGTTGCCACCCCAGCGATAAGGCGTGCCGACCAGCCCAAGCGCACGGAACAGTACGTCTTCGGCAGCCTGGGAGAGAACTTGCGGGGGAGCAGAAAGCACCGGGCGTTGAACGACACGGGACTGAGGAGGTGGCGAGCTGGCACAAGCACCCAGCAACGCAGCGATGGAGATGACCGCCAGACGTAACGTAATCGACATAACCACAACAACCTGATCTGGATGCGGCCTACGCTGCCGAGAATCGAAAAAGGCAGACAGGCTCATGCCTGTCTGCGTATCACATCATTTATGGCGCTTGATTGTAGTCGATGTCATTGCAGTGGTCTGGGCTGGCTCACTGGAAGGAGCCATTGCCAGAGCACGCTTGGCTTCGATGAAGGTCTTGCTCCAGTAAGCGTCATCGAGGCTGTCGATGCGCACACCACCACTGCGGCGGCTACTGGAATGGATGAACTGATCGTCACCCAGGTAAATGGCTGCGTGGCTCACACGACCACGACCACGGGTGCTGAAGAACAGCAGATCACCGGGCTTGAGGTCATTACGCGAAACCAGAGGCGCATTCACGTTGATCATTTCGCGAGTGGAACGCGGCAGGCTCATGCCAGCCTCTTCGCGGAACAGATAACCGATGAAACCGCTGCAATCGAAACCCGAAGTGGTCGAAGAACCACCGAAACGGTAGCGCGTACCGATCAGGGACTTGCCACGCTCAAGGATGCTGTCGGCCAGAACCGGCAACTGGTAAGGCTTGTTGTCAGCAAAACCGGCCAGTTCGTCTTCGGTGGCGAGTTCTTCCTGCAACATGGCTGCGTCTGCACGGCGAGCAGCAGACTGCGAGCTGGTGGAATTCGTGTACTGCGGTTGTTGCTCTTGAGATACCGGTAAATTGGCAGAGCAACCAAACAAAAAAGTAACGAGTGCGAGGGGCACGAGGGGTGCGAAGCGAACTACTTGCATGGGCACGACCGTGGCTGAACTGTTAAGAAGGCGAGACTATGCCCGCTATCAAGATGATTTGCAAATTCAATCGAATCAAATGTGACTTATGAGTTTTTCCATGACATGTGCCGCTCGGCACTTCAGAAAAACGTCCATCTGCGCGCTGTGATCGGTGGCCGCCGGATTGATTTCTGCGGTGAATCCCCCGCAAATACGGGTGCGCAGCACAGGTTCGTGGATATAGGGGAAGCTGGCGGTGGTGCCGATGCTCAGCACTGCATCAAAGCCTTTGGCCATCTCCTCATAAAGTGTTTCAAGAGCTTGCTCCGGCAACATCTCCTGAAACAGCACGACGGACGGTCGCAAAACGCCACTACATTTCTCGCACAAGGGCGGCAACGGACGTTGCAGGTGTTCACTCAAATGAGGGTCTTTTTCGCCACAGGCCTGGCAAAAAAGTGGAGCCATTTGCCCGTGGATCTCGATCAGGCGCTCAGGCGGGCTGCCTGCGGCGCGATGATAGCCATCGACGTTCTGGGTCAGCACCCAGCATTCGGGCTTGATCCTCTGCAATTGAGCAATGGCGTAATGCGCAGCATTGGGCTGCCCGCCAAGACAGGCCTTGCCCAGCTCGGCAATGTACTTCCAGCACAGTTCGGGATCACGGCGCAGCATCGGCCCCGACAAGGCCACCTCGATCGGCAGGCCATCATCGGTCTTGCCGTTATACAGCCCGCCAACACCGCGATAGGTCGGCAGACCCGAATCAGCCGAAAGCCCCGCGCCGGTAATCACCAGGATCCGCTGAGCATGGCGCAGTGCTGCCGCCGTCTGCATCAGCAAGGTCTGATCTACCAACCCAGGGTTTCCTTCAAGAAGGGAATGGTCAGCTTGCGCTTTTCCTGAAGAGAGGCCTGATCAAGACGCTCCAGCAACTCGAACAAGGCGCTCATGCTGCGCGTGCCGCGGGTGAGGATGAAATGCCCGACTTCGTCGGTCAGGTGCAGGCCGCGACGGGAAGCACGCAGTTGCAGGGCGCGCAGCTTGTCCTCATCGGACAGAGGGCGCATCTGGAACACCAGCGCCATGGTCAGTCGGGATTTGAGGTCAGGCAGCTTGACCGGCAACTCGCGTGGCGACTGGGAGGCGGCGATCAGCAGGCGACGCCCGCTGTCACGCAAACGGTTGAACAGATGAAACAACGCTTCTTCCCACTCCGGCTTGCCCACTACCGCTTGCAGGTCGTCCAGGCAAACCAGCTCGTACTGTTCAAGGTGATCGAACAGCTCGACGCCTTCATCGATCACTTCGGCCAGAGGCAGATACACCGAAGGCTCACCCATCTGCTCGAAGCGCAGGCACGCGGCCTGAAGCAAGTGCGTACGACCCACGCCATCCTTGCCCCACAGATAGATCAGGCTTTCCGTCCACCCCGCATCGGCCTCGCACAGGCGCTCGACATAGCCGAGTGCCGCAGCATTGGCGCCGGGATAGTAATTGATGAAAGTGGCGTCATCACGCAGACGAACACTCAGGGGCAGCTGAATCGGTTTCATGCTGGCTGACACGGTTCAGGCGAACCGCTAAGGGCCTCTGGGAAAGTGCGCAAAGTTTATACCCGTGACGGCGACGGCACAATGCGCCATACCCCAAGCAAAATCAAAGACTTGCGCTTTGGCGCTACAAACCTTCGCCAACCGGGCCTGCATGACCCTGTTGGCGAAAATGTCTGAGCGCCGGATTCAGGAGAACGACAAAGCTCTATAGATCAGGGTCTTCCATGCCGCCGTAGACTTCGGAGCTCTTATAAATGTCATGAATATGACGCACCAGCACCATGATCACTGCCGCTACCGGCAACGCCAGCAGAATGCCGGTAAAACCGAATAGCTCGCCACCGGCCAGAATCGCAAAGATCACTGCCACCGGATGCAGACCGATCCGGTCGCCCACCAGCAACGGCGTGAGCACCATACCTTCGAGCATCTGGCCAATCATGAACACGGCAACGATGCCCAGCAGCGGATACAGCTCGCCGCCGAACTGGAACAACCCGGCAACCAGTGCAGCACCGATACCGATCACAAAGCCCATATAAGGCACGATGGCCGCAAGCCCAGCGATCACGCCGATCAGAAGCCCAAGCTCAAGACCGACCAGCATAAGGCCAGCCGCATAGATCACCCCCAGACCGACCATCACCAGCAACTGGCCACGAATGAACGCACCCAGCACCTCATGGCATTCGCCGGCCAGTTTCACGACCTGATCCTCACGATGGCGAGGCAGCAGGCCACGGACCTTGCCCATCATCAGGTCCCAGTCACGCAGCAGGTAGAAACACACCACCGGGATCAGCACCAGATTGGTCAGCCAGCCGATCAGCGCAAGGCTCGATGCCGTGGCTTGCGACAACACCACGCTGACGATATCCCCCGCCTTGCCCATGTGCTCGGAAATTGCCGTCTTGACCTTGTCGAACTTCCAGAAACCGTCAGACAAGCCGAACTTGGCTTGCACCCACGGCAAAGCCGTATGCTGCAACCAGTCGAGAATCTGCGGGGCCAGCTCATAAAGACGGAACAACTGCTTGGCCAGCATCGGCACCAGAACCAGCAGCAGCGCCATCAGCACCAGCGTGAACAGACCGAATACCGCCACCACCCCCAGCGTTCTCGACATCCCTAACCTTTCAAGACGATCAACCAGCGGATCACCCATATAGGCCAGCAGCAGCGCTACCAGAAACGGCATCAGAATCGGATGCAGCATAAATATGAACGCAGCCAGCAGAGCAATCCCGCCAAGCAAGTACCAACGCCTTGTATCAGTCATCAATGACCCCAACCCCAGGAAAAAACGTACTCCGGCACTCTTTGCCAGGCTACCAACGGAAATACAGTTGCGGTGCAGACACCGGGACAATCGTTGGCGCGCCGGCAGAAGGAGCAGGCGGCGCACCGGCATCGACTGGCGCGGCTGGAGCAGTTGGCGCAGTGGTAGCGGTCGCAGCTTCGCTGGCAGGCACTTCCTGCAATTTTGCCAGGGACAATTGCGAGCGTAGCTGCTCCGGGCTGCTCGTGACTTCAAAAGTCACGCGATCAGCCTCGACCGACTGGAGCCTGGCGCCAAAGGGTTCAAGCAGATTAAGCAATTGTGCATAACGCTCCAGCGTCATGCCTTGCACCTGGAATACCAGCCCGGTGGACGCCCCCGGCTTGGCCACAAAGCGTGGCGCCAGACGCTGGCTCACTGCCAGAAGAACGGAATCGGCCAACGCTTCTGGATTGGCGCCGGTGGCGGTGCCCTGCTCGCGCTGATCACCCAGCCACAACCGCCACTTGCCCTGCCATTGTCCGGCCTCTTCCTTGGCATGCACGGCAAGAATGGCGTCGGCGCCATAACGCTCGGAAGCTTCTTTCAACGGCGTGACATCGTTGCTTTCAAGATGCTGCGCCGTACCAATGCCCTGCTCGCTCAGGTCAGCCAGCGGCAGACGCAAAGGCATGCCACGATGCTGGGCTGCACGGCGCAGGGGCTCGGCAGAAGTCTGGCCATCGCCGACCAGATTGGAACCTTCGGTGGAGTCCAGCAGCCACCAGCCCAGGATCGACGGGCGATTGCTGCCCCATATCGACAGGCCGGCCTGACGCAGGGAACGGTCGGTAGTGGCCGGATCGAAATCCACCAGCAGGGTTTCAGGCGGGCCGGCTTCATAGCCGTACTGGCTGATGATCTGTTGCGGATCCTTGCGCAACTCGGCCAAGGCCGAACCCTGGGCAGCCTTGGTATCGCCGGTCAGGCGCACTACCAGTGTTTCAAGGGCAGCCTGAGTCGCGCGGGTACGCTCCTCGGGCGACTGGCCGCTGACAGTTTCACGCACTTGATACAAATTGCTCACGGTCTCGGCAAGGCCGGGCAGGCTGAACAGGGACAGGCAGCCGACGAAAAGGAATCTAGAAAAACGCATGGACAGTTCCCGAACGGAAAAAACGGTATTTACAGGCGGTGTGAAAACGTAGCGAGCGAAGGTCAGGCAAGGCGAAAACAGGCGAGGAAGCGGAGTCTACGTGTTGTAAATGAGCATTCCGAGCCTGTTTTCAACGCAGCATGACCGAGCGCAGTAGTTTTCACATAGCCTGTTGAGACCGTATAAAGATGCTCAACATGCCTCAGACAGCAGGTCCTTGCCAATCATTCACATAAAATTACAGCTTATTAAGGAAGGCCTGAATCGCCGATCCGGATTTTATTTTTGCCTGATACCCCCCTGCCCGTCGGCCCAAGGATGGCTCACGGGCAGCAAGCCTGATAAAATCGCGCGCCTTCGCAGACTGGCGATGGTGGCGGCCTGAAATGGCACTGCGCGAAAGCGCAACCTTGAACCGGCCCCGCCGCAGCGGTCGATACCCCCGAATCCCCCCTAAAGGCCTGGATTTTTATGAGCAAGCAACCCTCCCTGAGCTACAAAGACGCCGGTGTAGACATCGACGCCGGTGAAGCATTGGTCGAACGCATCAAGAGCGTCGCCAAGCGCACCAAGCGTCCGGAAGTCATGGGCGGCCTGGGAGGTTTCGGCGCCCTCTGCGAAATCCCAGCCGGCTACAAACAACCGGTTCTGGTTTCCGGCACCGACGGCGTAGGCACCAAGCTGCGTCTGGCCCTGAACCTGAACAAGCACGACAGCATCGGCATCGATCTGGTCGCCATGTGCGTCAACGATCTGGTGGTCTGCGGTGCAGAGCCCCTGTTCTTCCTCGACTACTACGCCACCGGCAAGCTCAACGTCGACACGGCGGCTCAGGTCGTGACCGGTATCGGCGCGGGCTGTGAACTGGCCGGCTGCTCGCTGGTTGGCGGCGAAACTGCCGAAATGCCTGGCATGTACGAAGGCGAAGACTACGACCTGGCCGGCTTCTGCGTCGGCGTCGTGGAAAAGGCCGACATCATCGACGGCTCGAAAGTCGTTGCCGGTGACGCCCTGCTCGCTCTGCCATCGTCCGGTCCGCACTCCAACGGTTACTCGCTGATCCGCAAGATCATCGAAGTGGCAGGTGCCGATATCGAAAACATCCAGCTGGACGGCAAGCCTCTGACCGACCTGCTGATGGCGCCAACCCGCATCTACGTCAAGCCGCTGCTCAAGCTGATCAAGGAAACCGGCGCGGTCAAGGCCATGGCCCACATCACCGGTGGCGGCCTGCTGGACAACATCCCGCGTGTACTGCCGGAAGGCGCACAAGCCGTGGTCGACGTTGCCAGCTGGCAACGCCCTGCGGTATTCGACTGGTTGCAGCAGCAAGGCAACGTCGAAGAAAACGAAATGCACCGCGTCCTGAACTGCGGCGTCGGCATGGTTATCTGCGTTGCTCAGGAGCACGTTGAAACCGCCCTGAACGTACTGCGCGAAGCGGGCGAGCAGCCTTGGGTCATCGGCCAGATCGCCACCGCCGCCGAAGGCGCAGCACAAGTCGAGCTGAAGAACCTCAAGGCGCATTGATGTCTGCCACCTGCGATGTCGTAGTGCTGCTTTCCGGCACCGGTGGCAACCTGCAAGCCATGATCGACAGTTTCAAGGACGGGGCCAGCCCCGTCCGTATCCGGGCCGTCATTTCCAACCGTGACGATGCGTTCGGTCTGCAACGCGCCAGAGACGCAGGTATCGAAGCCTGCGTCCTGGATCACAAGGCATACGAAGGCCGCGAAGCCTTCGATACCGCCCTGATGAAACTGATCGACACCTTCAAGCCACAGCTCGTGGTACTGGCCGGATTCATGCGCATCCTGACGGCGGACTTCGTTCGTCACTACCAGGGTCGCCTGCTCAATATCCACCCTTCCCTGCTCCCTCGCTACAAAGGCCTGCATACCCATCAGCGGGCTCTGGAAGCCGGGGACACCGAACACGGCTGCAGCGTGCATTTCGTCACCGAGGAACTCGATGGCGGACCACTGGTCGTACAGGCTGTGATTTCGGTAGAGTTGCAGGATTCGCCAGCCACACTTGCGCAGCGAGTCCATGTTCAGGAACACCGGATTTACCCGCTGGCCATACGCTGGTTCGCCGAAGGCCGATTGAGGCTTGGCGATGAAGGCTCATTACTGGATGGCAAGCTGCTTCCGCCCACCGGACACTTGATTCAAAACTAGGAGATACCATGCGTCGTGCCTTGCTCTTCGCTTTCGCTCTGTTCGCACTGCCTGCGGCACATGCAGCAGATCTTCAACCCTTCTCCGCAAGCTATACCGCCGACTGGAAACAGCTTCCAATGAGCGGTACAGCCGAACGCAGCCTGGAAGCCGGCCCCAACGGCACCTGGACCCTCAACTTCAAGGCCTCGATGATGATCGCCAGCCTGACGGAAGTCAGCACGCTGAAAGTCGACAAGGACGTGATGCTGCCTCAGACCTACAACTTCGAGCGTAGCGGCCTGGGCAAATCCAAGAAGGTTGATCTGGCCTTCGACTGGAACGCCAAGTTCGTGACCGGCAGCGACCGTGGCGACGCGATCAAGCTGCCGCTCAACCGTGGCGTTCTCGACAAGTCCACCTACCAACTGGCCCTGCAGCATGACGTGGCAGCCGGCAAGAAGAGCATGAGCTATCAGGTCGTCGATGGTGACGAAATCGATACTTATGACTTCCGTGTGCTGGGCTCGGAAACGGTCGCCACCAAGGCAGGCCAGGTCGATGCCATCAAGGTCGAGCGCGTACGTGACCCGACTCAAAGCAAGCGCACCACCGTGCTGTGGTTCGCCAAGGATTGGGACTACCTGCTGGTCCGCCTGCAACAGGTCGAAACCGACGGCAAGGAATACAACATCATGCTGTTGGACGGTACTGTGAATGGCAAGGCTGTGAAGGGTAGCTAAGCCTCTTTCGCGAATGAATTCGCTCCTACAGCAGGGGCGAATTCATTCGTGAACCCTTCATGAAGAATCCTTCATTTCCCCCTCGCAAAACCTGAAAGCCCCGCCATTCAAAGCCTCCAGCCCCGCAAAAAGTTCAATGGGCCAGTACCGCAAAAATTGCCTGTTTACTTAGCAAGCTAACCGATTCTATAAAAGAGGCCTGCGACACATCGCCGCAGTTTCTAGAGTCAGGAGCTATCAATATGACCGTAAAAGTTACTGAGCGTGACGAAGCCCACCTCTCTCATGAAGCCGTTGCCGATGGCATTCAGATCTGGGACGTTTACCAACAAGACCAGTTGGTCGGGATGTTTCACGTAGAGTCGGACGCCTATCGTTACAAGGCGGAGCTGGAAGAGCAGGAAAACCAGCGGACTCACTAAAATTCGAGAGAAAAACAAAACCCGCTAAAAGCGGGTTTTGTTCCTTACCACATCAGGTCGTCAGGTACCTGATAAGCCGCGTACGGATCGTCGGCATCCGGGGCTTCGGTTGGCGTATTGAGCAACACGATACGACGCGGATCGCGCTCCTGAATCTTCAAAGCCGCTTCACGGGGGATGATTTCGTAACCACCGCCATGATGCACGATGGCCAGCGAGCCGCTGCTCAGCTTGTTGCGCATCAGGGCGTTGACCGAGATACGCTTGACCTTCTTGTCATCGACGAAGTTGTAGTAATCCTCGGTGGTCAGCTTGGGCAGACGCGAGACTTCGATCAATTGCTTGATCTGCGCGGTGCGGGCCTTGGCCTCGGCCTTCTCCTGCTGCTGACGATTGAGCTCCTGGTCGCGCCTGGCCTTTTCGGCCTGAGCCTCTTGGGCCGCACGCTTTTGCGAGTCATCGATCTGGATCTGGCCCTTGTGCGCCAGACGCTGTTCTTTCTGCTTTTCTTTGCCGACCTGCTTGGCCTGCTTTTGGTTGACCAGACCTGCCTTGAGCAACTGGTCGCGAAGGGAAAGGCTCATTGTCTACTCGCTTATGCAGATACCACACGCTCAGCCGCAGCCGGGCGCGTTCTTTTCCTGACGTTTGGCTTCGCCCCACAGAGCGTCCATTTCTTCGAGAGAGCACTCTTCGATGGGACGCCCGGCATGATGCAATGCCTGTTCAATAAATCGGAAGCGCCTGTCGAATTTGCCATTGGCCGAGCGTAGCGCAGTTTCCGGGTCAACTTTAAGATGCCGGGCCAGATTGACGACCACAAACAGCAAATCGCCGACTTCCTCGGCCATGCCCTGGGCGTCGTTCTCGGCCATGGCTTCAAGTACTTCATCGAGCTCTTCACGAATCTTGTCGACCACCGGCAAGGCGGCGGGCCAGTCGAAACCGACCTGAGCAGCACGCTTTTGCAGTTTGACCGCACGGGACAGCGCCGGCAAAGCCGTGGGCACATCGTCGAGCAACGAAAGCTGCTCGGGCGCACCCGCCTTCTCGGCGCGCTCCTGAGCCTTGATCTCATCCCAGCGCCGATTGACCTCTTCGTCGGTCAGGCGCGGTGTTTCCAGCGGCGCATACAGCTCGCCGGTCGGGAACACATGGGGATGACGCCGCAGCAACTTGCGGACGATGCCGTCTACAACACCCTCAAACTCGAAACGGCCCTCCTCCTTCGCCAACTGGGCATAGAAGACCACCTGAAACAGCAGGTCTCCCAACTCACCGGGAAGATGATCGAAATCGCCCTGCTCGATGGCATCGGCCACTTCATAAGCTTCTTCCAGCGTATGAGGCACGATACTGGCGTAAGTCTGCTTCAGATCCCACGGACAACCGTATTGCGGGTCGCGCAGACGGGACATGAGATTGAGCAGATCGGTGATTGAGTGCATGGGGCTCCTTTACAGTCGCAGCTGAAAGCTGAAAGCTACAAGCGGCAAGCTAGAAGACAAACGAGCTTGCAGCTTAAAACTTGCAGCTTGACGCCGACTACGGCGTCCTGTTACGCCGTGTCTCGATGATGTTCGGCAACTGGGCAATACGCCCCAGCAATCGACCCAATGCATCCAGCCCCGGAATCTCGATGGTCAGAGACATGAGCGCGGTGTTGTCTTCCTTGTTCGAGCGGGTGTTGACCGCCAGAACGTTGATCCGCTCGTTGAGCAGGACCTGGGTGACGTCACGCAGCAGCCCGGAGCGGTCGTAAGCGCGGATGATGATGTCCACCGGATAGGTGAGCACCGGCACTGGCCCCCAACTGACCTGAATGATTCGCTCGGGTTCGCGGCTGCTCAGTTGCAGCACCGACGCACAATCCTGACGGTGGATGCTCACGCCGCGGCCCTGGGTGATATAGCCGACAATGGCGTCCCCCGGCAGCGGCTGGCAGCAGCCGGCCATTTGCGTCATCAGGTTGCCGACGCCCTGGATCTGAATGTCGCCGCGCTTGCCCGGCTTGTAGCCGGTGGCCTTGCGCGGAATCAGCTCCACATCGTTGATACGCTCAGGCTCGACCTGCTGCTGGGCAAGGTTGACCAGTTGCGCCAGACGCAAGTCGCCTGCACCGAGGGCGGCGAACATGTCCTCGGCAGTCTTGTAGTTGGCCTTGTCCGCCAGCTTCTCGAAATCCACCAGTGACAGCGCCAGACGTGCCAGCTCGCGTTCAAGCAGGGTTCTACCCGCCGCAACGTTCTGGTCACGGGCCTGCAACTTGAACCAATGGACAATCTTGGCCCGCGCCCGCGACGTGGTGATGTAACCCAAGTTCGAGTTCAGCCAGTCGCGGCTCGGGGTCCCGTGCTTGCTGGTGATGATCTCGACCTGCTCGCCGGTCTGCAGGCTATAGTTGAGCGGCACGATCCGGCCATTGATCTTCGCGCCACGGCAGTTGTGGCCGATCTCGGTGTGTACCCGATAAGCGAAGTCCAGCGGTGTCGAGCCCTTGGGCAGGTCGATGGCGTGGCCGTCCGGGGTGAAGACGTAAACGCGATCCGGCTCGATATCGACCCGTAACTGCTCCGCCAGACCGCCGATATCCCCCAGCTCTTCGTGCCATTCCAGCACCTGACGCAGCCAGGAGATTTTCTCTTCGTAGTGATTGGAGCCGGATTTGACGTCGGTGCCCTTGTAGCGCCAGTGCGCACAAACACCCAGTTCGGCCTCTTCGTGCATGGAATGCGTGCGGATCTGGACTTCCAGCACCTTGCCTTCCGGCCCGATGACGGCGGTGTGCAACGAGCGATAGCCGTTTTCCTTGGGGTTGGCGATGTAATCGTCGAACTCCTTGGGAATGTGTCGCCACAAGGTATGCACGATCCCCAGCGCGGTGTAGCAGTCGCGCATTTCCGGGACCAACACCCGAACGGCACGCACGTCATAGATCTGGCTGAAAGCCAGGCCCTTGCGCTGCATTTTGCGCCAGATGGAATAGATGTGCTTGGCACGCCCGCTGATATCGGCCTTGACGCCAGTGGCCAGCAGTTCGTTTTCCAGTTGCGACATCACATCGCTGATGAACCGTTCGCGATCCAGGCGCCGCTCATGCAGCAGCTTGGCGATCTGCTTGTATTGCTCAGGCTCAAGGTAGCGGAAAGACAGGTCTTCCAGCTCCCACTTGATATGACCGATGCCCAGGCGATGGGCCAGAGGCGCATAGATGTCGAAGACTTCACGGGCCACGCGGTTTCGTTTTTCGTCGTCGGCATTCTTTACCGCACGAATCGCACAGGTACGCTCGGCCAGCTTGATCAGGGCCACGCGCACGTCATCGACCATCGCCACCAGCATCTTGCGCAGGTTTTCCACCTGCGCCTGACTGCCCAGCACCAGAGACTGGCGAGGGCTGAGGCTGGCACTGATCGCCGCCATGCGCAGTACGCCATCAATCAGCTTGGCGACCGTCGAGCCAAATCGCTGTTCGACATCCTGCAAGGGAATCACGCCTTCGCGCACACCCCGATAGATGACGGCTGCAATCAGGGAGTCCTGATCGAGCTTGAGGTCAGCCAGGATTTCCGCAATTTCCAGACCGGTCTGGAAACTGGAAGTACCGTCTGCCCAATGATTCTTTAAAGCGTTGTCCTTCTGCTCGGCTTGCCGGGCAAATTCGCAGGCCTCTTTCATGGCCTCCCGGTCCAGGACCAGATCGACGCTGACAATATGATCAAGCCATGCGTCGAGGTTGATACTGCCGTCTGTGTTTATCGGCTGGTGCGCTCTCACCTGTACCATGCTGCTTACCTTCCCTACGGCGCGATGAATAGCGCCATCAGTCGCCAGCCTTCTTGAGCGAATGCCACTTGCCGGGCAAGCAAGGACCGGCATTCGCGGGCCAGTCGGATTAAACGAGATTCCCTGTCAGCAGCTGACTCGATCCAATGAACCGCTGCTCACTTACTCGCTTCAAATAAAGCCATCGCCTCGACATGGGCCGTCTGTGGAAACATATCGAGAATTCCGGCACGTTTTAATCGGTAGCCCTGATTGACCAATTCGACCGTGTCGCGAGCCAAAGTTGCCGGGTTGCATGAAACATAAACCAACCGTTTGGCGCCTGATTTCCTGATCTGGCGCACCACTTCAAAAGCCCCGTCGCGCGGTGGGTCCAAGAGTACCGCAGAAAACCCGTCAGCGGCCCAGCTTGCTTGTGTCAGCGGCTGGGAAAGATCCGCCTGAAAAAAACTGACATTGTGCAGATCATTACTCATTGCATTGGCAGAGGCACGCTCGACCATGGTCGCAACCCCCTCGACCGCAACCACCTCCTGCGCCATCCCGGCCAGCGGCAGGGCAAAGTTGCCCAGGCCACAGAACAGATCCATCACTCGCTCGTCAGCATTGGGTGCCAGCCACTGCAAGGCCTGCTCGATCATCGCGGTATTCACCGCCGCGTTGACCTGAATGAAATCCCCCGGCCTCCAGGCCAACTGCAGATTCCATGGATCAAGATGATAGCCCAATGCCTGTTCCGGGTCTGCCGGTTGCGGCTCGCCTTCGCCATGCAGCCAGAGTTGCGCGTCATGCTCCTTGCAGAACCCTTGCAGCATGGCCAGATCACCCTCGGCCAGAGGCGCGGTGTGACGCAGCAACACGGCAATGGAAGAGCCGCTGAACAATTCAACGTGACCCAGCGACTGAGGCTTGCTGAAGCTTTTCAACAAGGCAGGCAGTTGCGTCATGATCGGTTGCAAGGCCTGTACCAGCACCGGGCAATGCTCGATGCTGACGATGTCCTGACTGGCTGCCGCACGAAAGCCCACATCCAGCCGTCTGGCCTTGGCATCCCAGCGCACGGCGATACGCGCACGACGACGGTAGGCCAGCTCGGAACCGGCAAGTGGAGCGGCCCATTCGTCCGGCTCGACACTGGCGACCCGTTGCAACTGCTCGGCCAGCATGCGCTGTTTCAGGGCAAGCTGCTCGTCATGGGGCACATGCTGCACGCTGCAACCACCACAACGGCCAAAATGCTTGCACGCCGCAGGACGGCGCATGGCACTGGCCTGCAACACTCGCTCGGTGCGCGCTTCGACAATCTTGCCATGGGCATTGAGCACCCGCGCCTCGACCTCCTCTCCCGCCAGGCTACCCGCGACAAACCAGGTCTTGCCGTCGAGAAAGGCGATACCGCGTCCGTCGCTGGAAAGGCGCTCGATGGTCAGCCGCTGTTTCTTGCCAGCAGGGATCTGCGCAGCCTTGACGCCTCCAGCGGGTTGGAAGCGCAGCCCTCTTGGTTGCCTGGCCATCAGTTGGGCGCGTCGTAGACGCCGGTCGACAGGTAACGGTCGCCACGGTCACAGATGATTGCGACCATGACCGCATTTTCGACTTCAAGAGACAGGCGCAACATGCCAGCCACAGCACCACCGGACGAAACGCCACAGAAGATGCCTTCCTCGCGGGCCAGTCGGCGCATGGTGTCTTCGGCTTCAAGCTGGGCCATGTCGATGATGCGATCGACACGATCAGCCTGATAGATGCGCGGCAGATATTCGTGAGGCCAGCGGCGGATGCCGGGGATCGCAGCGCCTTCCATGGGTTGCAGGCCGACGATCTGCACGTCGGGGTTCTGCTCCTTGAGGTAGCGCGAGGTACCCATGATGGTCCCCGTGGTGCCCATGGAACTGACGAAATGGGTAATGGTTCCACCGGTCTGCTGCCAGATTTCCGGGCCGGTACTGGTGTAATGCGCCTCAGGGTTGTCACCGTTGGCGAATTGATCGAGCACCTTGCCACGGCCTTCGGCCTGCATGCGTTCAGCCAGATCGCGGGCGCCTTCCATGCCCTCTTCCTTGCTGACCAGAATGAGTTCTGCGCCATAAGCCGTCATCGCGGCCTTGCGCTCAGCACTGGAGTTGTCGGGCATGATCAGGATCATGCGGTAACCCTTGATCGCCGCGGCCATGGCCAGAGCGATGCCGGTATTGCCGGAAGTGGCTTCGATCAGGGTGTCACCCGCGTGGATCTGGCCGCGCAATTCGGCACGGGTAATCATCGACAGCGCCGGGCGGTCTTTTACCGAGCCAGCCGGGTTGTTACCTTCGAGCTTCAACAGGAGGGTATTGCTGGTATTACCCGCGATGCGTTGCAGGCGCACAAGCGGGGTGTTGCCGACGCAATCGGCAATGGTTTGATACTGCAAGGTCATGGCGTATTCGCGATCCAGACTGCGGGGGGCACTATCATAACGGCAAACGCCCAAAGCCCATATCACGCAAAGTGCGCTTCTTATCACCAAAAGGAATAAGTGGTGTTTTTTGGCTTCTGTCTCTCAAGCCTTGACTTCCCGCAACCCCAAGAACGTATCGGCATGTAATATGCGTTACAGGGTCAGCAGCTAGACTGCGCTGAACCGATATCGACGGACTGATTCTGAATATCTGGAGAAAGCTGTGCTGACCAAACTGGGTATAAAAGGCCGCGTATTACTGCTGACTATTTTGCCGGCCAGTTTGATCGCGCTGATGATGGGCAGCTACTTCACCGTGATGCAGCTTCACGAGTTGCAGGGTCAACTGCTGCAACGCGGTGAAATGATTGCCCAGGAGCTGGCCCCGCTGTCCGCGCCCGCACTGGGCCGCAAGGACAAGACACTCCTGAGCCGCATCGCTTCCCAGACGCTGGAACAGGCAGACGTGCGCTCGGTGTCCTTTCTCGACCCTGAGCGCAATACTCTGGCACACGCCGGCCCGAGCATGATTGCCCCGGCCCCCATCGGTAACAGCACCCAGTTGCTCAACAACTCGGCCAACGATGCAACCCGCTATTTGCTGCCGGTCTTTGGCAATCAACGCCACCTGACCAGCGAAATCATCCCGGCCGAAGCCGACCGGCTGCTGGGTTGGGTGGAACTGGAAATTTCCCACAACGGCACTTTGCTGCGTGGCTATCGCAGCCTCTTCGTGAGTACGCTGCTGATCGCCTTCGGCCTGGCACTCACCGCCATTGTTGCAGTACGCATGGGCCGCACCATCAATGAACCCCTGAGCCAGATCAAGCAGGCGGTGTCGCAACTCAAGGATGGCAACCTCGAAACCCGCGTGCCGCCCCTGGGCAGCGCTGAGCTGGATGTACTCGCGTCCGGCATCAACCGCATGGCCTCGACGCTGCAGAATGCTCAGGAAGAATTGCAGCACAGCATCGATCAGGCCACCGAAGACGTCAGGCAGAACCTTGAAACCATCGAGATCCAGAACATAGAGCTGGATCTGGCGCGCAAGGAAGCGCTGGAGGCCAGCCGGATCAAATCCGAATTCCTGGCCAACATGAGCCATGAAATCCGTACCCCGCTCAACGGCATTCTGGGCTTCACCCATCTGCTGCAAAAAAGCGAGCTGACTCCGCGCCAGCGCGATTACATGAACACCATCGAGAAGTCGGCCGACAGCCTGCTGAGCATCATCAACGAGATTCTCGACTTTTCCAAAATCGAGGCCGGCAAGCTGGTTCTGGAAAACGTGCCTTTCAACCTGCGGGACCTGTTGCAGGACACCATGACCATCCTGGCGCCTGCGGCCCATGCCAAGCAGCTTGAACTGGTCAGCCTGGTTTACCGCGACACACCACTGTCACTGTCCGGCGACCCGCTGCGCCTCAAGCAGATCCTGACCAACCTGGTCAGCAACGCGATCAAGTTCACCCGCGAAGGCACCATCGTCGCCCGGGCCATGGTCGAGGATGAAACCGAAGAACACGCGCAGTTGCGCATCAGCGTTCAGGACACCGGCATCGGCTTGTCCAGCCAGGATGTACGCGCTCTGTTCCAGGCATTCAGTCAGGCGGACAACTCGCTGTCCCGGCAACCGGGCGGCACCGGCCTTGGGCTGGTCATTTCCAAACGCCTGATCGAACAGATGGGTGGCGAGATTGGCGTGGACAGCACGCCGGGCATCGGTTCGGAATTCTGGATCACCCTGACGCTGCCCAAAGCCCGTGACGAAGTGGATGATCTGCTGCACAAGCCGCTGGAAGGCGTTCGGGCCGCGGTGCTTGAGCACCACGACCTTGCTCGTCAGGCTCTGGAGCATCAACTGGAAGACTGTGGGCTTGAAACGCTGATCTTCAACAATCTGGAAAACCTGCTCAACGGCGTTACCGCCGCCCACCAGACGCCGACAGCAATCGATCTGGCCGTGCTGGGCGTGACGGCCCATGAAATCCCGCCGGAGCGCTTGCGCCAGCACATATGGGACCTGGAAAACCTTGGCTGCAAGGTGCTGGTGTTGTGCCCGACCACCGAACAGGCGCTGTTCCAGTTGTCGGTGCCCGATGTCTATAACCAGTTGCAGGCCAAGCCAGCCTGTACCCGCAAGCTGCAAAAAGCCTTGTCGGAGCTGATTGCCCCGAAAGTAGTGCGCACCGACGTTATCCAGCCGCTGGCCAGCCGTCCGCCGAAAGTCCTGTGCGTGGACGACAACCCCGCCAACCTGCTGCTGGTCCAGACCCTGCTTGAAGACATGGGCGCTCTGGTGGTTGCGGTCGACAGTGGCTATGCCGCGCTGCATTGCGTCCAGACTGAAACCTTCGATCTGGTGCTGATGGATGTACAGATGCCCGGCATGGACGGGCGTCAGGCCACCGAGGCGATTCGTCTCTGGGAACTGGAGCGCCAGTGTACTTCCCTGCCGATCGTCGCCCTGACCGCCCATGCCATGGCCAATGAAAAACGCTCCCTGTTGCAAAGCGGCATGGACGATTACCTGACCAAGCCGATCAGCGAAAGGCAACTGGCCCAAGTGGTGCTCAAGTGGACCGGGCTGGCCTTGCGCACTCCGCTGCCGGAACGCCCGTCCGACACTCAGCAGAGCCATACCGGCCCGCTGGTGCTCGATCATGAAGAAGGGCTGCGTCTGGCAGCTGGCAAACCCGATCTGGCCACCGACATGCTGGCCATGCTGCTCGCGTCCCTGGATGCCGACCGCGAAGCCATTCGGCTGGCCAGAGCCGCAGAAGACATTCAAGGCCTGATCGAGCGCGTCCATCGCCTGCACGGTGCCACTCGCTACTGTGGCGTGCCACAACTGCGCGCCGCCTGTCAGCGTGCTGAAACCCTGCTCAAGCAAGATGCACCACAGGCTGGCGATGCGCTGGACGATCTGGATAAAGCCATTACCCGACTGGCCGTCGAGGCACGTGTCACGGCCTGAAATTCAGTGATGTGGGAGGCAGCTTGCTGGCGACAGGGCCAGTGAAGCCAAAACATTTTTATCGGCTTCAACGCCCCCGTCGCCAGCAAGCTGCCTCCCACAGTCAACGAACTGACCTGGCAACATTTAACGCAGACAGAGCGAATAAACTCGTTTCTACAAGGAAGACCCATGACCCTGCGCACCCTGATTTTCAGCAGCCAGACCTACGACCGGGAAAGCTTCCTGGCAGCTCAAGCGCCCGAAGGCCTTGAACTGCATTTCCAGCCGGCTCGCCTGACCCTCGAAACCGCCACACTGGCCAACAACTACCCGGTGGTATGCGCCTTCATCAATGATGACCTCAGCGCCCCGGTGCTGGAGCGTCTGGCAGCCGGCGGTACAAAGCTGGTCGCCCTGCGTTCTGCGGGCTACAACCATGTGGACCTGTCTGCCGCAGAACGCCTTGGCATCAGCGTGGTACGGGTTCCGGCCTATTCGCCCCATGCCGTGGCCGAACATGCGGTGGCCTTGATCCTGGCCCTCAATCGCCACCTGAATCGTGCCTACAACCGCACCCGCGAAGGTGATTTCAGCCTGCACGGCCTGACCGGTTTCGACCTGGTGGGCAAGACGGTCGGCGTGGTCGGCACCGGTCAGATCGGCGCAACTTTCGCGAAGATCATGTCAGGCTTCGGTTGCAAGCTGCTGGCTTACGATCCCTGCCCGAATCCGGAAGTCCAGGCCCTGGGCGCCGAATACCTGAACCTGCCCGCCCTGCTTGAACAGGCGCAGATCATCAGCCTGCATTGCCCGCTTACCGAGCAGACCCGCCACATGATCAACCAGCAATCTCTGGCGACCCTGCAACGCGGCGCCATGCTCATCAATACCGGCCGGGGCGCGCTGGTGGAAACACCCGCACTGATCGACGCGCTCAAGACCGGGCAACTGGGTTATCTGGGGCTGGATGTGTATGAAGAGGAAGCGCAACTGTTCTTCGCTGACCGTTCGGACCTGCCCTTGCAGGACGATGTGCTGGCGCGGCTGCTGACCTTCCCCAATGTCATCGTCACCGCTCATCAGGCTTTTCTGACTCAGGAAGCCCTGGGCGCGATTGCCCGGACAACTCTGGACAACATTGCAGCCTGGAATGCAGGTACTGCGCAAAACCGGGTCCAGGCGCAGCCGTGATAAGATGCGCGGCAATTTGGAGGACCCATGGTCGAACACGATTTCCGCTACAGCATGCTCAACCCGCAGCACACACTCATCGAGTGCCGTACGCTGGGGCCTGGCCGCTATCAAGTCACCGGTAACGGCGGCTCGATTCACAACAATGATCAACTGCTGGTGACCATCAAGGGCAGCAAGAGCCTTTATATGCGTCTGGCCGTTGAGAAAGTCCGGCACCTGATCAACCCGCCCGGCCAATGGGTCGCGGTAGCCAATGGCCCGGCATTCGATGAACTGTCGATCCATCAATGGAAAGTCAATTGCGACAGTTGCTCTGCCGAACTGGACTTCGAGTTCATGGTAGAGAGCAAGCTGGGCACCAAGGCCCAGAAACCCGCCGCCGTTGCACGCATCGCCGAGCTGGGCTGGAAGACCGAAGGTGAAAAACACACATGCAGAAAGTGTCAGGAGAAAGCGGCATGAAACACCTGGCTGTACTGAGCCTGATCGGTAGCGCCCTGCTGGTCGGCTGTGCGACTGAGCCCAAACCCATCGAACAGGATCAGAGCTATGTGCTGGAGTGGATCGGCGAACGTCCGCTGATCGACTCCAGCCGGCTGACCATGACTCTGGGTGCCGATGGCCGGGCCTACGGCAATGCAGGCTGCAACCACTGGTTCGCACCCTACACCCTGCAAGGCCAGACCATCAGTTTCGGCCCCATCGGCAATACCCGCAAAATGTGCGTACCGCCTGTGATGGAGCAGGAGCAGCGCTTCCTGAAAGAGCTGAGCAAAGTGCAGCGCTGGGATATTTCCCCCATCGAGCAGTTGCGCCTGTGGCCTGCGGAAGGCAAGCCATTGCGGTTCTGGCCTGAGGACTGATCAAGCCACACCCTGTGGGAGCGAATTCATTCGCGAATGAATTCGCTCCCACACGTCAGCCCTCGCCGCGTAACCCCTTCAACTTGTCAGTCACGCCCTGGGCTGTCTGCTCACCCAGCAACTGCGCACGCATCTTGCCTTTGTCGTCGATGATGTAGGTCACGGGCAGCGCTTCGGAAGGCGGCAGGTTGTAGCGCTCGGCCGGGTCCTGGGCCAGCACGGTGAATTTGATCCCCAGGGCATTGGAGGCATTTTTCAGGTCGTCACCCTGCAGGTTGTCGAAATTGACGCCCAGCACACTGACCTTCCTGTCCTTGAGTTCTTCGGACAAGTGATTGAACTCTGGAATCTCGGTACGGCACGGACCACACCATTCGGCCCAGTAGTTAATCACCAGCCAATGGTTGTCGATACGCTCGCTGGCAACCTTCTGGCCGTTCTGGTCTGTGCCCAGATCAGCGCCACAGCCACCCAACAGTAAACTGCCGACAAACATCGCTACCGCTGCCAATCGCCTCGCCATCTGTGCTTCCTTCCTCGACTTTCTCTATAAAACGGTTCACCGAGATGCGCCTGATCATGTCGACCTGCGCCATCGCACAGGTAGAATACGCGCCACTCTACGCAAGATGCGACCTGCAAATGACTGATCTGAAGCTTTATCACAACCCGCGCTGCTCGAAATCCCGCGGTGCGCTGGAACTGCTGCAGGCCCGTGGCCTGACTCCGGACATCGTTCTGTATCTTGAAACCCCACCGGATGCCGCACAATTACGCGAGCTGCTGGGCAAGCTGGGCATTGGCGCACGGCAATTGCTGCGCAGCGGCGAAGATGACTACAAGGCCCTGAACCTGGCTGACCCAAGCCTGAGCGACGAGCAACTGATCGCGGCCATGGCCTCCCATCCGAAACTGATCGAACGGCCAATCCTGGTCGCTGGCGACAAGGCCGTCATCGGCCGTCCTCCAGAGAACATACTGGAGCTATTGCCGTGAGCACACCTTACATTCTGGTTCTGTTCTATAGCCGCAACGGTTCGACCAGCGAGATGGCCCGCCAGATCGCTCGCGGCATTGAAATGGGCGGCATGGAAGCACGCCTGCGCACCGTGCCCGCCGTTTCTGCAGACTGCGAAGCCACAGCATCGGATATTCCGGAAAACGGCGCGCTGTATGCCACGCTGGACGACCTGAAAAACTGCTCCGGCCTGGCACTGGGCAGCCCGACCCGCTTCGGCAACATGGCCGCGCCGCTCAAATACTTTCTGGACGGCACCAGCAACCTCTGGCTGACCGGCGCCCTGGTGGGCAAACCGGCCAGCGTGTTCACCTCCACCGCCAGCCTGCATGGCGGCCAGGAAACCACCCTGATGTCGATGCTGCTGCCCTTGCTGCATCACGGCATGCTGGTCATGGGCCTGCCTTACAGCGAAGCCGCTCTGCTGGAAACCGCCGGTGGCGGCACACCTTACGGCGCCAGCCATCATGCGGGGCCTGACGGCAAGCGGCCGCTGGATCGTCATGAAACCGAACTGTGCCGCGCCCTTGGCCAGCGTCTGGCAAAAACCGCGTTGCAACTGGAGACGCCCCGTGGCTAAAAAGCCCAAAGTGCTGCCACCCAGGGAATGGCTGGAGCCACGGGTACGCATCAGCCGGGCCGCGAGCCTGATCTGCTTTCTGGGCATGATCGCCCTGCTGTCGGTGTATTACCTGTTTATCGCCGACCTGCATGGCGCCCGTCCCCATGTGATCCTGGCCGTCGAGCTGTTGCCTTTGCTGTTGCTGGCACCCGGCATGCTACTGGGTAAAACCCGAGGGCACTTCTGGACCTGTTTTGTCATCAACCTGTATTTCATCAAAGGTGCCCTGGCGGCCTTCGACCCGAACCGCTGGCTGTTCGGCGTGCTGGAAATGCTGGCCAGTGTGGCGGTATTCATCAGTGCGTTGTTGTATGTCAGGTGGAAATCACAACTTGATCGCACCGACCAAATAATGCCTATCCGTTAAGGTCATAAATCACTTTGTGGGAGGCAGCTTGCTGGCGACTTCACGTACAGACGCAGAATATCTGCCGATTTTCAGGCCTTTTCGCCAGCAAGCTGCCTCCCACAAGTTTTGTTTGTGACTGATCCCACCTGCTTATGGAGAACCGATGCACGATTACAAATGGCTGAACGAATACTGCCTGAACCGTTTCGGCTCCGCCAAGGCACTTGAAGCACTGCTGCCGGTGCCGCATACGCCCAAACAACTGATGGCTTTCAGCGATGATCGCTATCTGTCGACCATGGCCCTGCGGGTATTTCGTGCTGGCTTGAAACACAGCCTGGTAGATGCAAAGTGGCCGGCTTTCGAGGAAGTTTTCTTTCGCTTCGACCCGGAAAAGGTCGTGCTGATGGGCGCCGATCATCTGGAGCGACTGATGCAGGACACCCGCATCATTCGCCATCTGGGCAAGCTCAAGAGCGTGCCGCGCAATGCGCAACTGATTCTGGATATCGCCCAGGAACACGGCAGCTTCGCCAAATTCATCGCCCAGTGGCCGGTCGATGACATCACCGGCCTCTGGCAATACCTGGCCAGACACGGCAACCAGATGGGCGGGCTTTCAGCGCCACGTTTCCTGCGCATGGTGGGCAAGGACACCTTTATCCCGAGCCAGGATGTAGTGGCCGCCCTGAACGCGCAGAACATCGTCGATAAAGTACCGACCAGCAAGCGTGATCAGGCCATCGTGCAGGACGCCTTCAATCAGTGGCACGCTGAAAGCGGGCGACCGATGTGCCAGCTTTCAGCGATGTTGGCGTTTACCGTGAATCACTGACAGGTCAGATATTCACCACATTGACGAACCGCGAGGCTGCGGTTTCGTCCATGCGCAGGCTGGTGAAGTCGAACAGGTTGCGGTCGGCCAGTTGCGAAGGATGGACGTTCTGCAAGGCGCGGAAGATGCTTTCGGTACGGCCAGGCGTCTTGCGCTCCCACTCGATGAGCATTTCCTTGACTACCTGACGTTGCAGGTTTTCCTGCGAGCCGCACAGGTTGCATGGAATGATCGGGAACTCCTTGAAGTCCGAATACGCCTGAATGTCCTTCTCATGGCAGTAGGCAAGCGGGCGAATCACCACGTTGCGGCCATCGTCGGAGCGCAGCTTGGGCGGCATGGCCTTGAGCGAACCGTTGAAGAACATGTTGAGAAAGAAGGTTTCGACGATATCGTCGCGGTGATGCCCCAGCGCCATTTTGGTGGCACCGATTTCATCGGCGAAGGTGTACAAGGTGCCGCGGCGCAGGCGCGAGCACAGCGAGCAGGTGGTCTTTCCTTCCGGGACCAGCTCCTTGACCACCGAATAGGTGTCTTTTTCGACGATGTGGTACTCGATGCCCAGAGTGGCCAGATAGGCAGGCAGCACATGCTCCGGAAAGCCCGGCTGCTTCTGGTCCATGTTCACGGCTACGATCTCGAACTTGATCGGCGCGACCTTCTGCAGGTGCATCAGCACGTCGAGCATGGTGTAGCTGTCCTTGCCACCGGAGAGACAGACCATCACCTTGTCGCCATCTTCAATCATGTTGAAGTCGGTAACCGCTTCGCCGGCCAGCCGACGCAGGCGTTTCTGCAGTTTGTTCTGATTGACTGAAAGGGTGCCCATGATGCTGGTGGTATCCGCTGGTGACTTCGGGGAAAGGGCAGCCATTTTACGCACAACCGGCGAATCGTTAAACAACTGGCTTATCGAAGCAGGCTATTAACAGCCCCCTGCAAATGGCCAAACACTCTAAGCCCGCCGCTCTTCCCCTTGCCATGCTTTCTATACTCCGTGGTGAGGTCGCATTTCAGGCTTGTGGCCTTCAATCCACGAGATGAAGGAGTAACCCTATGATCCATCACGTATGGGGATTGTTCACGCATCCCGATCGGGAATGGAGACAGATACGTGGCGAAGAAGAAAGCATTGGCCACATGTACCTCACTCACACCCTGATCCTGGCTGCGATCCCGGCGGTTTCCGCCTATATAGGCACGACACAGATCGGCTGGGTGATCGGAGATCGACCGCCAGTCATGCTCACCCATGGCAGCGCGATATGGATGACGCTCATGTCATATATCTCCATGTTGCTGGGCGTTGCGGTGATGGGCGGCTTCATTCACTGGATGGCACGCACCTATGACGCCACGCCCACTCTGGCAAGGTGCATCGCTTTCGCCACCTATACGGCCACGCCGCTGTTAATCGGCGGGCTGGCGGCGCTCTATCCGCATATGTGGCTGGGCATGCTGGTGGGGACAGCAGCCATTTGCTACACGGTCTATCTGCTCTATGTCGGCCTGCCGACCTTCATGAATATTCCCTCCGAGGAAGGCTTCATGTTTTCCAGCTCCATCCTCGCCGTGGGCCTGGTGGTGCTGGTCGCGATCATGGCATTTACCGTCGTGCTGTGGGGAGTCGGGGTCGGCCCGGAATATACCAGTTGAACCATCGTCAGGCGGGCAGCGCACCCATGCGGCCCGCCGCAGCGACCAACCATCTGGCGGTTGGGGTTTTCAGCCCCACACTGCTTTACGGCATACTTGAGGCATCTGGAGAGCCACACAGCATGCCCGAGCAAATCAACTCCCGCGTCGAAACCTGTTACCAACAAGCCGAAGCCTTTTTCAAACGCACTTTCAAACGCCCTGTCGTCAGCCTCAAGCTGCGCGGCCAAAAAGCCGGCGTCGCGCACCTGCACGAGAATATGCTGCGCTTCAACCCGCAGCTGTATCGGGAAAACACCGAAGACTTCCTGCGCCAGACCGTGCCGCATGAAGTCGCCCACATGATTGCCCATCAGCTTTTCGGGGACCGTATCCAGCCCCATGGCGAAGAGTGGCAACTGATCATGCGCGGCGTGTACGAGCTGCCGCCCAACCGCTGCCACACCTACGCCATCGAACGACGCAGCGTGACCCGATACATCTATCGCTGCCCCTGCGCCGGGAGCGACTTCCCCTTCTCGGCGCAACGCCACAACATGGTTTCCAAAGGCCGGCGCTACCTGTGCCGACGCTGCCGCCAGACGCTGGTTTTCAGCGGTGAGACCCGCATGGAGTAATCCCGCCCCGCAGGAATCGCAGGTATAAAAAAACCCATCCGAAGATGGGTTTTTTATCATTCAGCGCGTGTCAGACGGTCTTGCCAGTCTCGACAGGAGCCGGGCCTTCAGCGACACCCAGGTCATCTTCATGACGGGTTTCGACGATGGAAGTACCACCGGAAGCCAGTTCGGCCTGCAGCTTGTCGTTGTCCAGCTCGCCAACCCACTTGGCAACAACCAGAGTTGCAACAGCGTTACCTACCAGGTTGGTCAGGGCGCGTGCTTCGGACATGAAGCGGTCGATACCCAGGATCAGCGCCAGACCGGCAACCGGCAGGTGGCCTACGGCCGACAGGGTTGCAGCCAGAACGATGAAGCCGCTACCGGTCACGCCAGCAGCACCTTTGGAGGACAGCAGCAGCACCAGCAACAGGGTGATCTGGTGAGAGATGTCCATCTCTGTGTTGGTCGCCTGAGCGATGAACACGGCAGCCATGGTCAGGTAGATCGAGGTGCCGTCCAGGTTGAAGGAGTAACCGGTCGGGATAACCAGACCAACTACCGACTTCTGAGCACCCAGGCGCTCCATCTTGATCAGCATGCGTGGCAAGGCGGATTCCGAAGAGGAAGTACCCAGTACGATCAGCAGCTCTTCACGGATGTAGCGGATCACCTTGGAGATGGTGAAACCGTGAGCACGGCAGATGGCGCCCAGAACCAGCATCACGAACAGGAAGCAGGTGATGTAGAAGCAGATCATCAACTGACCGAGCTGCACCAGGGTACCCACACCGTAGGCGCCGATGGTGAAGGCCATGGCACCGAACGCACCGACAGGCGCCAGCTTCATGATCATGTTGATGATGTTGAACATCACGTGAGCGAAGCGATCGATGAAGTCCAGAACCGGACGGCCGTAGGCGCCCAGGCGATGCAGGGCGAAGCCGAAGATCACCGAGAACATCAGGACTTGCAGGATATCGCCGTTGGCAAACGCGCCGACGATGGTGTTCGGAATCACGTTGAGGATAAAGCCGACGATGCTCTGGTCTTTACCGGCGGTGACATAGGCAGCAATCTTGGAGGCATCCAGAGTGCTGACGTCGATGTTCATGCCGACACCCGGCTTGACGACGTTGACTACTACCAGACCGATGATCAGGGCCAGAGTCGAAACGATCTCGAAGTACAGCAGTGCATAGCCACCGGTCTTGCCGACCGATTTCATGTTCTGCATGCCGGCGATACCGCTGACGACCGTACAGAAGATGATGGGGGCGATGACCATCTTGATCAGTTTGATGAACCCGTCACCCAGCGGCTTCAAGGCCTTGCCGGTATCTGGATAGAAGTGGCCGATCAGGATACCGATGACAATCGCTACGATTACCTGAAAGTACAGTGTTTTGTAGAAGGGCTGACGAGTCGTCATTGTTGTTATCCTCAAGGGCGTCGTCGGCATCTCACCTGATGCACGCGAGCCTATAAAGCACTAACCCTCCTGCACTGGAGGGATTTGTTGTGTCGAGTTTGCACAGGGCAGTTCTCTACGACGACAAGTAGCAAGCGGCGTGCCACTCCTGGAAAAAATCATCCAGAGCCCGGATCACAAGGCGTCGCTGTATAAACACTAGTATGAAAAGGCCATGACAGTGGCGGTTTTCCGCCGATAGCGAATAAAAAAACCGAAAGGGTGGCGGGTATCCGCCTAATGGAGGTTGTGATTGTCGACCAGAGCATCCCCCGTCGCGGCCAAGGCCCCTCACACAAAACGATGATCACGCCAGAAAATGAATCCTGAACACCGCCCCGCCCAGCGGTGAATCGCCCAGGGTCAGGCGGGCGCTGTAGCTTTCGATGATGTCCTTGACCACCGCCAGCCCGATGCCCTGCCCCGGATTCTGGCGGTCAAGCCGCTCGCCGCGCTCAAGAATGCGCGCTCGCTGGCGCAGCGGGATGCCGGGACCATCGTCCTCGACGCACAATTCGTCACCCGTTGCAGATGACTGAAAACTGACCCTGACTTCGCCAAGGCAGAGCCGGTAAGCGTTTTCCAGCAGGTTGCCGAGCATTTCCAGCAATGCGCCCTCTTCCATCGGCACCTGGCATTGCTCGGGCAGGTCCAGCGTGACCTTGACCTGCTTGTCGCGGTAAACCTTCTCCAGAGTGTTGCACAAGCTTTCGACCACCGGCCGCAGCATGACGTGATGCCGCACCAGACCGCTCTTGCGCAGGCTGGCGCGTTGCAATTGGTAACCGATCTGCTGGCTCATACGCTCGATCTGCGACTGCAGAACCCTGGCCTGCTCCACATCTTCCGGGCGTTTGGCGATGTTCTCACTGACACCCTGCAACACCGCCAGCGGTGTTTTCAGGCTATGGGCCAGGTCCCCAAGAGAATCACGATACCGGGTGCGCTGCTCGCGCTCGCTACGTAACAGGCGGTTCAGGGAGTCGGTCAGGCGTAGCAATTCGCTGGGATGCTCTTCACTCAAGCTATCGCGGGCGCCCGCCTCAACCTGATCCAGCTCCTGACTCAAGCCCTTGAGCGCTCGCAGCCCCCAGGTCAGCCCAAGCCACAGCAACCCCAGCAGCACCAGCAAGGCCCCGCCAAACCCCAGGTACAGTTTCTGTCGCAGGCCAGCGATGGTTTCCTGATAGTCGCGCAAGGGTTGCAGGGCCACGATACTGAACGCCGCATTGCGCCCGCCCAGCAGGCGAATCTCGGCGTCATAGACGAAATACTCGTCGCCGTTGGCTTCCTTTATCTTGGAAAACTGACTGCCCTGGCCGTCATAGTGCGGGTGATATTTGATGTTTTCACCTTCAGTGCCCAGCGAGCGCCAGACCAGTTGGCCCTGAAGGTTATAGATATAGCCAAGCAAACGGCTGCCCGGCAGGTTGAACTGTTCGCTGGGCAACAGCGATGGCATCAGCAGGCGTCCGTCTTCGACACGCGCGGCTGAAATCATGGTCGTCACATCCGACGCCAGACGCTGCTCGATTGCGCCACGCAATGCCAGGCTGAACGCGCCCTGCAAGGCAGGCAGCATCAGCAACATGAAAATCACCGCCAGAGTTGCAGCGGCCAGCATCAAACGCAGGCGCAGCGAACGAATCATGTACAGCGCTCAGTGAACAGATACCCCATGCCACGCACCGTATCGATAGGTTTGAATGCCACGCTACCTTCCAGCTTGCGGCGCAGGCGCCCGACCAGCACCTCGATCACATTCGGATCGCGCTCATCGTCGTCAGGGTACAACTGCTCCATCAGGCGCTCCTTGGGCACCACTTGCTGGTGATGAAGCATCAGGTATTCGAGAATCCGGTATTCATAGGCCGTCAGCGCCAATGGCTGTTCGTCCAGTGCGGCCTGCTTGCGATTGAGGTCAAGCAACAAAGGCCCCGCCGTGATGGTCGACTGGATGAAGCCACTGGAACGACGCAACAAGGCATTGAGTCGTGCTTCCAGCTCCTCGAACTGGAACGGCTTGACCACGTAATCATCCGCACCGGCAGCCAGCCCTTCGACCTTGTCCTGCCAGTTACCGCGGGCGGTGAGAATCAGGATCGGAAACGCCTTGCCTTGAGCACGCAACTGGCGGATGAGATCCAGCCCGCCAATACCCGGCAATCCAAGATCGATCACGGCCAGATCATGATTGAACTGCCCGACCTGATACAGCGCCTCCTCGGCATTGGCCACCGCCTCCACCACATGGCCCGCTTCGGTCAAGCGAGTCCACAAATGATGACGTAGCAGCGCCTCATCCTCGACCACCAACAACTTCATGCAGCTCTCCCCTAAGACAAATAATGAAACGACATTGCCGAATCGGTACTCGACAGCATCGTGCTCAAGGGCAAACGCTGTTTTACATCATATCCGCCCAGCAGGGCCTCGCGGCTGACAGACACGCCATTGTAGGTGCCTGAAAGACTGCCATAAATAGCCGGCGAATAGAGCGCCCCTGTTGAAGAAGCCAACGGCTCATGCTGACCCAGACCATGGCTCCAGCCATTGGCATCGTCAAGCCTCTCGCTGGTTTTACCGAACTCGATACGTGCCGGCTCCAACCGCCCATCACTGGCCTGCGCCGAAGCACTGCCACCCAGAAAAGCCAACGCCAGGAAAAACTTGTTGATGTTCAACATAAGGACTCCTTTTGCGATCGGGGACACTGTCAAAGTACGATTTCACAGTAGCCCCCATGGCCTGAACTGTTACTGAACGCGCTCTGAACCTGCGCTGAACACAAGTACAGGATAAAAAAGCGGAATCGTCTAAGCTGTGCCCTTTATTCCCTCCTGCTAGAAGGAACTGAACATGCGTGTGTGGATTGCGTTGATCATGATGAGCCTCACCGGCCTGGCCCAGGCAGCGATCAAGACCGAACAGATCGATTACAAAAGTGCCGACGGTACAAAACTGGTGGGTTACTACGCCTACGACGACGCCATCAAGGGCCAGCGCCCCGGCGTGCTGGTGGTTCACGAATGGTGGGGGCTGAACGATTACGCCAAACGTCGCGCCCGCGATCTCGCCGCACTGGGTTACAGCGCTCTGGCCATCGACATGTACGGCGACGGCAAGAACACCGAACACCCCAAGGACGCTCTGGCCTTCATGCAGGCAGCTCTCAAGGACAGCGATGCAGCAGACAAGCGCTTTGACGCAGGCCTTGAGCAACTGAAGAAACAGCCACAGACCAACCCGGCAAAGATCGCTGCCATCGGCTACTGCTTCGGCGGCAAGATCGTGCTTGATGCGGCACGTCGCGGCGAACCACTGGCGGGCGTAGTGAGTTTCCATGGCGCGCTGGTAACCAATACGCCTGCCAAACCGGGCATCAAGGTTCCAATGCTGGTAGAGCATGGCGCCAAGGACAGCATGGTCACGCCTGAACACGTCCTTGCCTTCAAGAAGGAAATGGACGACGCCAAGGCTGACTACAAGTTCGTCAGCATCGAAGGCGCGAAACACGGCTTCACCAACCCCGACGCCGACCGCTTGAGCCACGGCGACCATGGCGGCCCGGACATCGGCTACGACAAGGCCGCCGACCAGAGTTCGTGGGCGGACATGCAAGCGTTCTTCAAGAAGATATTTGGTTGATCAACCTTTCGCGAATGAATTCGCTCCTACAGAACTGTGTAGGAGCGAATTCATTCGCGAAGCAAATACAATGCATCCCATGACTCAAATCCCGACATTCCCCACCTGCTGCTCCGAACCCACCCGACACTGGCCTCTGCCACACGCCGTGCCGGGTGCAATATTGGTCAGCAGTCATTTCGACCCGCAAAAACTGGTCGAAGGCGATTTCCAGCGTTGCGCCATCGCGCCGCCCGCCAGCATTCAGCGCTCGGTCGCCAAGCGTCAGGCGGAATTCCTCGCCGGTCGGCTCTGCGCCCGTGAAGCGTTGCGACAACTCGATGAGCGCCTGTACGTCCCCACTATTGGCGAAGATCGTGCGCCGATCTGGCCGACCGATATCTGCGGCTCGATCACCCACAGCACCGGCTGGGCAGCCGCCATCGTTGCGCCCAGACAACAATGGCGCGGGCTGGGGCTGGATACCGAAAACCTGTTGAGCACCGACCGCGCCACACGGCTGGCCGGAGAAATCCTCACCGCCGATGAACTGGCCGCCATGGCAGCAGGCCCGCAAGAAGAAATAGCGCTACGGGTCACCTTGACCTTCTCGATCAAGGAAGCGCTGTTCAAGGCGCTCTACCCCATCGTGCAAAAGCGCTTCTACTTTGAAGACGCGCAACTGCTGGAATGGTCAGCCGATGGCAGCGTACGCCTGCGCCTGTTGATGGACCTGTCCAGTGAATGGCACAGCGGCAAGGAACTGGAAGGCCAGTTCAGCGTGCACGATCAGCACTTGTTGAGCCTGGTCAGCATCGCAGCCTGAATCAGGCCGGCAACGGGCAATGCTCGCAACGCCCGACCCACTCGACCTGATAGCTCAGGCAGCACGTGCGGCGCTGACGACGCTGCCCGCTATAACTCACCGCCCTGAACAACGGGTTGCGCCTGCCGTCCGGGCGCACTCGCGCAGCCAGCAACGCCTGCCCTGCCTCCAGCGATACCTCGCTGCACTGGCCCAGTTGCAACAGACAACCTTCCAGATAATCCCCGACGCTGCACCACAGCACTCCCCCGGCCAAATCACCATAAGCGCTCAATGCCTCAATGAACGGTTGCAGGTTATCGTCCAGCAGGCTGGCGAAACGCTGAAAGGGATCGACCGGTAACTCACCCCATGCCGCCCCTTCGCCCAGCAGCTTCACTCCCGTCGGCACGCCCCGCTCATCCAGCGCTACCGCCACCTGCTCCAGCTTCAGCGGCCAGTGCCAGCCATGAACAAGGCTGGCAACCACCAGCGGCGGAATGGCCTGCATGAAGTAATACTTGGCCCATTGCGACACCAGCACCGGCAAATGAGCGGCCATCAAATCCGGCCCGTAAAGCCCGGTCAGTAAAGCATCCAGCGAGTCCTTGTGAAGCAAATCGGGCAACGCCGTCACCCGTCGCGGATCATCTGCCGCCAGCAGCGTCTGCCCGAACCGCGCCAGCGGCCCAGCGAACAATGTGTTCATCGCGATTCCTGAATGCGCGGCCAGACCAGCGTGAAACAGGCGCCGCCCAGACTCCCGCTGCGGTCGATGGATGCGCGGCCTTCGTGCCAGTTGATGATTCGCCGCACGATGGACAACCCCAGCCCGTGCCCGCCGGACGCTCGGGTGCGGCTGTCATCCAGACGCATGAAAGGCGTGAAGATTTGCTCCCAGGCACTTTCCGGCACGCCGGGGCCGTCGTCTTCGACATCGAGACGACAGCATCCCGGCTCCAGTCGATAGCTGATGCTGACTTGCGACTCGGCATGGCGCATGGCGTTGCTCACCAGATTCTGCACCGCCCGATGCATGTAACGAGGTTCGGCATCCACCCAGGCTGACTCACCCACGGTGGTTATCACACATTCGCCACGCGCGACCCGGACATTGGCGCGCAAGGGCGCCAGTTCCGCGATCACCCGATTGATCAACAGGTCCAGATCGATACGCTGGAAATTCAGGGTCGGCGCGCCCTGCTCCAGTCGCGCATAGGTCAACATCTCGTCCACGAGCTTGTCGAGGTCCTGAATGTCGTGGTCCATGCCGGTCATGTATTTCTGGCGGGCCTCAGGCGTGGCTGCGTCCTGAATCATCTCCAGACCAAAGCGCAAACGCGACACTGGCGTGCGCAGTTCATGGGACACCGCACGCACCAGTTCGCGCTGGATCATCAGCGAGCGCTGCAAGTGCTCGGCCATGCTGTTGAACGCGGCTGCCAGACGCCCGATGGAGTCGGAGCCTTCGGTGGGGACCCGCGTTTGCAGGCTGCCTTTGGCGATCAAAGTGGCAGCCGCTTCCAGCGCCTGCACCCGTCGTTCAAGAGGCCGCACCAACAGGTAAACCACCACGCCGATAAAACACAGCCCCAACAGGGCAATCAGCACCAACAGTTGGGGCGGATAAGGATTCATCTGGTACAGCGGGCCGATTTCCAGCACCCAGTTGGTATCGACGATCCCGGACAGCACGCGGATGGAATCACCGCCCTTGCCCAGCGCCATGACCGTATCGCCCTCATAGACACGCCGGCGCTGATCGTCATCCAGATCGGCCTGATCCAGTGCAATGAGGTTCAGATCAAAGCCAAAGCCCTTGTTCACCCGCAAGGCTTGCAGCCGGGCCGGTTGCTCATCGACCGGCAGGCGCACCAGTTCGTCGATCAATAAATAGATGGTGGCCCGCGCCAACTGCTCAGTGATTTGCTGCACCTCGCCGGTCAGCAACAAATGCTCATTATCACTGAGCTGACGATAGACCCTGGCCGCATGCGGGCCGATCTGCTCGACCACCACTTGCCCGCGCTGCAAACGGCTACGGGCGCTGCTGTCCAGGTTTGCCTGCTCGACGCTTTGCAGGCTCAGTGGAATCCCCAACAAGCGCTCCCATACCGCCAGCGCACGACGACGCTCGATGTCATTCAAGGGGATCAGGTTATCGGCCATTACCGTAAAGGTGCCGTGGGCCAGCCGCTCGCGGTATTGCCCGCTTCGCTCCTGATTGAGCAGATGCAGCGCCAGCACCCCGAGCAAGGCCACCAACACCAGTACGCCCAGCATGCCGCCATAGATGCGCAGAAAAATGGAGTTCATGGGGGTCAGCCGTTCAGGACAAAGCTGTTCATGTCCTGCGCGGCTTCAGGCACAAACAGATAGCCCTTGCTGCGCACCGTTTTGATCAGACGCGGGTGAATCGGATCGTCGCCGATACGCGGGCGAATGCGCGAAATACGCACGTCGATGGAGCGGTCCTGGCCGTCATAGCCCACACCACGCAAGGCCGTGAAGATTTCTTCCCGCGACAGGATGCGCCCGGCATTGGCGACCAGCAGCCACAACAGATCGAACTCGGCACCAGTCAGCTCGATGCTTTGATCCCGCAGCCAGGCCTCGCGCAAGGCGTTATCCACCACCAGCGGGCCGAACACCAGACGGCGCAACTCGGCGGCAGGCACTTGCGGTGCTTCACTGCGCCGCAGCAAGGCGTGGATGCGCGCCAGCAACACGCGCGGGTGAACAGGTTTGCAGACAAAATCGTCAGCACCTGTGTCCAGCCCCTGGATCTGATCGGAATCGTCGGTGCGTGCGGTGAGCATCAGGATCGGCCCGTCATAACGGCCGCGCACCTTGCGGCAGATGCTCAGACCGTCTTCGCCGGGAAGCATCAGGTCGAGGATCACCAGATCCGGCTGTTCATCAATGATGCGCGCCGCCGCCAGAGCGCCATTGCCCTCGATGGCCACGCTCAGGCCGTTGCTCTGCAGATAATCACAGGTCAACTCGGCCAATCGCTGATCATCTTCGACGATCAGCACCTGCCAGTTTTCTTGCTCCACAAGCTGCCTCCTGATTGTTGTTATGCAAGGCGTTTTCTATCGCATCGGTGGAGGCGATTGTAGCAAGCACCAGGACAAGCACACGACATGCCAGAGCGGCCTTGCACGATGCGTTTTTTGTGATAGGGTTCGCGCCCGCAAAAATCCGCTCAGAGCCGCCAACAGATGTAAAAAACAATGACAAACGGTCCAGCTCAGTAGTTATGCGGCCTACACGCGATATGGGCGATTCATACACAAACTACGCACAAGCTTATCCACAGGCTGTGCGTTGCAATTGATGTCCCAAACGCATTATCTTGTAGCCCGATCCGAAGCGACACCCTACATGTAGGGGTTTGTGGAGAAACGCCAACACAACTCAATCGAGAAATTCAAGCATTTTTCTTGTGCCTGCACGGTTGAACTTTAAGACGTGTTCAATAGCCCAATCGACCGCGCCAGCCTTTGGCAAGCCGGTACACGTTTTGCAACATCAAATGAGCAATATTCATCAGATTTTCAAGGGAATGGCCATCGAACCATTCCCCTTTTGACTTCAAAGCCCGGGAGCGATGATCAAGCGCTCCTTTCTCCGTTTTGAAGTCCTTTGCAGTCGCCCCTTTTGGCGGCTGAATGCCTCAAGACGGATCGGTGGGTGGCCTGGCTGCCCAAACAAACTTAAAGAACGTGGAGACACCCATGCAAACAGACACAACTCGCGAGAACTCGCCGACCAATGCGCCGCAATCGAGCCAGGGCCAACAGGACCTGACCGCGACCGCACCTGGTCAACTGCGCGTGATCAAGCGTAACGGCACTGTTGTTGCGTACACCGATGACAAGATCACCGTCGCTATCACCAAAGCGTTTCTTGCAGTTGAAGGTGGCAATGCTGCCGCCTCGTCGCGCATCCACGACACCGTTGCACGTCTGACCGAGCAGGTCACCGCGACCTTCAAGCGTCGCATGCCATCGGGCGGCACCATCCACATCGAAGAAATCCAGGATCAGGTCGAACTGGCCCTGATGCGTGCCGGTGAGCAGAAAGTCGCTCGCGACTACGTCATCTATCGTGACTCCCGTGCCAAGGAGCGTGCTGGCCGCGCGACCGAAAGCGAAGTCCAGGCTCACCCGTCGATCCGCATCACTCGTGCCGACGGCAGCCTGACGCCGCTGGACATGGGTCGTCTGAACACCATCGTTACCGAAGCGTGCGAAGGCCTGGCTGAAGTCGACGCCAACCTGATCCAGACCGAAACCCTGAAAAACCTGTACGACGGCGTTGCACTGAAAGACGTCAACACCGCACTGGTCATGACCGCCCGTACTCTGGTCGAGCGTGAGCCGAACTACTCGTTCGTCACCGCCCGCCTGCTGATGGACACCCTGCGTGCCGAAGGCCTGAGCTTCCTGGAAGTCGCCGACAGCGCCACGCACCACGAAATGGCCGACCTGTACGCCAAGGCCCTGCCTGCCTACATCGCCACCGGTATCAAGTACGAACTGCTCAACCCTGTGCTGGCCGACTTCGATCTGGTCAAGCTGGGCAAGGCGATCAACCACGAGCGCGACCAGCAGTTCACTTACCTGGGCCTGCAAACCCTGTATGACCGTTACTTCATCCACAAGGATGGCGTGCGTTTCGAACTGCCGCAGATCTTCTTCATGCGCGTGGCCATGGGCCTGGCGATCGAAGAGAAAGCCAAGGAAGATCGCGCCATCGAGTTCTACAACCTGTTGTCGTCCTTCGACTACATGTCGTCGACCCCGACACTGTTCAACGCCGGTACCCTGCGTCCACAGCTGTCCAGTTGCTACCTGACCACCGTGCCGGATGACCTGTCGGGCATCTACCACGCCATCCACGACAACGCCATGCTGTCCAAATTCGCAGGCGGCCTGGGCAACGACTGGACTCCGGTTCGTGCTCTGGGCTCCTACATCAAGGGCACCAACGGCAAGTCGCAAGGCGTCGTACCTTTCCTGAAAGTGGTCAACGACACCGCCGTTGCGGTCAACCAGGGCGGCAAGCGCAAAGGCGCTGTCTGTGCCTACCTGGAAACCTGGCACATGGACATTGAAGAGTTCATCGAGCTGCGCAAGAACACCGGTGATGACCGTCGTCGTACCCACGACATGAACACCGCCAACTGGATCCCTGACCTGTTCATGAAGCGCGTCTTCGATGACGGCCAGTGGACCCTGTTCTCGCCATCGGAAGTACCGGACCTGCACGACCTGACCGGCAAGGCCTTCGAAGAGCGTTACGAGTACTACGAAGCCCTGACCGAGTACCCAGGCAAGATCAAGCTGTTCAAGACCATCCAGGCCAAGGATCTGTGGCGCAAGATGCTCTCGATGCTGTTCGAGACCGGCCACCCATGGCTGACCTTCAAGGACCCGTGCAACCTGCGCAGCCCGCAGCAGCACGTGGGCGTGGTCCACAGCTCGAACCTGTGCACCGAGATCACCCTGAACACCAACAAGGACGAGATCGCGGTCTGCAACCTGGGCTCGATCAACCTGCCGAACCACATCGTCAACGGCAAGCTGGACACCGACAAGCTCAAGCGTACTGTCGATGTAGCGGTTCGCATGCTCGACAACGTGATCGACATCAACTACTACTCGGTACCGCAGGCGAAGAACTCCAACTTCCGCCACCGTCCGGTCGGCCTGGGCATCATGGGCTTCCAGGACGCGCTGTACCTGCAGCACATCCCGTACGGTTCGCAAGCGGCCGTCGAGTTCGCCGACACTTCCATGGAAGCGGTCAGCTACTACGCCATCCAGGCATCCTGTGACCTGGCGGACGAGCGCGGCGCCTACGAGACGTTCCAGGGTTCGCTGTGGTCCAAGGGCATCCTGCCACTGGATTCGCAACAGATCCTGATCGAAGCCCGTGGCCAGAAGTACATCGATGTCGACCTGAAGGAAACCCTGGACTGGGCGCCGGTACGTGCCCGCGTTCAGAAAGGTATCCGTAACTCGAACATCATGGCCATCGCACCGACCGCGACCATCGCCAACATCACCGGCGTATCGCAGTCGATCGAACCGACCTATCAGAACCTGTACGTGAAATCGAACCTGTCGGGCGAATTCACCGTGATCAACCCGTACCTGGTTCGCGACCTCAAGGCACGCGATCTGTGGGACTCGGTCATGATCAACGACCTGAAGTACTACGACGGTTCCGTACAACAGATCGAGCGCATTCCGCAGGAGCTCAAAGAGCTTTACGCCACCGCGTTCGAAGTGGAAACCAAGTGGATCGTCGACGCCGCAAGCCGCCGTCAGAAGTGGATCGATCAGGCTCAGTCCCTGAACCTCTACATCGCTGGCGCTTCGGGCAAGAAACTGGACGTGACCTACCGCATGGCCTGGTACCGTGGTCTGAAAACCACTTACTACCTCCGTGCCCTGGCTGCGACCAGCACCGAGAAGTCGACCATCAACACCGGCAAGCTCAACGCAGTATCGAGCGGCGGCCACGGCCCGGACGACTCCGCGATCACCGCGCCACGTCCAGCCGAAGCAGCACCCGCCGGCCCGGCCCCAGTGCCAAAGGCCTGCGCCATTGACGAGCCGGATTGCGAAGCTTGCCAATGACACTCAGGTAACAAAGCGCTGAAACACCATCAACCCTCTGCTCATGCAGGGGGTTTTTGGTTTATGGCAGCCTGAAAAGCGCGATCATTCAGGGTCATAAATCACTTTGTAGGAGACACCTTGCTGGCGACGCTCCTGTGTACAGATGCAGAGTTTCTGCCGGTTCACAGGCCCTTTCGCCAGCAAGCTGTCTCCCACCAGTTTTGTTTAGGCCTTAAGTGATCGGCGTTAAATCAGTTGCTGCCGATCCGTGCCCAGAAGTCTTCGGCAGATTGACTGAGTGGCGCTGCCGGGCGAGTCAGATGAATTTCCAGAGGTATATCCCAGCTTTCGTCGAGGGCTCTGACCAGACGCCCATCGAGTATTTCCTGCTCGGTGAGGCTCTTGGGCAACCACGCCACGCCCTTGCTTTCCAGGGCCATGGACATCAGCACCGCCGCGAGGTGGGTGCTGAAAAGCGGTTTGAGGTGCAGGTAGTCTTCCTTGCCACGCAGGCGGTGAGCGACGATGCGCCCCAGACCCGACTCATGGGTGTAAGCGAGGTAAGGTAACGCCGCGGGAGATGTACCGAAGTGGGCAGAAGCACTCGCCAGAGGAACGAGCACGTCCTCACCCACCTTCTTGCCGATGAACTGATCAGGTGCCAGCAAAGGCGGTACATCGGGGTGGCGGTGGCAGAGCAGAAACTGCACCTGCCCATGTATCAGCATCTGTTCACAGACAGCCATACTGTCGGAGTGCAGTTGCACCGACTCGATGGGGGCACCGTTTTCCGAGCTGCGAAGCCACTTGGGGAAAAATGTAAACGACAGGGAGTGAGTGGCCGCGAATTGCAGGGACCTGGCGGCCACCCCCGCTACCTCCTGAGCCTCGTTGCGTATCCGGTACAAACGTCTGGCAGCCTCCTGAGCAGCGGGCAGGATTTGCCTCCCCGCATCGGTCAGGATGGCTCCCTGAGGTGTACGCACAAACAACTCAACTCCCATCCAGTTTTCCAATGAACGCACTCTGCGGCTGAAGGCCGGCTGAGTGACATGGCGTGCTTCAGCGGCACGGACAAAGCTGCCGTATTCCGCAAGCGCTGAAAAGTCTTCGAGCCAGACGAGTTCCAAGGGCAATGCCTCCTGTGCATAGGGCGCGGCATTAATAGCATTGGGCGGGTGTCATCGCAAAGCATAACGTGGGGTCATCAACAACAAGAGGAACCCGCCATGCGTATCGTGGACATTCGTGAAAAAACTGTCTCTATCGCCTCCCCCATTGCCAACGCCTATATCGATTTCTCGAAGATGACCTGCTCGGTTGTCGCCGTGGTCACGGATGTGATCCGCGATGGCAAGCCTGTCATCGGCTACGGCTTCAACTCCAATGGCCGTTATGGCCAGGGCGCCCTGATGCGCGACCGGTTCCTGGCGCGTATCACGGAAGCTGACCCAGACACCCTCATCGATCATGAAAACAACAACCTGGACCCGTTCGCCATCTGGAAAACCCTGATGACCAACGAAAAGCCAGGCGGCCACGGCGAGCGCTCGGTCGCCGTGGGCACCATCGACATGGCGGTATGGGATGCCGTCGCCAAGATTGAAGGCAAACCGCTGTATCGCCTCCTGGCCGACCGCTACCGTAACGGCGTGGCCGATGACAAGGTCTGGGTCTATGCAGCGGGCGGCTACTACTATCCCGGCAAAGACCAGACCAAGCTCAAGGCAGAAATGCAGAGTTATCTGGATCGTGGCTACGACGTCGTCAAGATGAAGATTGGTGCAGTGCCACTGGACGAAGATATCCGCCGCATCGAGGCCGTGCTCGAAGTGGTCGGTGACGGTCGCCGGCTGGCGGTCGATGCCAATGGCCGCTTCGATCTTAAAACCGGCATTGCGTACGCCGAAGCCATCAAGAAGTACAACCTCTTCTGGTACGAAGAGATTGGCGATCCGCTGGACTACGCCCTGCAAGCCGAGCTTGCCAATCACTATGAACTGCCCATGGCTACAGGTGAAAACCTGTTCTCTCACCAGGATGCCCGTAACCTTCTGCGCCACGGCGGCATGCGTCCTGATCGCGATTACCTCCAGTTCGACTGTGCCCTGTCCTACGGGCTGGTGGAATACATGCGCACCCTGAAGGTGATGGAAGAAATGGGTTGGTCTTCGCGCCGTGTGGTGCCGCACGGTGGTCACCAGATGTCCCTGAACATCGCAGCGGGCCTGCACCTGGGCGGTAACGAATCGTATCCGGACGTGTTCCAGCCTTTCGGCGGCTTCGCTGACGGAATCCGCGTGGAAAACGGCTTTGTAGGCCTGCCGGATATTCCAGGTGTCGGCTTCGAAGCGAAATCCGCCTTGTATGCCGTCATGCGCGAGCTGGGCGAAGGCTGATCCCTCTTGATCTGCGGCCCCTGTCGAAGAGGCCGCGGATCAATCACCCAACGCCAAGCCACATGCCCATCACAACAATAAAATGAGGTGCTTCCGTGGAAACTTCCAAGTCCCGCTGGTACAGCCAGCTGTATGTGCAGGTGCTTATCGGCATCGTGATCGGTGCCGCAATCGGTTACTTCGTGCCGGATATCGGAGCCAAGCTGCAACCCTTCGCCGATGGCTTCATCAAACTGATCAAGATGCTGTTGGCACCCATCATTTTCGGTACAGTCGTCGTGGGTATCGCCAAGATGGGCAGTATCAAAGAGGTCGGGCGGATTGGCGTGAAAGCGCTGATCTACTTCGAGATTCTTTCGACCATCGCCCTTGTTCTCGGCCTTGTTGTGGTCAACATCGTGAAACCTGGCGTAGGGATGAACATCAACGCCAGCGCGCTGGATGGAAGTGCGATCAGCAAGTACAGCCAGGCGGCAAGCGAGCAAGGCGGCACCATTGAGTTCTTCCTCAACATCATCCCCCATACCTTCCTGGGCGCATTCTCCAATGGGGTGATGCTTCAGGTTATTCTGCTCTCGGTCCTGATGGGGGTAGCCCTGGTTCAAATGGGCGAAACCAGCAAGCCGCTGATCAACACCATTGATCTGTTCCTGCAAGGCCTGTTCAAGATCGTTGCGATGGTCATGCGCCTGGCTCCGCTCGGGGCCGGTGCCGGCATGGCGTTCACCATTGGCAAGTACGGGATTGGTACCTTGCTTTCACTCGGCCAGTTGCTGGTCGCGCTCTACATCACGACCCTGATTTTCATCGTGGTCATACTGGGTGCGGTTGCCAGATGGTCGGGCATGCCCCTGATGCAGTTTCTTAGATATTTCAAAGATGAAATTCTCATCACCCTGGGGACCTGCTCGACTGAAGCCGTACTGCCGCGAATGATGGTGAAACTTGAAAAGCTCGGCTGCAAGAAATCCGTGGTGGGCATGGTGCTGCCAACGGGGTACACCTTCAATGCCGACGGCACCTGCATCTATCTCACCATGGCCGCCATCTTCATCGCCCAGGCGACCAACACGCCCCTGACCTTCATGGATCAGATGATTCTTCTGGGCGTATTCCTGCTGACCTCAAAAGGCTCGGCCGGCGTGGCGGGTGCGGGCTTCGTAACCCTCGCAGCAACGCTCACAACCATCCACTCCATTCCTCTGGTAGGCCTCGTTCTGCTCCTGGGCATTGACCGGTTCCTGAACGAAGCACGAGCCGTGACCAACCTGATCGGCAATGGCATCGGCACCCTCGCCATTGCCAAATGGGACAACTCGTTCGATGTCGAAGCCTGCGAGCGTGAAATCGCCGCCATGAAGGATGAAAAGGCAGCCAGAAAGGCATTACTGGCGCAAAAGTAACCTGCAAGGATTCCGGTCATGGCGTTGCAAACACGGCCATGACCGGTAGCAGTTTACGCACGGCCAGACCACGCCGAACCGATAGCATTCCATAATCTCTCTGCTGGCCATTCGTCGATTTACCGACAGGAAAATCGACAGCATTCAGGCGCATGAAATTTTCGCATTCCTCTGAGAGCCACTGTCTACGGGCAGGTGCAACTCTTGACCCAGATCATGCTCTAAACAAACGCTCGGAAAACGTGGCCAATGAGCCATTGCCGGAAAAGCCAAGGCACTATATCCTGCGTTTCCAATTGTAAAAAACACTACATAAGGGATTTTCGCTTCGTTTGTCGCCCATTTTCGGTGCAGTGAAAATGCACGTGCAAACCTGAAAAAAAGCGCGAAATCACACAGCAAACTCATTACGGATGAACAAGCTGCGGGGAAAAATCTGTATACTCCCGCCCCTTGCTCCAGGGTACTCAAATGACCATTTGCAAATGCAAAGCTGGCTCACCTGAAAGCAACCCCAAAGACCCGTATTGCTCGCTTGTGAGCCAACGCCACAAGCTCATTGAACGACCGACAATTTCATAGATCGGCCGATCACGAAAAGACTCCGAGTAAACCTCGAAAAATCACTGCCAGCGTGCACCGTTCGCAACGCTGGCGATCCACACTTGAAAATCCAAGCGGTTGCCGCTGGCACCCTCACGCACAGGAGCTTTACCACCATGCTGAGCTGGGACGAATTCGACAAAGACGAAGGCGAAGTAGCCTCCAAACCCAACCAGGCTGCACAGGCTCACGACGCCACGATGGACCGCCTGGACAGCGCCGGTGGCGCTGCGGCACTGGAAGCCCGTGCAATTACCGCCAACGACTCCGCCGCCCTGATCCGCGCCAAGAAAGCGCTGGACGCTCTGGACGTTGCCGAAGGTCTTGCTGAACTCGAAGGTGCCTCGGCCCGCGTCGCGGTCGATGAAAAGCGCATGATCAACTGCCGCGCCGACCTCAACCAGCTCGTGCCTTTCAAATATGACTGGGCATGGCAGAAGTACCTGGACGGCTGCGCAAACCACTGGATGCCGCAAGAAGTCAACATGACCGCCGACATCGCCCTCTGGAAAAACCCGGAAGGCCTGACCGACGACGAGCGCCGCATCGTGATGCGCAACCTGGGCTTCTTCTCCACCGCCGACTCCCTGGTTGCCAACAACCTCGTGCTGGCCGTGTACCGCCTGATCACCAACCCCGAGTGCCGCCAGTACATCCTGCGCCAGGCCTTCGAGGAAGCGATCCACACCCACGCTTACCAGTACTGCATCGAATCGCTGGCCATGGATGAAGGCGAGATCTTCAACATGTACCACGAGATTCCATCGGTCGCTAAAAAAGCAGCCTGGGGCCTGAAATACACCCGCTCGATCTCCGATCCGAAGTTCGAGACCGGCACCGTCGAAACCGACAAGGAACTGCTGCGCAACCTGATCGCCTACTACTGCGTTCTGGAAGGCATCTTCTTCTATTGCGGCTTCACCCAGATCCTCTCCATGGGCCGCCGCAACAAGATGACCGGCGTCGCCGAGCAGTTCCAGTACATCCTGCGCGACGAGTCCATGCACCTGAACTTCGGCATCGACGTGATCAACCAGATCAAGATCGAAAACCCGCACCTGTGGGATAACGAGATGAAGGAAGAAGCCACGCAGATGATCCTGCAAGGCACCCAGCTGGAAATCGAATACGCCCGCGACACCATGCCTCGCGGCGTACTGGGCATGAACGCAGCGATGATGGAGGACTACCTCAAATTCATCGCCAACCGTCGCCTGTCGCAGATCGGCCTGAAAGAAGAATACCCGGGCACCAACAACCCGTTCCCATGGATGAGCGAGATCATGGACTTGAAGAAAGAGAAGAACTTCTTCGAGACTCGGGTTATCGAGTACCAGACTGGCGGTGCGTTGAGCTGGGATTGATCGGCTCTTCTTCTCTTCGCGAATAAATTCGCTCCTACCGCCGTAGGAGCGAATTCATTCGCGAAAAGCCTCCCACAATTGCGTGGGAGGCAGCTTGCTGGCGACGGCTTCTTCACTCACGGCGCAAACGGTGGTGCTTCGTTGATTTCAATGATCAGCGGGCGATCATCCGGGGCTTCGCGCAGCAGGGTTTGCAGGTGCGCATGGTCACGGGCGCGTTCGGCGGCACAGCCGAAACCTCGGGCAATTGCGAGGAAGTCCGGGGTGTAGATGTCCACGCCTAGCGGTGTGATGTCCCGGCGCTCCATGTAGCGCTTGATCTCGCCATAGCCCTGGTTATTCCACAACAGCACGATGATAGCGATTCGCGCTTCCACGGCACTGGCCAGTTCTGGCAGTGTGAACTGGATGCCGCCATCCCCCATCAGGCTGATTACCGCTCGTTCAGGCTCGGCCAGTTTTGCGCCGAGTGCGGCTGGCAGGCCGTAGCCCAGCGTGCCGTAGCCGGTGGAGGCGTTGAACCAGCGGCGCGGGCCATTCAGTTCGACCAGGTGATTGCCGCTGTACACGGTCTGTGTCGAATCCCCGACAAAACGCGCCTCGGGCAACACTTCCAGCACACACTCAAATAACCGCCGGTAATGCGCCCAGCCGCTGAAATCCTCAGCCAGTTGTTTGCGCACCGCAGCCGCTCGCTGAGCTCCCGGACTGTCGGGGCTTGCAGCACGGGCCGGCAACTCGGCCAGCAAGGCACGCATCGCCTGACGGGCATCGCTGAGGATGGCCAGGCTCGGCGCATGGTTGCGAGTCAGTTGTTCGGCATCGATATCGATACGGATCAACTCACCGCCAATCCGAAAATTACCGTCGAACACCACGTCATAATCGGTCTCGCCCAGTTCAGTGCCAATCGCCAATACCACATCAGCCTCCAGCGCCAGTTGCCGCACCGGCACCAGTGACTGATTGCTGCCCAGCAACAACGGATGATCCGCTGGCAGCAGGCCTTTGGCGTTGATGGTCAAGGCGGTCGGCGCATCGAGACGGGCCGCCAGCTCGCGAGCCTCATCCATGGCCGCGACGCAACCGCCGCCCAGCAGCAAGAGCGGGCGCCGCGCCGAGCGCAAGCGTTCTGCCGCTTCATGAATGGCTGCAAGGTCCGGCGCCGGTCGGGCGATGATCTGGCGTGGCAACAAGGCCAAGTGATCGGCGGGCGCGGTGATGATGTCCAGCGGCAACTCGATGTGTACCGGCCTCGGGCGCTGGCTGTCGAAGACTGCAAAAGCACGCGCCAGCACGGCGGGCAACTCTTCGACGCTCATCAGGGTATGGCTGAAGGCACTGACACCCGCGACCATGGCGCGCTGGTTCGGCAGTTCATGCAGATACCCGTTGCCCAGCCCCAACCGCGCCCGCTCGTTGACACTGGAAATCACCAGCATCGGAATCGAGTCGGCATAGGCCTGGCCCATGGCGGTGAGGATATTGGTCATCCCTGGCCCGGTGATGATGAAACACACACCCGGCTTGCCGCTGACCCGCGCATAACCATCAGCCATGAAACCCGCGCCCTGTTCGTGGCGCGGAGTGATATGGCGAATGCCGCTGCCCGGCAGTCCGCGATACAACTCAACAGTGTGTACGCCGGGAATACCGAACACGGTATCGACACCCCAGGCATGCAGTTGCTGGACGAGAAATTCACCACATGTGGTCATGCTGTCGCCTCCTGTTCCAGACCGATAAAGCGGCGCACCCGTGGGTCACCCTCGTTGCGGATCGACGTCGGTGAAGCATCGGTCACCACATGGCCGTTTTCCATGAACACGATGCGGTCGGAAATCGACAGCGCAAAATCCATTTCATGGGTCACGATCAACATGGTCATGCCGTCGCGGGCCAGGTCACCGATCACCTTGAGCACATCGCCTACCAGCTCCGGGTCCAGCGCCGAGGTAGGTTCGTCAAACAGCATGATGTCTGGCTCCATGGCCAAAGCACGGGCAATCGCCACCCGCTGTTGCTGACCACCAGACAACTGATGCGGGTATTTGTCGGCATGGGCCAGCAGCCCGACCCGATCCAGCAGCGCATGGCCCTTGCGGCGTAGCTCATCGGAACCGGCCAGGCCGTGATAACGCGGCGCGAGGATGACGTTATCGAGGATGGTGCGATGCGGAAACAGGTTGAAGTTCTGGAACACCATGCCAATGCGCCGGATACCCTGGCGGATGACCGGCGCATCGTCACGCTTGCCTGCCTTGATGAAGTCATTGCCGAACAGCACGATCTCGCCACGATCAATGCTTTCCAGGCTGTTGATCGTGCGGATCAGCGACGTCTTGCCCGAGCCGGACGGGCCGATGATGGAAATCACCTCACCGGGCTTGACCACAAGGTCGATGCCCTTGAGGACTTCGTGATTGCCATAGCGCTTCTGAATGCCGCGCAGCAACAAGGCATCGGGTTGCCCTGGCGTCGGCTCGTAACGTTTTTTGCTGGCACTCACCGGTTGGCGCAGGGCCTGGGCTTGCGTGTCATCGAGGGTCCGGGCGTTCTTGCGTGACAGGTCCAGATGACGCTCGGCCCATTGCAGCAACCAGCCGAACAGCGTGACGATCAGCACGTAATAAATGGCCACGGCGGCCAGGGTTTCCAGCACCAGAAAGTTCTGTGCGTACAGGCGCTGGCCAACCAGCAGCAACTCGTTCAGGGAAATCACCGACACCAGCGAAGTGAGCTTGACGATAGTCACGTACTCGTTGGTCAGCGTAGGCAAGGAAATGCGGATGGCCTGAGGAATGATCACCAGCCGCTGCGCGCCGAGCCCGCGAATGCCCAGCGCCTTGGCCGCTTCACGCTGGCCCTTGAGCACCGACAGCAACCCGCCGCGATGGATCTCGGCCATGTAGGCGGTTTCGGTCAGCACCAAGGCGATAAGACCGGAATAGAACGGCTGCGACAGCACGCTGCCGGTCACGGGAAACAACTGCGGCAGGTTGTAGACGAACACCAGCAGCACCAATAACGGGATGCTGCGAAACAGCCAGATATAAAAACTCGCCGGCATGCGCAACCAGGCGTGGCCGGACAGTTTGGCACTGGCCAACAGAAAGCCCAGCACCAGCCCGATGGACCAGGACAGAGTGCTCAACTGAACCACGGTAAGGCAGGCTTTCCAGAAGGCAGAGACAGAAAACAGCGAGAAAAAATAGGCCCAATCAAATGCCATGATGACCTCGGTGAATCAGGTAAAGGTTGCAGGAGCGAACGGGCAAGCGCGCTCCTGCACAGTGGCAGTATTTACGCCGGGTCCAGGTTGTATTTCTTGAGCAACTGGCTGTACTCGCCGCTCTGTTTGTAGGCCTCGACCGCACTGCGCAGTTTTTCCAGCAGTTCGGTGTTGCCTTTCTTCACGTAGATACCAAGGGTCTGCGCGTACAGCGACTTCTGCGAACTGATGACGATGCGGCCACGGGCCTTGTCGATGATCATTTGTGCGGCGGCGGAGATTTCCAGGTGGGCCTGGATGTTGCCGGACATCAGCGCCTGGGACGCTTCAGCCGTAGTCGGGAATTCGCTGATCAGGATCTCGCCCTTGTTCTGCTTGGCGCAGTAATCGCTGGATACCGCCTTGAGCTGGTTGATCCAGTTGGTGCCCTGTTGCAGGCCGACTTTCAGGCCGCACAAGTCCTCAGGCTGCTGCGGTTTGGCGGTGCTGTCGCTGCGCACCATGATCGCTGCGCCGACCTTCGCGTAAGGGATGGCTTCCGCCTGCTTGGTGCGCTCCTCGGTGATGTACATGCCCGAAATGATGGTGTCGAAGCGGTTGGCATTCAGGCCCAGGATCAGGTTCGGAAAGCGCGTGTCGACGAATTCGACTTTCAGGCCACCGATCTGTTTTGCCAGCGCGGCGGACACTTCCGGGTCAAAGCCTACGACCTTGTCGCCGTCATAGGACTCGAACGGCGGATAGGAGATTTCCATACCGACCTTGAGCGTGCCGGGCGTTGCAGTCGGTGCCGCCTGGGCGCTGCCCGCGAACAACAAGGACAGGCCAAGCACAGAAGTGGCAAGGCGCGAAAGCGTGGTGTTTTGCATAGTCGTCATTCCAGGTTGAGGGAAAAGGCAGATCACAAAGTCACGCTCTGGTTTTTCAGGTGCCCGAAGCTTGAAGGCTTTCTGGCGCGTTCCGGCAAGGCAATCTGCCCGTTGGCCACGCGCTGGCGAAGGTATTGATACGTCTGCAAGGCCTGGGCCCACATGTGCTCGCCAATGGCGATGGGCTCATAACTCTGCTCAGCGGCCGCAAACTGCGGCAACGGCTTGATGAGGGTGTGGTAGTCGCAGGCATAGAACAGCGGGAACGAATAGCGCTCCTGCCTGACCTTGCGCACGCGATGCGCGGTGGCGACAAAAGCACCGGCGGTCATCACTTCCAGCATGTCGCCAATGTTCACCACAAAGGCATCGCCCAAGGGTGGTGCGTCGATCCACTCGCCCTGCTCGTTCATCACCTCCAGGCCCGGCTGGTCGGCCTTGAGGATGGTGAAGCATTCATAGTCGGTGTGAGCACCAATGCCGGGAGCGTCCTGCGCTTCGCCGTCGTAGGGGTAATGGATCAGGCGCAGCTTCGAGGGCGGGAAACAGGCCATGTCATCGAAGGAGTGTTCATCCAGCCCAAGGGCCAGGGCAAAACCGCGAAACAACTGATGCCCCAACGCGAACACCGCCTTGTAGTACGCCTGCACCGCCGCCTGAAAACCCGGCAGGCTCGGCCAGTCATTGGGGCCAAGCAGTGGCGTACCGGCGAGCACCAGCGGGTTGTCGGCAGGCACCTCGAAACCGATATCGAAGGCTTCCTTGTGATCCGGCTTACCGGTGCCATACACCTCTTCGCCTTCAGGCACGAAACCCTTGTGGGTCTGGGAAGCACCGATGTAATGACGCATCTTGGCGTCCAGCGGCTGGGCGAAATACTGCTCGGCGGCGCGGTGCAGGTTGTCGATCAACTCTGGCGCGATGCCATGGCCGGTGATGTAGAGAAAACCGACATGCCGGGCCGCATCGCCGAGTGCCTGAGCCACAGCCTGGCGGTCTTCCAGACGCTCGCTGAACAGACCGTGGATATCGACCACGGGAATCCGGGTGAAGGCTGAACGTTCACTCATGGCTGCAAGTTCTCTGGACGTTTGAAGAAGGCATTGAAATGCTCGCGTTCGGTACGGCCCATCCAGGCATTGAGGCTCCACAGATCAGCCACCGGCACATCGGTGAAAGGCAAATGATGCAGATAACCATCGGGGCCGAACTCGGGCGTCAGGGTGGTGCCGGTAAAACCTCGGGCCAGTTGCGAACGCCAGATCGCTTCCCAGTGCTGCTGATGAAACGCCAACGCCGCAGCGTATTCAGGAGCTGCCGGGTGCGGCACCTGCGGGCCCTGGTCGTAACCCACCCGCGCCTGAATGTGATGAACGCGCTCGACAAAGGCACTGAGATCGTCAGCCGGGTCGTCCAGCAGCCGCTCGCACGTCACCACCCAATGGCTGATATCGCTGGTGAAACGCAGGTTCGGTACTTGCTCGATCAGTTGCAGGGTCAGCCACGGATTGAACAACGAACGCGCCCGGTGCGTCTCGAAACTGCAAATCAAACCGCTACGCGATGCAACCTCCAGCGCCTCACCGAAAAAATCCACCTGCCGGGCCAGCGGCCAGCGGTCATTGCCAGCCAGCACATTCACAAAGCGCGGCTCAAGCTCGGCGGCCAGTTGCAACTTGTGCCTGAAATCGGCCAGATGCTCAGCCGGTGTGGCTGACTGCAACGGCAACACCGGCGTGGAAGTGAACAGCGTCGCGATATACGGCACCCGGTTGTCACGCAGGAAAGCCGCGAACGCCGCACGTTCGGCCTGCTGCTCGGGAATACGCGCCTCGAAGCCATCGAAACCCGCTGCACGGGCTTCATCCAGCGCCTGCTGCCACGTGCCGCGATAACCCCACAGCGTACGAAAGACTTCCAGTTTCATGGGCAAGCCTCCCCACCTGTGGCGGATCGGGCAACATTGCTCATGGCCTTGCGGCCCAGCATCGGATGGGCACCCTTGGGGCCATACACCGAAGCCGGCTCAGGAAAAGTGCGCAGCAATGTCAGGTACAGCAACGCAGCCAGGCCTAGCGTGATCGGCAGGCTGACATCGATACCGCCCGCCCATTCACCCAGCGGCCCCACAAACTGGCCCGGCACGTTGACGAAGCACAGCCCAACCACCGCGCTGGGAATCCACGCCCCCAGACCACGCCAGTTCCAGCCATGGTTAAACCAGTAACGTCCACCGCGCAGACCACGGGTAAACACTTGTAAATCATCGGCGTGATAGAAGCCGCGACGTGCGACCAGACCGAGAATCATCACCACCATCCACGGGCTGGTGCAGGTAATGATCAGCACAGCAAAGGTCGACACGCTCTGGACCAGATTGAAGGTGAAGCGGCCGATGAAGATAAAGGCGATGGCGGCAAGCCCGATCAGCAGCGTGGCTCCGGCACGACTGAGCAAGCGCGGGAACATGCTCGACATGTCCAGCCCGGTGCCGTACAGCGCCGTGGTGCCAGTGGACAACCCGCCGATGACTGCAATCAGACACACCGGCAGAAAGAACCAGCCTGGCGAAATGGCCAGCAGACCGCCGACATAATTGTTCGCCTCAATGTACTGCGGAGCCTGGGTCGCCACCAACGTTGCGGTACACAGCCCGAACAGAAACGGAATCAGCGTACAGGCCTGTGCCACAAGCACTGCCAGCATGATTCGCAGCCTGGAAGTATCGCGCGGGATATAGCGCGACCAGTCACCGAGAAAAGCCCCGAACGAGACCGGGTTACTCATCGCTAGCAGCGCTGCCCCAATGAACGCCGCCCAGAAACCCGGCTGAGCCAGGCTGACACTGCCGGCATACCCCGCATCAAACGGCCCGGCAAAGGCCAGAATGCCCAGCAGAAACAACAGACTCGACGCCCACACCGCAACCTTGTTGACCCACAGCATGAAGCGAAAACCAAAGATGCACACGATCAATACCAGCACCGCGAACAACCCGTAGGCCAGCCCCAGGCTCAGATCGTTTTCCGGCAAGCCCACCAACCGCCGTGAGCCGCCTACCAGCGCATCGCCGGAACTCCACACCGACAGAGAAAAGAACGCCACGGCCGTGAGCAGCGACAGAAACGAGCCGATGATCCGCCCATGTACACCGAAATGCGCACCGGACGACACCGCGTTGTTGGTGCCATTGATCGCACCGAACACACCCATCGGTGCCAATATCAACGCCCCGACCAGCACACCCAGCACAATCGCCCAGACCCCTGCCTGAAACGACAACCCGAACAACACCGGAAAACTGCCCAGCACAGCGGTGGCAAAGGTATTCGCACCACCGAAAATCAGGCGAAACAGATCGATAGGGGAAGCATCGCGTTGGCTGTCGGGTATTTGCTCGACACCAAAGGTTTCAATGCGGGTTTCAATTCGCGTCGAATGGTTCATGTGCTGCTCCAGCGCCTGTCACGGTTGTTGTAAGGCCAGCGCAGGCACGCTGACCCTTTATCGCTCTACTGGGTAATGCCGATCAGTCAAGGTACACAAACTTGTGGGAGGCAGCTTGCTGGCGAAAAAGGCCTGAAAACCAGCAGATATGCTGCGTCTGTACGTGAAGTCGCCAGCAAGCTGCCTCCCACAAAGTCATTCATGACCTTCACTGATCAGCATTACTTCCAGGGGGCTTTACCTACGCACCACACCCGGCAATACACACAGCATTTCGTACAACAGGTTGGCGCCCAGCAACGAGGTATTGCCGGTGGTGTCATAAGGCGGCGACACCTCAACCAGATCACAGCCAATCAAGTCCAGCCCCTGACACCCGCGAATGATCTCCAGCGCCTGAATCGTGGTCAGCCCGCCGACCTCCGGCGTGCCGGTGCCGGGCGCCCAGGCCGGGTCGATGCCGTCGATATCGAACGACAGATACACCGGCCCGCCACCCACCTTCTCCCGCACCTCGGCCATCAGCGGCGTCAACGACTGATGCCAGCACTCCTCGGCCTGCACCACACGAAAACCCTGCTTGCGGCTCCAGTTGAAATCCTCGGCGGTGTAACCCTGAGCGCGCAGGCCGATCTGCACCACGCGGTCGCTGTCCAGCAAGCCTTCTTCCTGAGCGCGGCGGAACGTGGTGCCGTGGGCGATCTTCTCGCCGAACATGTGATCGTTGACGTCGGCATGGGCATCGATATGCACCAGCCCGACCTTGCCGTGCTTCTTGTGAATGGCACGCAGGATCGGCAGCGTCAGGGTGTGGTCGCCGCCCAGGGTCAGCGGGACGATGCCATGGCCGAGAATCCGGTCGTAGGCCTCCTCGATGATCCGCACCGCATCGAGCAGGTTGAAAGTATTGATCGCCACGTCGCCAATGTCCGCCACGTTCAAGGAGTCGAACGGCGCCGCGCCTGTGGCCATGTTGTAAGGACGGATCATCACCGACTCGGCCCGAATCTCCCGAGGCCCGAAACGAGTACCGGAACGCAGCGACGTCCCGATATCCAGCGGAATACCCACAAACGCGGCATCCAGACGATCCAGCTCTTCGGGTGCCTGCACATGGGGCAAGCGCATCATCGTGGCGATACCACCGAAACGGGGCATCTCATTGCCGCCCAGGGGCTGGTGGAAAGTCTTGTCCACGGGAGGCCTCACCTTGTTCATATTGAAAGTAAGGCCATTCTGGAGAGCCGCGACAACCAGACACATCGCTGCCAGCAAATAATTACTTCAGAGATTTCTAAACTATCGCCAGATACACTGCCACCTCGTACCAGCCCGACCAATCCCTGTGGGAGGCCGCTTGCTGGCGACAGCCATATTCACAGGAGCCCCCATGTCCTCAGCCCTGCCCGACCTCAAACTGCTGCGCATCTTCGCCAGCGTGGTACGCCATCAGGGCTTTGCCGCCGCACAACAGGAACTCAACCTCTCCACCTCCGCCATCAGCACCTACATGAGCCAGCTCGAAACCCAGCTTGGCCTTGTGCTCTGCCACCGAGGCCGTGGCGGCTTCAGCCTCACCAGCAAAGGCGAGCTCTTCCACCAGGAAACCCTGCGCCTGCTGGCTGAACTCGAAGGCTTCGAGCGCTACAGCGCCGCCCTCAAAGGCGAACTGCGCGGCACCCTCAACCTCGGCGTGCTCGACACCACCGTCAGCGACCCGGCCCTGCCACTGGCCGACGTCATCGGCGCCTACAGCAAAGAACACCCCGCCGTACACCTGCACCTCTCGGTACTCAGCCCCGCGCAACTGCAACTGGGCTTACAGGAAAACCGCATCGACCTCGCCATCGGCGCCTTCTCCATCCGCATGAACGGCCTCATGTACCAAGGCCTGTACCGCGAACAGCACTGGCTGTATTGCAGCGACCGCCACGAACTCTTCGACCAGCGCCGCATCCCCGCCGAAGTCATCACCCAACAACGCATGGTCGGCCGCGGCTACTGGAGCCAGGCCGAACTCGCCCGCCACGGCTTCAAACACAGCGCCGCGACGGTCGAATCCATGGAAGCGCAACTGATACTCGTACTGTCCGGGGCCTACATCGGCTACTTGCCGGAACACTACGCGCAATTCTGGGTGGATCAGAAGCGGCTGAAGGTGTTGCTGCCGACAACGTTCGGGTATCAGGCACCGTTTTCGTTGGCGTTGAGACGCGGGAGATCGAAGGAGCCACTGATAAAGAGCTTTCGGGATCGGTTGAAAGGATGCTTCGAGGAATAGGAGCGAACAGCAGCCTTCACGCAGCACTTGAGAAGAAATGCGCACCCGTGGGAGGGGGCTTGCCCGCGACAGCGCAAAGAAGCCATCCAAATAAATTCAATATCTTACGACCAAACCGTAGGAGCGCGCTTGCCCGCGAAAACTGAAGTTCAGTCAACGAATTCCTCGCTCAAAATAATGCAGTGGCAAGTACACCGGGGTTGATCTGCGCTCGATGCCAGTCAAACCGCAAGGCCCAGACCCGCTTCGCTTTCACATCAGTGGCCGCCCTTCCCTCATGGAGGAAGACAGATCTAAGAGGACGATCAACGCTTTCAGCAGCACCGTCTAATCCGTAGATCAGAAAGAAGCCCTTACGCTTATGGGGTTTCTGCCAAATCAGATGATTTTTTGCTCGAAAGGGCTCTCAGCCACGCCAGACGATTTTTTCTTCAAACTGGTATTATGTTATCTGTTTTGAACATGAAAATAGCACATACTGTACATCCATACAGAGGGCTACAGAGGTATCACCTTGGATTCGATCGAAATTTGCGCCGGTGCAGGTGGTCAAGCTTTAGGCCTTGAGCAAGCGGGCTTTGACCATCTCAATTTGGTGGAAATAGAACCGTCGGCATGCGCAACCCTCCAGTTAAATCGTCCTAACTGGGTTGTTAAAGAATGTGATGTTAGGGAATACAGTGCTATTGCTTTTCATGGTATCGATTTACTAGCAGGCGGAGTGCCATGCCCACCATTTTCCAAGGCAGGAAAGCAGTTAGGGGATGCAGATGAGCGTGATTTGTTTCCAGATGCATTGCGACTCGTCGACGAGTGTCGACCAAGAGTTGTAATGCTAGAAAATGTAAAAGGCTTACTGGATCCAAAATTCACAGAGTATCGTAAAAAAATTGTTGGGGAGCTCAAAAAGCTCGGTTACTTTGCTGAATGGAAGTTGCTAAACGCTAAAGACTATGGTGTTCCACAACTTCGTCCAAGAGCTATTTTGATAGCTCTTCAACCAGACTTAATAGATTATTTTGAATGGCCAACACCACATCCAGAAGCAGCACCGACGGTAGGAGAGGCACTCTATGATCTTATGGCTCTACATGGCTGGAAAGATGTAGACCATTGGAAAGAGCTAGCGTGTCAAATTGCCCCAACGCTGGTGGGAGGAAGTAAAAAGCACGGTGGTCCTGATCTGGGACCAACAAGAGCTAAAAAAGCATGGGCGGCTCTTGGCGTTAATGGTATGGGAATTGCCAACTCTGAGCCCGAAAAGGATTTCGTAGGTTTTCCAAAACTCACAGTCAGAATGGCGGCACGAATTCAAGGTTTCCCAGATAGTTGGCAATTCAGCGGAAAAAAAACCGCCTCATATAGGCAGGTAGGAAACGCATTCCCCCCCCCAGTTGCTCGTGCTATAGGAGAGCAAATTAATCTTGCGCTTACAGCGTCGGCAAAATCAAAGCTCAAGCGGGCTTAATTAAAAAATGCACTATAAAAAATATAAATGTTAAAAAACATTCAGCACTCTTAATATAGCCCTCATAAAAAATCCCAGAGGGCTTTATACCCCTTCCTGTTACGAATTGCCAAGACCACGGAACCGAAAGTCTAACTTATTAGACTGCTATACCCTTTAACAGCCAACGAGCAAATCTTGCATTTCTCCTAGCATGGCATCATGATATCAACCAAATCATGAGGGCAATACCTTGACAGAACAGTTTTTTTTTGAACCGGACGCTGCGCTTGAATCCGTTGCCGACTTCCTCATAAAGAAAAAGGATCTACATAAGGTTATCTCGCAAGGGCTTCGTCAATCTTTTGACGAAGTCATAGACGGAGCACGAACCGGTAGATACAGCATCGCACAACTAGAAAAAACAGAAAAAACTTACATAGGAACGAAAGTAGAGATAATTATAAGAGACAAACTATCGCTTGAACGAGGCCGTATTTTAGACAATCTAATATGTGACCATGAAGTTGATACAAAATTCTCATTAACCGGTAACTGGATGATTCCGAGAGAAGCTATAGGTCATCTATGTATTCTGGTAAGTGGCAGTGATGATATTGAGAAATTCAGCATGGGGTTACTAAGAATGACTCCAGAAAACCTTACAACAGGCTCAAATCAAGACGGGAAGAGAAGTGTTTCTGCAGCTGGAAAAAATAGAATTTTCTGGCTAATCAATAATGCACCAATGATTCCAAATTTCTTAATGAAACTCCACCCAGAAATACGACAATCAATCATGTCAAAAGAAAGTGGCGTACAACGGATAAGGGCTTTATTTACCAATGTAACAAACCAAATAATTCCTCGGACAGCCATAGAGCAAGTAGCACAACAAAAAGACCCTCTTAAACGGGCAAGAGAGTCAAAGGATGCCCTTATACTAGAGGGATATAGAGTATTGTGCGCAACTTACGAAGTCGATCGACAGCACTTTATCATTAATGGGTTCACGAATTTCAAAGAAGATGATTGGCTTTCACTAAAAATTTAAAACACACAATTATTCTAGCAACCACTGCACCCAAACACTAACTAGCTCATTCACGTACTTATGCGCACCAATCCACTATTGGCTCGTCCATAAAAAACAACACACCAGAGAATAATCTGGTGTGTTGACTACCCCACAACTACTCAACCCTTACGGCCAACTCAAGTAAATAACATCAAATAACCAACTACTGTAACTCGTCGAATCCGAATGAAAAATTTCGGCCTTTTACAAACAAATCACTTCCAAACAAGTCCTCTTTCAGTGAAAATATCTCATCTCTAAACTCATGAAACTCAATGCTAGAAAGATAAACCTTCCCAAGCAACTGTTCTTGAGCCAAAACAATCTGGCTTGACGTCCACTTTGGGAGCTCTTGCTTTAAATATCCCAAAAGCCTAGGCATTAACACTTTCGCTCGCTTATCGCAAATAGCCTTAATGATTCTCACCAACACTCCAGCATGATTAGGATTATCTGTAAGAACGATATCTAACTCACCATTTCTAAGGTACTCTAAATAGTATACGTCCGAGATTATTTTTTTATCTTTAAAAGAGTAAGCCACAGAATCCCAGTTTGTGATAGTGGTGAGGAGCAGACTTTCTCGACCACAATAAGCGACTGATGTATTTTTAAAAGCCCAGGTTTCACGGATAGGCCAGACATCCACCGTCCAGCCTCCCACCTCAAGCCTATATCCCCCAAATTTGTTTTTCGTGCTCTCCCATAAACTATCCAGTAATAAAAATCCGAGCCTTTCGGCTGAGTAATCAACCACTAAATCAATATCTGAGTTAAAACCCTTTGTACCGAATAGAGCAATATCTCTTAGCAGCCCACCAAAAACCAGCACCTCTCCCGCACAGGAAAGATGCTTAATAAATTTTGAAACATCAGCCCTACTAGATGAGTCAAAAAACCTTACGACTCGCTTCTTAAAGGCCGAATTATTAATTGCAATGTCTATCATAAAGCGGCTTTAATTCAGAATGGAGTGCTATCAAATAACTATCGGTCATTCCAGAAATAGCATCAGCTAAAAGCTGAGCTTCTTTATACCCTACCGAAAGCTCGTTATTAGGATCAGCAAAAATACGACGATAGCTTTCTGAAATTCTTGAGTAAACATATTTACCAAAAGGCGTTTCAGACTCAAATTTCTTATTCAGCCTACCGTGTATCCCAACCCAAAGCATATCCATGGTTTCTTCAATATAGTTATTGCCCCTTAGCTCTAACTCCAGAACACTCTTATGTTTAAAACCGTATGCCATATCAAAATCTTTAAGCACCTTACAAAATTTTGCAGCTGCAGAAATGCTCATAACCCCTTTAAAAATCTGATTGCCTTGTAGCAAAGACTCCGCCAAACTTGAAAATGTCTCAACCACAGCTTGGACCATTGCCGTAATCGCATAAACTCTGAACATCTGCATTGAGCAGTCATTCAACTCTTGTGGACTTAAAGCCCCTTTTTCAAATTCCGAACTATGCGATTTAGCGGCTGCGACTACACCTACGGCTACACTATCATCACCACAGTTTTTTTCCAGATATCTAATGAGATCGTAGTATGAAGCAAGTCCTTTCTTAACCGTATCCTCCGCATCAAGTACTGAGTATGCAATATCATCACATGCTTCCATAACATAAGTTAATGGGTGTCTCACGCCCTCAGAAAGTCCAGTATCTTTCCACACCTCAGCAACAATTTTTTCCTCAGACTTGAAAAAGCCCTGCTTTTTCCAGCGAGCAGAACTTATACCCTTTGACGAAACAGGATATTTAATCAAAGCTGAAAGTGTTGCATACGTCAAATTCAATCCAAACTGATCATTCAAAATCTGAAGCTTAGTTACAAGACGAACAGTTTGAGCATTACCGTCAAAATTTAAAAAGTCACGCGCGGCATCACTATCGCCTGCGAATACCTCATCTTCATGTTTTGAAAACCAATTTCTTATCGCATACTCTCCTTGATGCCCGAAAGGAGGGTTTCCAAGATCATGAACCAGCCCAATGGCAGCAAGCAGCGCAGGTATACTCCGCTGAACAAACTCATCCGAACCTGCATCGTCAAATATTGATGAGTTCTCATATACTAACCGCAACCCAATACTGCGGGCCAAAGTTGCAACCTCATGAGAGTGAGTAAGTCTATTTCTCACGCTGTCATTTTTATCGAGTGGAAACACCTGGGTCTTATCTGCGAGACGTCTCGTAGGAGCCGAAAAAAGAATACGATCATAATCTCGCTCTATTTGAAATCTACCATTTGCAGTCGCAGACACATTACGATTTTTTAACTTATCCTTTCTACGCCCCTCATTCAAAAGCAGATTCCAACTCAGCATATCAGATTCCTTTCGCCCACTAAAAATTTATTAAAATAACACTTGAAATAGCACATTGAGAAAAATTTATTATCACTCTTCACACCAGGCTAATCCATTTGAATAAGCTAACAAATCTATATCAAGATTAAACGGCACCACCCACAACCTCAACCCCGCCGAATACTCAAAAACCGGCAACGCCTCCTGAAACCCTGCCCGCCTCGGATAAATCAAAACCAAATCCCCCTGCCCTCCAAGATATTTGTGGCCATACGCAAAAAGCTGATAGAAATCGTCCTGGCTCAGCCCATAGTTTTTGACGCCAGACCCAGTATCCAAACACTTCCATTTAGTATCCAAAACCCAGCATTTATCCCCTTGAGTGATCATCAGGTCAGGCCTTAGCTGGAAGACTTTCTTACCTTTATGCTCGCACAGGTATTCGCTTTTGGGCTCGACATCCAAGGTTGCGTCTGGCGGCAGAGAATCCCGCAAACACGCAGCTACATAACGCTCGAATAGCTTTTCCATTGGGAACAGCAAACTCATGCCTTGCCATTCACCAGAAATCGCCAAAGGTGTCTGTTGCTGAATGATCAACTCGCACCAAGGTTTGACCGGTTGGTAGTGAGCCATGAGCCGGTCGTTTCGCCATTGTTTGAAGTCTGCAATGGTGTCGCGGCTCGTTGGGATTTCCAGCAGCATTGAGCGTAACTCGTGAGATAAGCGCCAGTTGCGTGGGTCTTGGGTAGTTTTGCAGACGATATCCAATGCCGTTTTGAGCAGACGATTCTCAGGGCGATCAGGAAGGAAGATATCGTGACGAATCTGGAAGTGGTGTTGTCGCCCAGGCGGCTGGCGCATTTGTCGTGCAGTGTTGAGTTGGCCACGTAGATAGCGTTGCTCTTCTTCAACCCGTTGGTAGTCGAAACGCAGGCCACGCTTGATTAAATGGTCGAGCGCGTCGAGAAAGCTACCCATCACCCATTCGGTCAGTGGGGCATCGAAACGTTGCAGTGCTGTGGCGCCAACCTCACGGGTAGGAAGATTCAATGATTTTTGAATCATGCGCCTGAGCAATGCGCGGCTCTGCTGGATGCAATCGCCTTCATCAAAATGCTTGGGAAGAATTTCGATGCGAGTGCCGCAAGGGGTTTCCAAAACGCCTACATAGTTATCGAGCTTGAGCCAACGACGATCCTCGATCTGCACCAGTGCTGCGCCGGCTTTGCTGAACCTTGAGCTCTGCTCGCACAACCAATCGAAAGCCGAAGCCGAAACTTGTGCCCTATCGAGGTTTGGGTTTGGGACATGACTCGTTGTGAGCCGGGCATACTCACGAACGATAAGGGTGGTTTTCACCTTTTTCTCTCATCGAGAGCTTTGATGACCCTTCTGCCCAGATGACGTGTATTGAGTTTTGAGCCCGAACCGAACTCAACAGAAATGTTGTATTTTTCTGCAAACTCCCGCAGCACTGGCAAAACCGGACTAACACGAACACCTTCACGCAGAACCACAATCGAACCACTGGCTAAAAGCTGCACGGTGACCCCATCTTCACTAGCTTCCTTTACCACCAGCGGATGCGATATTTGAGAGGCATGATCGATAATTCCAAGATAAGCCTCAACCAGACCAAATGCCTCAACGTTCAGCTCCCAACGCTCGTTACTCTGGTTGATGGCAACCGAATCTCCAAATAAGACACTAAGGTCTTGATTAGGCTGAAGGAGAAAACGATTTTCTACGGCTTTGCGTTGGTCATTCAAAACCCATTGAATTCGCTGCCAATCCTCAAAGAAATACTCTTGAAGCAGCGGGAGAATTTGCTGTCGGAATATATCCTCCAAACGCTCTAATGTGGGCTCAGACTTGAGGGGCATGAAGTATGCGTGACCAAGGCAATGGTCCCGATCAAGCAATACTGCGATTCGTTGGTTCATCACGTCTAGGAGACTATCGATAGCGATGCCCTCAACCGTGACGTTATGAAGCAATTCAGGATTCGGCGGGACTTCGGTAAAGGTGAAGCGTCGACGAAGAGCGATGTCCAAAGCAGCCAGCGAACGGTCAGCGGTGTTCATGGTGCCGATCAGGTAGACGTTATCGGGAACACTGAAACGCTCCTTCGAGTAAGGCAACGTGACTTCTAGCGCTTCAGGCGAGCCAGCGCGCTTAGACGGCTCAATTAAAGTAATCAGTTCGCCGAAGATACGAGAGATGTTGCCGCGATTTATCTCGTCGATGATGAGAACTTTGGCACGGTTTTTTGAGGTAGAACTCGGCTCAAACGAAAGCTGATCAGAGTCGTAATCTGAAACGCTCACAATCTGGGTAACCAACGAAGGAATTAAGTTTTTATAACCATTAACTAAATAAGGTTCGAGTGTCGAACCAGCAGCTTTTTTGTCCCATTCGCCATTTCTAAGATCATCCACCGTAAACGTGCCAGCTTTGACGTGGTCAGCAAGGTCGTTAAGCAGGCTCATGCCAATCGGCAGGTACTTACCCTGAGGCTTTTCAAGCTCAATAACATCCGCTGTAGAACGAAGAACCTTGTAGCCCTTGCCGTACTTGTCCCCGATCTTGAAAGGTCCAGGAGCGTCCAACTGCTGTGAACACAATCGCTTGAAAATCCCCGACACTACCCTATAGCGCAGTTGACCATAATCATCACTTTCAGCTCGTAAACCTTCGACAAAGTCTTCGTAGCTAAAGCTTTGATGAAACGTCACAAAATGAACGTCCCCTGACTCAGCGAGGTCGTCAAATCGTTTTTTCAACGTAGTGCGCTGGCCTTGATGAGCAGCCAAGTAAGCAGGATCAAGAATCTCCAACGTCGCATCAATGGTCGCGTAGGTTTTCCCCGTTCCGGGTGGGCCGAAGAAAATCTGGTTGAGCGAAGGCATTGCTGAACGTCCCTGTAGGAAAAGTCCGTCAACAGTATCTAGATTGCCAGCATGGGTAAAGTCAGCTTGTGCTGCTGATGGGCAGAATATCTGCCTTCCGACGAATGTTTCATAGAAACGTCCGACACCAACGCTAGCCCTCCTCTGATATCTGCAGCGCAGCAATACCCGTATCGTTCACGCCGGTGCCTAAGAAACACCCAACGTAAAGTCGTCACTCCAAGCAAAAGCTGGGTTTCATGCTGCTCGAATGAGCAAGCGATTCTCTGCTATCGGGGTGGCTCGTTGGGGTTTCTTGCCCCATCTCTACGTTGGTCCGAAACATTTCAGCTAACCGGTAGAGGCCAATAATGCTAAACGAAGCTCAAACAACCAGTACTCCACAGCGTCATGCAGAAACATTCACCCCCACCACCTTCCTCCGCTACAACCGCCAACTCCGCGCCCTCCTCCTTGAAACCCAAGCCTGGTTCTCTGCCCGAGACCTGAGCAAGCTCATTGCCTGGCCGCTCAACGAGCGCACCACGAGCAAGCTTGATTCAGACCAGCGCCGTACGCTCTGGCTGGAAACTCATGGGCGTACTGAGGAGGCGTTGATGATCAGTGAGTCGGGGCTATATGCGTTGCTGGTTCATCACTATCACCCCGAGCATCGCAGTTTGCGGCACTGGATTACCAATGAGGTGGTCGCGGCGTTGCGGGATGCGCAGGAGCCACCGGTGGAGAGCATGCCGAATCTGAGCCTGCTGCAATGGCCGGGGTTGTCGTTGAGCATGTTGCATTGGCAGAACGAACCGTGGATCCGGTTGCGGGATGTACCGCAGGTGTTGCCATGGCCTGGGCAGGGACTTGAGGAGCAACAAAGCCGGTCGAATGGAACCTGGTTCCAGGGTGCGGCGAGGTTTTTCCAAGGAGCGTGATGAAGTAACGCAAGTGAGTAGTTGATTACGTGGGTATTCTGGTCCGTTCATTTCACAGATGAGCGGACCAGCGCCCTCCTCGTTACACCTTATATCCATGGATGAACTCAATCTCGGAATAGTCCTACATACTCATTAAAGTCTCGCCCATAAACTGATCAGCCATTTATCAGGATGATTTTTATATGGCTCATCACGGTTACATGACTATCAAGGGTGATACTCAAGGCCTCATGTCAGAAGGTTGCTCCGACGAGAAATCTATTGGTAATAAATGCCAGAAGGGGCATCTGAATGAAATCATGGTGCTGTCCTTTGCTCATCAAATGAGTAATGTCGGAAACATCAAGCACGCTACCCATCGTCCGATTATTATCGTCAAGAACGTTGATAAGTCTTCGCCTTTGCTGGCTCAGGCTCTGGCCAATCGTGAGCCTGTAGATTGCATGATCGATTTCTATCGCACATCGCCCAAGGGCCTTCAAGAGAAGTTTTATAGTATTGAAATAAAAGGTGGGCTTATTTCCGAGTTAATGCTGGATATACCGCACGCCATCTTGCAGAACGGTGCAGAAGCTCAAGAGCATATATCCATCCGTTACAGCGAAATCATCTGGACTCACCACTCGGCCCGAACACGCGGACACGCTTTCTGGGGCGGGGAATGAACCATTGAGCACAAAGGAAACCTCAAAGAGTCATGAGCTTTGGAAAGTAAGCGAGGCGGCATCCCTGTTAGCAGGACAGGCCTGTACCGTATCGGCGCGACATATCAACGACGGAATGCTCCGGCTTCAATTCAATCGGGAAGTGGCTTATTACGCCAGGAGCATTGTCAGGGATGTTGAGCAAGGCGATAAGACTGTCGAGCAAGGCTTGAAAACGATACAGGATGAGCAGGAAAGCTTGCTTAATCAGTCTTTTGAAATTGGCAAAAAAGGAATCGGTGTAATCGCTGGTGGGCTGCAGGTAGCAGGAGGTGTGGGAGTTTGTTATGCATCAATGGGTACGCTGTGTTTATTATTTGGCGGCTCATTAATAGCTCATGGGACCAACAACGTTTATGAAAATGGGCGCAACCTCATAACGGGACGTTCTGACACAGAAGGCCCCTTGCGCAAGGGATATCAGAAACTTGCCAGAATCAGCGGATATGATGACTGTGTAGGGAATGTAGCTTACGGATTAGTTGATATATCGCTTTCTGTCTATGGCGCGGGAAGACTAGTACTAAAACCTGATTCATGGCGACTTTTTAAGTACATTCATACAGATTACATTAGAGCCTATAAGATAACTCCCACTAAAGTTGTCGCTGTTGATTTAATTTCAGACGGCATCACATTCGACAGTATTATTGACCAGTGGAGATGCCAAAATGACTGACACTTCTATCTATGCGGCATTTATATTCCTCTCCTTACTTTTTTACATACCTTCACTTTTGTATAGTCGCTATTTCTCTGGAAAAAGGTTTTCACTCTTTATAATCTGGCCCGTCTTAGCCTACAATGTCGCATTAGGAAACATTCATGTACAGTTTATAAAACTCAGTATCCTTCCCGTCTTCGGAGCAGTAGACAACTCAATCCTGGGTTGGCTGTCTTATTTTCTTATTTTTGCTCATGGCTTTTCATTGCCTTCACCAAAAGAGAGAAAAACGAATCCCAACATAATAAAATAACGCCCTACAAATGGAGGAAAAACAATGAATGAAGCCATTATATTCACATCATTCACGCTACTCACCCTTATAGCCTATTTGATTTCATTGTGGGCAAGTCTTTTCTTTTCCGGAAACGACTACTCTCCCACAAAAAGATGCATCTTAGCCGTCTACAACACTGTTATTATGTTTATACACATGTCTTTCATCAAGCTAAGCACACTTCCCTTTGTAGGAAAGCAAGATAACTCCATCTTTGGCTGGCTTTCTTTTGTCATGCTCTTTGCACACGCTTTTACCCACATAACACCATGGGTACATCGGATCAGAATCGTAAGAAAATAACTACCTAAACTGCATGAACCACCTATCTATTCCACCTTCTCCATATGGGCAACGCCATAATTTACTTAACATTCACACTCATGAGCATTGCCTTTTACCTGCCTTCACTTTGGGCACGATCTGCATTCTCTGGAAAGAATTTCTCAACGGTAAAATTCTGGGCCGTCATGACATACAACATATTTTTTATTTACCTTCACATGCGCTTCATAGAAAAAGAAAAACTTCCTTTCTATGGCACTCAAGACAGCTCAACACTTGGCTGGATTTCATTCGCACTGATTTTTGCTTACGCCTCATCCTCTGCCGTGCCTTGGGAAAGAAAACCGTGGTTCGCACGAAAAACAGGTTTTAAACACCGTGAGCGTTGAAAACCACTATTTCCGAAAAAAGGAAGATATACACTTTGATATATGGAAGGATCGGAAAAAGTAGGTCAACCGTTCTGCGACAAGAGAGTAACCATAGGTTTTGATGTGATCGGTTTTTTCGCGAATGAATTCGCTCCTACGGAAGTATGTGGAGATTTAAAAATCCCCATAACCCGGTAGGAGCGAATTTATTCGCGAAGACATTTATCGATTAAACCGCTCCGCAAGGCTGTGCAGGTACTCAGCCATTTCTTCCAGCTCTTTGCTGATCTGTGAGCCTTGTTGCGCCTGACCGGCGCTTTGGTCGCAGAGTTGGGCGATGCGGGTGATTTGCTGGCTGATGTTTTCTGCTACGTGGGTCTGTTCTTCCGAGGCGGAGGCCATTTGTTGGCTCATGCCGGTAATCCGGGTGACGGCCTGGCTGATGCCGTCGAGGGCCTTTTGGACGGCTTCGACGCTGGCGACGCTTTCCTGGGAGATCTGTTCGCCTTTGCTGGCGGTCTGCACGGCTCGGTCGGCACCGTCGCGCAATGAGGTGATGATCTGCTGGATCTGTTCAGTCGAGGACTGGGTGCGTGAGGCCAGCGAGCGGACTTCATCGGCTACCACGGCAAAACCACGACCTTGTTCACCCGCACGAGCGGCTTCGATGGCGGCGTTGAGGGCCAGCAGGTTGGTTTGCTGGGCAATGGCGGTAATCACGTCGACGACGCTGCCGATGGATTGGGTGGCGCTGGCCAGTTCTCCGACGGCGGTGCCGATCTCGGTCACTGAGTTGGCCATGTGACGAATCGCCAGCAGGCTGTCATCGGCAAGGTTGCGGCCTTGCTGTGCCAGTTTGTCGGCTTCTTCGGCGGCATGGGCGGTGCTTTGGACGTTGTGAGTGACTTCCTGAATGGTCGCCGCCATCTGGTTGATCGCGGTGGCGGACTGGTCGGTTTCACTGCGCTGCTGATCGAGCGAACGGGCTTGTTGATGCGACAGTTGCGCCGATTGCCCGGCGTGCTTTCTGACGCTTTCGCCGGTATCCACCAAGCGGGTCAAGGCGGTTTGCAGGCGCGCTTCTTCGCTGAGCAAAGCCAGGTCGAGTTGCGCCTGAGGCCCGCGGTTGTCGCTGTAGGTCAGGGCAACCAGTGGGCTGGTAAACGCCTTGGGGTGGTCGTCGAGGGTTTTCTGGATGCTGCTTCGATGGCGGGCTTCGAGGTAGCCACCCAGGGCAACCAATACCACCAGGATCATGACGAAGGATGCATTGTCGTCCAGCAGGTACACGCCCACCATCAGGGCAAGGGCGCAAAGAACCATCGGCAACTGGCGCAGCAGGTGATATTGCGCGCTGCCGAGCTTGGAAACCGCAGACTTGCCTGCACGCAACCGCGCATAGAGCGCTTCGGCACGGCGTACCTGATCGCGGGTCGGGACCGAGCGCACCGATTCATAACCGACAATGCGGCCGTTTTCGTATACGGCGGTCACGTAGGCGCTCACCCAGTAGTAGTCGCCTTGCTTGGAACGGTTCTTGACCACGCCCATCCAGGGTTTGCCCTGTTTGATGGTTTCCCACATGTGGGCGAAGACCGAAGGTGGCATGTCTGGATGGCGGACCAGGTTGTGTGGCTGGCCGATCAGCTCTTCACGTGTGAAACCGCTGAGCGCTACGAAGGCATCGTTGCAGTACGTGATGTGGCTATTGAGGTCGGTGGTGGAAATCAAACGTTCAGAAGCGGGAAAGGTTCTCTCGTTCTGGGTGACAGGCATGTTTACACGCATCTAGAAGACCTCTCCCTGATAAAATCTTCAAATACCGGGTACCTTGAAGGTTTAGCACAGTCTTTCAAAGTGACAACCGGAATCGCATTGGCATATTTATCGACCCTGTTGATAGGGCCTTTAATTATTGTTGTGCTGCATTTTCCAACGTTTGAAGCGCCATTTATTTTTACGGCCGTTCAAGCGTGAAGAGGTAGAAGCTTTTGCACACAAGAGAGTCACTACTTGCCCCCCGTTTTGTTTGTTTAAACAGGTGCTTCGCGGGTGTTTGGCGGCACTGGCACGCGGTTTTGCGAGCGGGGGATGTGCGGGCTTGAAAGGCCATAAATCCTTTGCTTCATCTTCTTGACCTCTGCACCATGAGCGCCCATTTCCAAGCGACTCACCCCGCACACCACAGGCAACGCCATGTCACGCAAACCTTCTTCCAGCCTTGAAACTCTTGTCTATCGGGTCAGTAAACTGCCCAAGCGGCTGAGCGCTGCCCTGATTTCGTTGCTGGCCAGACGCAAGCGCCAGCCCGTGGAGGAATCCCCCACGACTCCGGCCCCCCATGCGCCGCAGCCCGTTGAGCCGGTCGAAAAAACACCATCTGCTCCGGTTATTGCAGTACGCAAAACTGTTAAAAAACCGGCACCTCCCAAACCGGTCATAGAACCTGCCGCGCCCAATTGCCCGCACTGTAAAAAGACCATGATCATGAAAGTGGCACGTACCGGGCGTAATGCCGGTGGACATTTCTGGGGCTGTACGGATTATCCAAAGTGTCGGGGTATACGGGGTATATTCAGGACAGTATGAACAAACGACACCTTTAACTTTGTGTATGTTTTTAAACAACTTTTTAAACTTTTCAGCCACTGATGTATGGGGAAGTCCAATGCGATCGTTCAGTCTTAAAGCCGTGATGGTGTGCGTTGCATTGGCCAGTTGCCAAGGCATCGTGAGTGCTCAGGCAGCCACGAAACCCGCCGCCGAGAAACAGGCTGCTGCCACTCAGAAAGCGTCTTTACTCGACGGCAAACTGGCGTTCACGCTGCCGGCCGGCTACGTGCGGGGCGAGATGCCTGAAATCGATGCGAAGGCCATTGCTCAGGGCGTAAGTGGCGCGCTTTACACCCATCAGGCCCAGAAGCGGGTGTTGATTGTCACTGAAACGCCGATCCCGATGGATATGCAGGCCAGCGATAACGACAGCCTGGTGCTGGATGGTCTGGTCGCCGGGACGCTGGCTCAGCAACGCTCCGGTTACAAGGACTTCAAGGAGTTGGGCGAGAAGAAGATCGTCAAGAAGAATGGCCTGGGAATTCGTCAGATCGATACCTCGGCGACCATGAGCGGCGCGAAAGTGTTGAGCACGACCGTGGTGGCGGCGTCGGGAAGTCGGTCGGCGATCTTGAATGTGATTTCCAATGCCAAGAACGCGGTGGAACATGAGCAGATGGTGAAAACGGTTATTGGGCAATAGGAGTTTTAAGCTGCAAGCTTTAAGCGGTAAGTCAAAAGCTTGCAGCTTGTAACTTGCCGCTTGCCGCTATTCCCTACACCCGGAGTGATTGGGCAAGCAGCTCGATCAACGCCTGCACCTTGGGCAATGCTTCGCGGCTGCGGGGCCAGGCGAGGTGCAGGGCCAGGCCGTCGGTGCTCAGGTGCGGGAGGATTTCCACCAGTTCGCCGCGTTGCAGTTGTTCCTCGATCAGCCAGGTTGCCAGTTGGGCGATGCCGCAGGCTGAGGTGACGGCGGCTACCAGTGCCTCGCCGTTGCCGACGACGATCCGGCCTTCGATGGCGCGGGTTTCGGGTTGGCCCTGAGCATCGATAAACAGCCATGGGCTGGTGCTGCCATCGCCTCTGCCAAACACAATGCAGTCATGCCCGCTCAGTTCTTCGGCGGTGAGCGGTATGCCGTGGCGTTTCAGATAGGCCGGGGACGCACAGAAGATCACCCGCTCGGTTCCCAGGTAGCGATGCCCAACGCCCACCGGCCAGACTTGTGGCCCGCCAATGCGCACGGTCAGATCGATGCCCTCTTCCAGCAGATCGACGAAGCGATCCGTAAAAGTGACCCGAGGGCGCAGTTTGGGATGCTGCTCGGCAAACTTGAGGATCAAAGGCAGCACGTTCAGTCGCCCGAACGTGGCTGGCAGGTCGATGCGTAATTGCCCCGCCGGTTCGGAGCGTTGCGCCAACAATGCGGTTTCCGCGTCCTCCAGTTCCGCGAGGATGCGGATGCAGACGCCATGGTAGGACACGCCTTCTTCGGTCAGGGACAGGCTGCGGGTGGTGCGCTCGAACAGGCGCATGCCCAGGCGGCCTTCTAACCGCGCCACGCTTTTGCTGACGGCAGAGTTGGTCAGGTTCAAACGCTCGGCAGCGGCAGTAAAGCTGCCTGCGTTGGCCACAGCAACAAAAGTGGTGATGCCCTTGAGACGATCAGGAGAGAACACGCTATGCCTCCAATTATGGAAATTATTTCCATAGTGCTCTGAAAATTCTCCAAAGATAAGAACTCTTTTCCGCAATAAACTGACACATTCTTTCGTTTCAGGCTGTGTGTCATGTCGTATTCAGAATCTAGCTCTAGCGTCGCAAGCAGCGATGCGCGTTCCACGGGCACGGGTTTGTCCATTGCCATTCTGGCGCTCGCAGGTTTTGTGATCGTCACCACCGAGTTTTTGATTATCGGCCTGTTGCCTGCTCTGGCGCGGGACCTTGGGGTTTCGATCTCTGTGGCGGGTTTGCTGGTCACGCTGTTTGCCTTCACGGTCATGCTTTTCGGCCCGCCGCTGACGGCCATGCTTTCGCACCTGGACCGCAAACGCACCTTTATCGCGATCCTGCTGATCTTTGCGGCCTCCAATGCGTTGGCAGCGGTGTCGACAAATATCTGGGTGCTGGCACTGGCGCGCTTTATCCCGGCGCTGGCGCTGCCGGTGTTCTGGGGGACGGCCAGTGAAACCGCCAGCCTGCTGGCTGGCCCGAAAAACGCCGGTAAAGCCGTGGCGCAGGTTTACCTGGGGATTTCGGCGGCCATGCTGCTGGGTATTCCGTTGGGGACGGTGTTTGCCGATGCGGTGGGCTGGCGCGGGACATTCTGGGCGCTGACGGTACTTTCCGGGTTGATGGCGCTGCTGTTGGCCCTGTCGATGCCGCATCTGGCACCGAGCGAGAAAGTCGGCCTCAAGCAGCAGGCCAGAATCCTGCGCGACCCGAATTTCCTGGCAAACCTGCTGTTGTCTATCTTGCTGTTCACCGCGATGTTCGCGGCCTACACCTATCTGGCCGATACCCTTGAGCGTGTCGCCAGCATCGCTCCGGCTCAGGTCGGATGGTGGTTGATGGGCTTTGGTGCAGTCGGTTTGATCGGCAATGGTCTGGGTGGACGTTATGTGGACCGCAGCCCGCTGGGCTCGACCATGGTGTTCGCTTTGCTGTTGGCGCTGGGCATGAGTGCCAGCGTGCCGATGGCCGGTTCGTTGCCGTTGCTGGCGGTGGTGCTGATGGTATGGGGCATTGCGCACACCGCGCTGTTCCCGATCTGCCAGATTCGCGTGATGAAAGCCGCACCGCAGGCCCAGGCACTGGCGGGCACCTTGAATGTGTCGGCGGCCAATGCCGGTATCGGGCTGGGCTCGATCATCGGCGGTGCAACCATCGAGCATCTTGGGCTTGGGTCGGTGGGGTATGTCGCAGCCGGGGTCGCGCTGCTTGCGATTGCCGTGGCCTGGTGGACGCAGCGTCAGGCTCGTCAGTGGCAGGGCTGACAGCATCTGACTGAAAAGCCCGCTTGTTTGGCCTGCACCTGAGCGAATTCACTGGCTCGGTCTGCATCAAGTGTTGTGATGTCTCTGGCGCAGCGCTGGTAATACTGTGGGAGCCGGCTTGCCGGCGACAATATTTCGGGATTACTGGCAAAAGGCTCTTCCCATGTATGCCGCCATCAGGCGAAACTCTTGCCTTTCGGTCAAGTACAGGGGTTTCTGGCCGGGTCGCACAACAGTCCGGTAAGCGCTATGAACACACAACACGGCAAAGGTCTTTCATTTGCCAAAAGAATCTATGCCCCACGCACCCTTGGCGTGAGCATAGGTTTCTTCACTGTGGCAGTGTCGTTGTATCAGGTCAGTGCCCCACACTGGCTATGGCCGTTGGTATTGCTCAATGCCTTTGTCTGGCCTCACGTCGCTTACCAGATCGCAAAACGCTCCTCTTACCCCTACAAAGCCGAATGGCGCAATCTGCTCACGGACTCCCTGATGGGAGGTTTCTGGGTCGGGGCGATGGGGTTCAGCGTGCTGCCCAGCGTTACCGTGCTGGCGATGATGGCCATGCACAACATCGCAGCCGGTGGCACACGATTGATGGTCCAGGGTTTTCTGGCGCAGTTTCTGGGGGCAATCATCGCGCTTCTGGCGCTGTCCCCAGTGATCAATATCGACAACAACACGGCCCAGATCTATGCCTGCCTTCCTGTGCTGGTGATCTATCCGATATTCATTGGCTGGATGAGCCATCAGCTCGCTCTCAGGCTATGGGAACACCGGAATATCCTGAGTGAACTCAGCCGCACCGACAGCCTGACGGGCCTCATCAATCACGGCTCGTGGAAAGACCTGCTCGAAGCCGAGTTCATCAAGAGCCGCAAACAGGAGCATCCGTGTTCCATCGCTCTGATCGACATTGACCATTTCAAGTCCATCAATGACACCTATGGCCACATCATGGGTGACACGGTGCTCAAGAACATCAGCGAAGCACTGTCTGAAAACCTGCGCGATACCGACCTGGCAGGCCGTTATGGCGGCGATGAGTTCTGCATCATCCTGCCCTCCACCTCCGCCGAGCAGGCCAGCGAGATACTTGAACGCCTGCGCAGTGTGGTCAAGGAAAATACCGACGCCCTGCTCCCTGACCTCAATATCAGCCTGAGCATCGGGATTGCGGCTTACCAGCCTGATATCACGGATGCGGCCATGTGGCTGCACGCCGCGGACAAGGCGCTCTACATGGCCAAGGCCAGCGGCCGAAACCGGGTGGTCAGCATCAAGGACAACTCGCAGGAATATCTGCGCCTGACGATCCAGCACTGATCACCCCGCCTCTGCCCTTGCCAGGCTCAGCCATCAATGGGAACTCCCCGCCAGTACGCAAAGGTTCTCCAGCAACCATTCAGGCGTATGCGTTTCGAAAATCACGCTCAGTGGCTGGGTCAGGTCGAGATTGCCGTAGAGGGCTTCCTCGTGATCGAGATGGCTTTGCTGAACCGCTCGGTAGTTGAGCGGGTAAATGCTCTGTTCCACCGGCAGCAAGCCGTCAAAATGTTCCAGCAGGCCATGAAAGACAATGCGCCGCTCGACCGTGTCACGGGTCGTGGCAATAAGCTTGGCGAAATACTCGCTATCGCGCTGGCGTAACGCTTCGCCTGCGGCATAGCGCTCAGCCTGGGTATAGGGCGCCGCTTCGTCATACACGACACAGCACAGGAACTCCCGGGACATCCCGGTAAAAGGGTTCTGCGTGACCTCGCGCCGACGGTAACGCCCCAGGATGAAGCGGACGGTCTTTTCTACCAGCAACTGATGTTCACGGTCCTTGATCTCATACAGGTCCTCAAAAACCGATGCCTGCCTCCCCAGTTGCGGGATCTCTTGGGAAAACCTGGCGAACAGCCCCTTGGGCCCCAGCAAGTTGGCCTGCTGCTCGCTGAGTTGGGCCATGGACAATGCGGACTGCCGGGCCGCCAGGTGTTGAAAATCCATCAGGACAGCAATACCTGACGCATGGAGGGCCAGCCGCACTGACTGATGCGGCTGCTCCTCACTCTGAATGAAACAGACATCCATGAAATAACTCCTTCTTATTGTTTGCTCTTTCGTTGTGCTGAATTTAAAAACCGATATTTATCGCCATGCCGCACAAACGAATGAGCGCCAAAGTTCAGCAATCGGTTCTGTGCCCACAAGTTTCATCCGGCAAGTAAAACCACGACAGCCTCCCCAACTGCCAGGTCACTGACTTCAAGGCACCGGACACTTTTTATCGAACAAACCGAATGCAGCCAGTCCCTTGATCACACTAACCGGCCCCACCCGGAACAAAGCGAATTATGTGCAGTCTGTCTCGTTGCACAACCCGACAGATGTAGGGGGTTGCACGTTCTTTCTTGTCATCAGCCGAGCAACATAGCCAGCAATAAGCTCGGTGCGAGTCTTTACCTGGCTCTTCCTGAGCAGCGAAGAAACGTGATCGCGCACGGTGTAGCCACTGATACAGAGCTGCTGCGCTATTTCCTTGTTGGTGCAGCCTTGCAATAGCAGATGCAAGACCTCCCGTTCCCTGATTGTCACCCACATGTTGTTTCTCCTTGTGATTAGCCTGTCCACATGCAAACTGTAGGAAGTTTCTTACACTCACCTTCCTTGGCATCAATAACAAATCGGCACACCCATACATTTATTTAGAACTATTTTTCACAGCTCACCCTGTACACAAAAACAAATTCAAACCCACATAAAGAAAACCACCAGAAACTCTCATAGACAAAGAAAACTCCTACACTACTGCCAGAACACTCCCAGCTAATTCATTAAAAAATCCCCATAGAAAACTTTTACCCAGCTTTTAGATTGGATAGTTTTATTCGACGGCATGAATAGCGCTGCGCATAGGCAGGCGAAAGATAAACTTGCACAATGAGAATTACAATCAGTTGTTACAATTGGATCCAGTTACTGACACATATTCAAACACACGTCACAACAATGTATGTCACAACCACTCAGCCCTTCTGCCATGGCAGGCAGGCTGAGTACTCGTCACGCTTGAGAGGGGGTTGAACATTGCCGGCGCGAGGCTCAACTCCGGCTGGCCGCACCATCATCGACCGACATTCCCTTGTGCAGGCCAAAGACGGCTGCGGTCAGCAAACCTGCGCCGCCCATGACAACGCCATAGGCGACACAGACCCATGGGCTCCAGGGCATCAGGGCAATGAGCATCAGCGGAGTGGTGCTGGCCCAGAGGGCGTAGGCGATGTTGTAGGTGAAGGAAATACCCGATACCCGAATGCCGGGCGGGAATAGCCCCACCATGACCGACGGCACGACACCGACAATTCCACAGGCCAGCCCGGCAATGGCATAGGCGATGGCCGGGGTAAGCCACTGCAGGATAAGGCTCGCGTACAGCACGCCGATGCCCAACGGCAGCAACAGGCTGTAGACGATCACGCCACGCCAGGCACCGATACGATCCACCAGCATGCCGGCCAGCACACAACCGATATTGAGGAACACAATGCCCACGGCACTCAGGGCAAAGGTGTCGCTGGCGCTGATGCCAAAGCGTTTTTGCATGACGGTCGGGGTGATCACCACCAGCACCACGACAGCCGAGGTCAGCACACAGGTGAGCAGGGCCGCAGGCAACAGCGACTGTCGGTGTTCGCGCAACACCTGGCCCAGCGGCAGGCCCTGCATGTTTTCGCGCTGGGCCTGCATGGCGACAAATACAGGCGTTTCACTCAACCAGCGACGTAACCAGACACCCACGACACCAAACACACCGCCCAGCAGGAACGGAATGCGCCAGGCGTAATCGAGGATTTCCGCAGGCGTGAATACTCTGGCCAGCCAGGTCGCTGTCAGCGCGCCCAGCAGATACCCGAACGTCAGCCCGGCTTGCAGAACACCCAGGGCATAGCCGCGATGCCCTTGAGGCGCATGTTCGGCGACAAACACCCAGGCGCTCGGCACTTCACCGCCCACGGCGGCACCTTGCAGGATGCGTAATGTCAGCAGGATCAACGGTGCCCAGTAACCGATCTGGGCGTAGGTCGGCATGATGCCGATCAGCAGACAGGGTAAGGCCATCATCAGGATGCTCAGGCTGAACATCTGTTTGCGGCCCAGACGGTCGGCAAAATGCGCCATCAGAATTCCGCCCAGCGGACGCGCCAGATAGCCGGTGACGAAGATGCCGAAGCTTTGCAACAGGCGCAGCCATTCGGGCATGTCTGGCGGGAAGAACAGCTGGCTGAGGATCAGGGCAAAAAATACGAAGATGATGAAGTCGTAGATTTCAAGAGCGCCGCCCAGGGCTGCAAGGCTCAAGGTCTTGTAGTCGCCCCTGGAGAATGGCTGAGGGCGTGTTTTAACAATGGCTGTCATGGAGCCCTCGTAAACATGTCTGAAAAGAGCGCCTGCGTGCGCAGGGCGCGAAGATTTGCGTGGTGGAACGCCCAGTAGGAGCGAATTCATTCGCGAGAGGCCGGTACATCCGAAGAAAATCTATCGCCTTCAATGATGCCTCGCGAATGAATTCGCTCCTACCTGTTCGCCTCCGGGTGCTAGAAATTGACCGAAGCCGACAGGGTCGCCGTTCTCGGAGCCCCCATGAACAGGTAGTCGTCGCCCAGGTATTCCCCGGCATCGCGCCAGTAGCGTTTATCGAACAGGTTATCCACGGTCAGGCGAAATACGGTGTCGTAGTCGCCCAGGCGGGTGCTGTAACGGCTGCCGATATTGAACAGAGCGTAGTCGTTGACCTTCACGGTGCCTTCACGGTTGGCATATTTGCTAGCGCTGTACTGCATGCCGCCCAGCAGCGCCAGGCCACGGATCGGCAAGCTGTAATCGGCCTGGAGGCTGCCGCGATACCTGGGAACGTTGAGCGCCTGATGATCTTCATAAGCCGCCGTGCCGCTGCCCTCGACCCGCGCCCGGATCGCCGCCGCACTGGCAGAAAGTTGCAGACGGTCGGTCACCCAGCCATTGGCGCCCAGTTCAAGGCCGGTGTTCTTCTGCTCGCCCTGCTGAACGTAGGTGAAGCTGCCATCATCATTGGGCTTCGAGTACTGATAGGCCTGACGCGCCTGGAACAGCGCAGCCGTGAAGCTCATGCGCTGCCAGTCATACTTGATACCGGCTTCCAATTGACGCGACACGGTCGGCGCAAGAATTTCACTGGCGTTGGTGGTGAACCAGGCCGCCGTGCCGCCCAGCGACAAGCCTTTGCTATAGCTGGTGTAGAGAGAAATGTTTTCCACCGGTTTGTAGATCAGAGCCGCCTGCGGCAGGAAGATCGAGCGCTGGGTATGACGCTGTTCGCTGCCATCTTCGGCGTAGGCGTGTTCGTCGAGACGCACCTGACGCCCGCCCAGCACGGTCTGCCATTGTTCGTTGAAGCTGATCCGGTCAGTAACGAACAGCCCGTACTGGCGGCTGTCCAGACGGCGTTCGGTATGCGGCAACGGCAGATCCGAAGGCGAGATGGATTCAGGAGTCGTATTGATGTTGCCCGAACCGACCATCTCGTTGAAGGTGCCGCGAGTGTCCACGGTACGCCGGAACGCGCTGGTGCCGAAGGTCAGCTCATGCTTGAGCGAACCGGTGTCGAAGGTGCCGGTCATGGCCGCTTCGACTTCATCGTTGCGGCGCGTGTCGTCAGGGCTGCGGAAGTCGTAGATGTCGTAGCCGCCCTCGGCGCTGAAGTGATTGGGCACCGCTTCGGCGGCACAACTGGCCGAGCCATAGCAGCCCCAGGCGAAGGCGCTGTAGTCATCGATCACCACACGGCTGCGCGAAGCGCTGAGGCTGCCTTTCCAGGCATCGTTGAAACGGTACTCGAAGCGGCCATTCATGTTCAGCGAGTCAATGCCCACCGGGTTCGACCAGCTCTGATAGCCCAGCAGCCTGCGCGGCGAGGCGTTGTGGGGCAACGCCGTACCGCCCAGCAATTGATAGCCCGGCACCGAGCGCTGTTCCTTGGTCTGGTATTCGACGTCCAGTTGCAGCAAGGCCCGGTCGCTGATGTTCCAGTCAAAGGCCAGGGAAGCGAAGTCACGCTGGCCATCGGCATGCTCGACGTAGGAACGCAGGTCTTCATGGGCAAGGTTGGCGCGCAGGCCGAACTGGTTTTCGCTGCCAAACCAGCCACCGACGTCTGTCGCGATGTAGCGACCGCCGTGCTCATTGGTGGACACCGTCACAGAGCGCACATCCTGGGCACGCTTGGTTTCGTAGTTGATCAGGCCGCCCGGCGCGGCAGCACCGCTCTGCAATCCGGACAAGCCCTTGAGTAATTCCACCTGTTGCTTGTTTTCCAGCGCCACATTCTGCTCGCCCGCAATGGTGCGGCCGTTGATGCGATAGCTGTTGGCGGCATTCAATGAAAAACCGCGAACCACGAAGTTCTCGTAATAGCCGACCGGGGCATAGCCGTCGCCCACTGAAGCGTCATTGCGCAGGACTTCACTGAGCAGCCTGGCCTGACGGTCCTTGATCAGCGCCTCAGTGAATACCGATACCGAAGCCGGCGTGTCGATCAGGGCTGTCTCGCCAAAGCCACCCACCGATGCCTGACGGGCCTGATAATCGGGGCTGGATGCGTCTGCGGTTCCCGACACTTTCACGGCATCCAGATTCACCGGCTCTGCGGCCAGCAACGGTGAAGTGACGGCCATGCCAAAGGGCAACAGACACGAAGCCAGACGCGCGGCAGGTCGGCGTGACGTACTCATCAATGAAACTCCAGCGGAATGGGGACCGGGAAAGCGACGAGGCACCATCCGGCCGGGGGCCACCTTTTACGTTCACCGCCGCTTTTTTACAACCTCTGCCTGCCTGCGTCGAAAACTTTGTCTACCAAGACGCAAGAGGCGACTTTCGGCCAGACACGCACACCTTGAACATTTAAGGATGAATTAAGTAAGGCGCATTAATCTGGCTTCAACAAAACAGTTGAACGAATCAACTGGTAAAGCATCCATTAAGCAGTCCCATCAGAAGGAATAACCCATGAAACTTATGCCTGCTCTTTTCACCGCCTTTGCACTGACCACTGCTGCCGGTATGGCCCAAGCCGATATTGGCCCTGACGAAGTAATCCGCCTGCAGAAATCCGGCGCAGTCGGGGACTTTGAACAGTTCAACAAACAGGCACTGGCCAAACACCCAGGCTTCCAGATTCACGATACCGAGCTTGAAAGACACGCTGGCCGTTACGTGTATCAGATCGAGCTGAAAGACGCCAAGGGCGTGGAGTGGGACTTCGAGGTCGACGCCAAGACCGGTGAAGTGCTGCGCGACGCTCAGGATCGCTAAGCGATTCGCTCAAGCCTCCCCGTTTGAGAACGCTCCCGCATGAACCTTTCATGCGGGAGTTTTTATTTATTATTGCAAACCGACTTTGAGCAACTTGCCTTTATCGTCATCGGTCAGCACATACAAGTAACCATCCGGCCCCTGGCGGACATCACGGATGCGTTGTTTCATATCGCCCAGGAAACGTTCTTCGTGAACAATGCGGTCGCCTTCAAACTGCAAGCGGATCAACTCTTCGGTGGCCAGTGCGCCAATAAACAAGTTGTGGTCCCAGGCTTTGAAACGGCCGTCGCTATAAAACGCCATACCGCTAATACCCGGTGACTTTTCCCACACATGGAACGGTACTTTCGTGCCTTCAACAAACTTGCCCTTGGCTTCTGGAATCGGTTGCCCGGAATAGTTGATGCCGTGGGTCGCGAGTGGCCAGCCATAATTCTGGGCGCGCTCGATGATATTCACCTCGTCACCGCCCTTCGGGCCGTGTTCGTTGGTCCATACGGTTCCGCTCCAGGGGTTCAGGGCCGCGCCCTGCTGGTTACGATGGCCGTAAGACCAGATTTCGGGGCGTACATTGTTCTGCCCGACGAAGGGGTTGTCTTTCGGGACATTGCCGTCCGGGTAGAGACGCACGACCTTGCCTTGCAGCTTGTCCAGGTCCTGGGAAGTCGGACGGTTATTGTTTTCGCCCAGCGCGATGAACAGATAGCCCTCGCGGTCGAAGACCATCCGCGAACCGAAGTGATTCCCTACCGACAGCTTGGGCTGCTGGCGGAAAATCACGGTGAAGTCTTCCAGTCTGGTCAGGTCGGCCGACAGGCGACCGCGTCCGGCAGCAGTGCCTGCATTGTCGCCTTCGGCGGCTGTCTTGCCGCTGCCTTCGGAATAGGTCAGGTAGACCAGACGGTCTTTGGCGAAATCAGGAGAAAGCACAACATCCAGCAAACCACCCTGCCCTCTTGCCCAGACTTGTGGAACACCGGAGATCGGGCTGGACAGCTTGCCCTCCGGCGAGACGACACGCAGATTGCCCGATCGCTCAGTGACCAGAATGCCTTTCTTGTCAGGCAGGAACGCCAGAGCCCAAGGATGATCCAGCCCGCCAACCACTTCACTGACACTGACAGTGCCCAGCTCGCTCTTGTACTGCTGTACGGCCTCGTCAGCCGCACTGGCAGCCAATGGCAGGCTCAACAAAGCTGTGGCACACATTGTCGCGATCAGGGTTTTTCTTAACATGGGCGATTCCTTATGCATTGAGTAGAGATCCCGACTACTGCGGGAGATGAGTCATGGGCGTTTAGGCGTGGTGTTCTGATTGGTCGGGCTGGTCGGGCTGGTTGGCGTCTGCCGGGTTGGATAGCCATTGCGGATCCCGCCGTTTTCCAGGGTCGGCTGACGAGGCGCTGGCCCGATGTTCGGACGTACCTGAGGCGTGCTCGGCTGAGTGCCCTGGCGGCTGTTGGGATTGGCGCGATGAATCGGGCTGTTATAAGGGTTGCTGGTGGCACCGTTTCTGCCCGGCTGATCCTGCGCCTGGGCAATGCCGATGCCTGATAAGGCAACGAGCGCCGCGATTGCGAGGTTTCGCACAAAACTGTTCATCACTTGCCCTCAAGGGAAATGGTAAGGCTTTGATAGCGATTGGGTTGTCAGGTTCGACCTTGAATGACAGATGAGCAAGTTTATAACGAGGGAGTTTGTAACAAGGATGGTCTGGGGCAAGGCAACACAAAACGATGTGGGAGGCTGCGTGGTGTTGACGCAGCGCTCCGACGTCGTGCTCGCACCTGCGGATTTCAGGCTGTCTGAGGAATGCTCGCGGTAAAGGTCGTGCCATGTTCGGCCGTGGAAAGGACGGTCACGTCTCCCAGGTGTGCCCGGGCAATCTCCCGGACAATGAACAATCCCAGGCCAACGCTGCGATTTTCATCCGTGTCACCTGAGTTGCGCACAGCAGGCTCGAACAGGTTATCAAGCATTTCGGGCGGTATCGGCTCCCCGAAGTTATGCACCGACAATCGAACCCGGTTCGACTCCAGCGCGGAGGTCACCACAATTTCCCCATCCACCGAGCCATAGTTGATGGCATTGGCAACCAGGTTACTGATGACCTGCACCAATCGGTCTGCATCGGCAATACAGGAGCCCTGGCCTTCGCAACGATGAGTGATGACATGGCCAGGGAATGCCCCGCGCATTTCCTCAACACAGCGGGCAATCACGGCATGCAGATCAATGGGCAGAGGAGAAACCGAGATGCCGCGCCCGACTCTTGCATCGGTGAAATCCAGCAGATCGACAATCATGCGCTGGGCGCGGTCGGTCGCATGATTGATGTGGCCCAGCATGCGTTCCTGCCGGGGTTCCAGCGCGCTACGCCCCAGTAATCCGGACGCCATCTTGATCGCCGATAACGGATTGCGCAGGTCATGGCTGAAAATGCTCACCATCTGCTCGGCAAAGATCGCCCGGATTTCGGCCTCGACATGGGCCAGGCGCAAGCGGTTGCGGGCCGATGTCAGCTCTGTCTGGACGCTCATCTGTTGCAGCAGCAGCTCTTCGGCAAGCTTTTGCGCCGACAGCAGTTCACGTTCGTACTTGTTGCGCTCTTCAGCCACAAACACTGCAAGTTCATGGAAGAAGCCGCCAGCATGTTCACGGCGTATACCGTTGAGCATCATCGGGATCGGGCGGCCATCAGCATGAAGCAGCTCAAGTTTGACTTCGGCAACCGAACCACGCGCCTGTAGCAGAGGCGCCCAGTGAGTCTGATGGAAAATCTTGCCGGCCATGCTCAACAAGTCTTGAAAACGCCGCCCCAGCAGCGACTCGCGCTCCATGCCCAACCAGACACAGAAGGCCTGGTTGACCCGTTCGATGGTGCCGTTTTCCCGTGTCAGCAATAAACCGCAGGCAGCTCCGTCAAACAGGTCGTCAGCATCAGGCAAGGCAGGTGAATCAGACCGCATGTTCGGCATATCCAAAAGGTTGCAGGAATTCGCTCATCGCCGCGATACAGGCTTTGGGCGCACTCATGTGAGGATAGTGGCCGACGTTTTCGATGACACGCAATGTGCTGTTCTCAATGACACGGTTAAGGTACTCGCCCACCTGGACCGGCACGATCATGTCATCGCTACATTGCAGAATCAGGGTTTTACCCGAAAAATTCGCGACATCCCTGCGGTGGTCCGACATGAAGGTCACGCGGGCAAACTGCTTGGCGATATCGGCATTGGTGCGACAGAAACTGTCGGCCAGTTCCTCGCCCAGTTCGGGACGGTCAGAAGAGCCCATCAGCGTTGGCGCCATGGTGCTGGACCAGCCCAGATAGTTGCTTTCCAGGGTATGCAGCAATGAGTCGATATCCGCCTGGCTGAAACCGCCGACGTAATCGTCATCGTTGAGGTAGCGAGGCGACGGGCCGACCATGATGTGGGCGGCAAAACGACCGGGAGCCTGGATTTCAGACAGTACCGCGATCATGGCGCTGACCGAATGCCCGACATGAATGACAGGCCCGGTATTGGCGAACTCCTCGACAACTTCCAGCAAATCGCTGGCATAACCGCGCAGGGAGGCATATTTGTGCGGGAAGTAAGCCGACAACTCGGACTTCCCGCTGCCCACCAGATCAAACAGCACGACCTTGAAATGTTTCGCGAACACCGGCGCGATGAAGCGCCACATGTTTTGATTGCAGCCAAAACCGTGAGCAAAAATCAATGTGGCCGGTCCATCGCCCATGACGTTTACGTTATTGCGTCGCTGAACCGGCATTACTGACTCCGTACCACATGAACAATGAGTCGAGATTAACACCCTTCACAGAGCCCGCGAAGGCTTGATAGCACTAAGCCTTCACTCCCCGATGTCTTCACTCCACAGCTCAGGCTTGCTGGCAATGAAACCATGCATCATGTGCTGGCAAGTCGTGTCGTGCAGCACATCGACTTGCACCCCACGGGAGCGCAAAAGCTCCTCTTCGCCCATGAATGTCTCGTTTTCGCCCACGATGACCTTGCCGATGCCATAGAGCAGAATCGCACCGCTGCACATCGCACAGGGCGACAACGTGGTATAGAGCACAGAGTCGCGATAAACGCTGGCAGGCTGGCGACCCGCGTTCTCCAGGGCGTCCATCTCGCCATGCTTGATTGCACTGCCCTCTTGTACCCGGCGATTGTGTCCACGCCCGATGATCTTGCCGTCATGAACGATGACCGAACCGATAGGAATCCCGCCCTCGGCCAATCCCTGTTGCGCCTCATCAATGGCGGCTTGCATGAATAGGTCCATGGTGTTGTTCCTCGCTTTCGTGTTGCTTTGATAGGAGCAGACTCTGTACGAAATGTGTTCGAGCGAAGGTGAGCCTGTTTTCAACGCTGCATCACCGAACGCAGGTGGATTTCCTGCAGAGCCTCAATGGGCGAGTGACTTCTGAGCATTGCCCAGCGCTTGGGCAACGAAAGCCTTCAGCAGTTCGGACGAACGCGCTTTCATCTGTGCGCCGACCTCGTTGTTCCTGGCCTTGAACTTGTTCATCAAGGACAGGGAACTGCTGCCCTGATTCAGAGACTGCAATTCTTGCGCCGTAAAGGAATGAGCATAGGCTGCCGCAAGATTGCGGTCCCACTGCATCTGATAGGTGGGTTGCAGACGCTGCAATTCCTTGTGCACCAGGTCCTGAGCCTGGGTCTTGCCAATGGACTGGACAAGGCTTGCAAAGGTGACGGTGCGCGACGCGACCTGATAACCCAGCCAGGCCAGGCTGTCGCCAAGATGGCGTTCCTGAACGAACAGCAGCGCCGTATCGTCCGCGTCTTCATCGGCGCGAACATCCAGAGTCAGCGCCAAGGACAGCAGCAGGCTGCATCCCAAAAGGGTCAGGCTTGTTCTGGATACACGTGCCCTGAATACAACAGGCGGCAGACCCTGATAGTCATTCATGGCCTCCTCCCGAGATGAATTGACTGCAACCTTGAACTTAACAGTTAATCCACGCTTTTCCAGAGTCGGGGTCGCATCCCGTCGAGTCATGCCGTTATCAGGAAGATCCCGTCAGCCATTGCTCACACGTCATGCGATAAATCCGTACACCCAGGCGATGGTATTGGCTATGAATAAAGCCGCTGAACCCTGTCTTGCGCAGGATATTCACCGAAGCGGTGTTTTCAGGCTGCACGATTGCAATGACCGAAGGCATGCCCAGCACGGCAAAGCCGTGCTGCAACATGGCCCGAACGGCTTCGGTGGCAAGGCCCTGGCCCCAGAAGGCGGTGCCCAGCCGGTAGCCGATCTCGACTTCCCGGACGCCATCCACCCGTTCGGCGTTAAACCCGCAAAATCCGGCGAGCCGTGACGAAGCCTTTTCAATCACGGCCATCGGCCCAAAGCCATCGGTGTCATAGCAATGGATACAGCCCTGAACGAACTCGGCGGTGGCTTGTTCGCTGAGCACGCCCCGGACCGAATAGCGCATGACCTGAGCATCCCCAAGAATCGCCGCCAGGGCCGGGATATCGGTGCTGCCCAGCTCACGGATCAGCAAGCGGGGAGTATGCAATTCAACAGGTTTTCGGCTCATGGATAAATCATAGACCGCGGTTGATATGAGTCACGTCAGCGGGTCGGGCCTCTGTATGATGGCCCGCCTCGAACAGCAGAGCCCGACCATGCCCGACATTCAGTTCAGCATCCTGCCTGATGCCTGCCGCCCCTTGCTGGACAAGTTCTACCGCGAGCATAAATCGTCCATGCGCGCCGTGCCCCGCGGGACTCTGTGGGTGGCAAAACAGTCGCAGATCGTCGGCGCTCTTTGCCTGAGCGAAGTCGCCGACGGACATTGGCTGACCGGGTTGTTTGTCGACCCGCACCTGCGTGGCCAGGCCGTTGCACGACGCCTGATCGGGCATGCCGTGGAGCCATTGGCGGGGCCGGTCTGGCTGTTCTGTCATCCGGATTTGCTGGAGTTCTATCGGCTGAGTGGTTTCGAGCCAGCCCAGAGGCTGCCGCATGCACTGGGCGAAAAGTTCATGCGCTTCAGCCGCAGCAAGGCGCTGGTTGCCTTGTGCCGGGCAGGCCACTGAGTCAGTCGTCGGCGTTGGGGTCCATGTCCGGGAACATGACCTCGATAAAGCCGAACTTGCTGAAGTCGGTGATGCGCGAAGGGTACAACCGACCGATCAGGTGATCGCATTCGTGCTGGACCACTCGCGCATGAAACCCTTGGGCGATGCGCTGGATCGGCTGGCCGTCGGGGTCAAAACCTTCATAGCGAATGCTTTCGTAACGATCGACCATGCCACGCAGGCCCGGCACCGACAGACAACCTTCCCAGCCCGCTTCAAGGGTTGGGCTCAGTGGCGTGATCAGCGGGTTAAGCAGGATGGTCTGCGGCACCGCTTCGGCATGGGGATAGCGCTCACTGCGCTCGAAACCGAATATCACCAGTTGCAGATCGACACCGATCTGCGGCGCAGCGAGGCCAACGCCGCCGACACTTTTCATGGTCTCGAACATATCGGCAATCAGCGTCTTGAGTTCGCTGCTGCCAAACATCTCACGGGGCACAGGCGGCGCAATGCGCAACAAGCGCTCGTCGCCCATCTTCAGAATGTTGCGGATCATGGTGAGTGTCGGTCCCTTGAACGAAAAAGCGATTCTGGCACTCTGGCTCAGGATTCGTCAGCCTTTAATGTGCCATGTACCGAATGATCGCGCCCCAGCCCGGAAACATGCTGCTTGGTGGTTGAGTGTACGCCATTGTCGCCGGCCTCTTTCTCTCCGGCATCCTTGCCCTCTTGGGACATGTGCTCGATCACGGCATTCATCTCGGCACCGAGCAGCAGTACCGCCGCCGATATGTAGAAATACAGCAACAGCACAATGATCGCGCCGATGCTGCCGTACATGGCGTTGTAGTCGGCAAAAGTCTTCACATAGAAGCCAAAGCCCAGCGACGCGATGATCCACACCACCACGGCCAGTACGGAACCGGGAGTGATGAAGCGGAACTCCTGCTTCACGTCAGGCATGACGTAATAGATCAAGGCCACGGCAATCATCAGCAGCAGGATGATCATCGGCCAGCGCAGGACGGTCCAGAGCGTGACGATGAATTCCTCCATGCCGATCTGCGAAGCGAACCAGCTCATGACCTGCGGGCCGACCACCATGAACCCTGCAGCAGCCAGCAACATGCCAGCGATGCCCACGGTATAGAGGATCGATAACGGAAAACGCTTCCAGATAGGCCGCCCTTCAACGACGTCGTAGGCCGCGTTCATGGCGCTCATCATCAGGCGCACGCCTGCCGACGCAGTCCATAACGCAACAACGATACCGATGGACAGCAAGCCGCCCTTGGATTGTTGCAACTGATCGATTACCGGGTTGACCTGCTCCAGCGCCTGAGGTGGCAGAACCAGCTCAGACTGAAGACGCAGCCAGGAGAAGAAGTCCGGCAGGTGCAGGAAACCGATCAGGGCAATCAGAAACAACAGGAACGGAAACAGCGAAAACAGCATCTGGTAGGCCAGTGCCGATGCGTAGGTAGACATCTCGTCATCGAGAAACTCAGTGACGGTACGAACCATCACTTTGCCCAGTGGCAACTGACGCATGTGAGGAAAGATCATGGCGTCTCCTTGCGCTAAAAACCCGAATACATTACATCGCCCGACCGACAAACGCTGCGATTATGCGGCTGCCCATATGCCAGTAGCATTGCACTGGCGTCAAATGGACTGGGCGAGTTGTAAAAGGTTTCAAGGCCATGATGGATAAAGGCCACCTCGGCGATGACCTTTATCCGTTCTCCTTCAGGGCTACGCCTTGTCTACACCCTTTTTCAGTACTTCCTTGGTTTTACCTTTGGCTTGCTGGGCTTCGCCCTTGAGTTCCTGCGCCTTGCCTTCGGCCTTCAACCGGTTGTTGTCGGTCGCCTTGCCGATGCCTTGCTTGACGTTACCAGCCACTTCATTAGCTTTGCCTTTGATTTTGTCGCCAGTACTGCTCATGACGTTTCTCCCGGGTCTTGAAGACCGTTCTGAAATCAAATGTCGTAACCTCGACAAGAAAATTGACCGGGGGCCGTCGCGCAGAGTTTCAATTATTTTCCCGCCAAAGCCCTCCGTTCGTCAGCTTATGGGCAGGTCTTATTTCCGGTGTTTGTGCGAGAATGCGCGTCGCAGTCAGTCTGTGCCCGGCACACTGAACAAACCGATTCACAGGAACGTTATGAAACTCGATAAAAAGCTGGCCATCGCACGCAGGAACCAGGATCTGGGCGGCGCAGTGCTGGGCGTCAACAACACCCACTTCGCCATCCTGGATACCAAGCGCAATATCTGGTGGTTCGATCTGCCCGTGGCACGCCTGCAAGTCGGCCAGTACGAATGGCTGCATCTGCTGCTGCACACTCCGGCAACCGACCAATTGCTGCACCTGAAGGTGACCACCGTCTTCATGCGTGATCACATCGAAGGCCTGGAAGTGCGCAATGCCGGCAAGCGCAAGCCGACCGTCAGCCTTGAGTTGAGCGCCGACAAGGATTCGTTCCTCAAGGACATGCGCCCCAAGGGCAGCAACCTCAGCTTTGCGGGTTTTGTGCAGAAGTAAGGGGTTCAGGCAAGGCGGCGTGTCGCCAGATACCCCGCCGTCCCGGCCAGGGCCGAGACAACGGTGCCCCAGGCCAGATCGACCAGCGCCAACTGCGCAGGCCAACCCTGCAAGGTCGCCCAGTTGGTCAGGTCGTAAGTGCCGTAGGCAATCAGCCCCAGCAGCCCGCTATACAGGGTTGCATGCCCAAGGCGTTGCGCCTTGAGCGCGGGCAGTACGCCGAATATCACCAGCCCCGCCGCGTACAGCAGATAGAACACGACCGCCGGCCCCAACAGCGGCGCGGCGAGCATCAGCGGCCCGAGCCAGTCCCGATAGGTCGAGCCCATGAGCAATCCCAGCCAGATACCATCCAGGATCAGAAAAGCCAGAAGCGTACTGAAGTAGGCTGTAAGGACTTTTTTCATGGGCGCACCCGGTATCAGGTCAGTTCGATACGGTCAGGATGAATCACAATCTGACCCTGTTTATACAAGGCACCGATAGCCTTCTTGAAGTTCCCTTTACTGACGCCGAACAGGCCACTGATGACCTGTGGATCGCTCTTGTCGCTGACCGGCAACACGCCATTGTTCTCACGCAATCTGGCGAGAATCTTGGAGTTCAGGCTGCCCGCCGCTTCAGCACCGACCGGTTGCAGGCTCAGACTGATGTTGCCGTCGGCGCGGATTTCCTTGATGAAGCCTTTTTCCTGCTTGCCGGGACGCAGGAACTTGAACACTTCGTTCTTGTGGATCAAGCCCCAGTGCTTGTTGTTGATGATCGCCTTGAAGCCCATGTCGGTGGCTTCGGCAACCAGCAGGTCGACTTCCTGACCCACGCTGTAATTGGCAGGCGTCTTGTCCAGATAGCGATCCAGGCGCGCAGTGGCGGTGATGCGGCGCGAGTGTTTGTCCAGATAGACATGCACCACGCAATAATCACCTGCCTGCAACGTGCGCTTCTCTTCGGAGTACGGCAGCAGCAGATCCTTGGGCAGCCCCCAGTCCAGGAACACGCCGATGCTGTTGACCTCTACCACCTTCAGGCTGGCGAACTCACCCACTTGAACCTTGGGTTTTTCAGTGGTGGCGATCAGCTTGTCTTCGCTGTCCAGATAGATGAAAACGTTGATCCAGTCTTCATCTTCAGTAGGAATATCCTTGGGGATATACCGGTTGGGCAGCAGGATTTCACCATCCTGAGCACCGTCCAGATACAGACCGAAGTTAGTGTGCTTGACCACTTGCAAGCTGTTGTAACGCCCGATTAACGCCATTTGCAGATACCCTCATTACGTAGGCGGCATTCTACCCGACTTTACGTCGGCATTCGCGCGGCAGATCACCGGCCCTCGCGGCGGGCAGCGTGCTGGCGAACAGATGCCCGGGATGTGCAGGCATTACTGACCAGCTCCCGCTCGTCAGTTTTCCGGGCAGAACATCCACAGACAAAACCAGCCGCCATCAATGATGACTTCCCATTTAAAACAGAGAGTTAAGGGTGTCATGCCGGGCCTTCACCTTCACTGCTCACGGGCCGCTCATTTGGCTGCGCGTCTTATTAAGCCAGCAGAGACCCTTCATTTCCTGTAGGATGGCTGGCCGTACGAAGTTTATGAAGGTTATGGCAGTCATGCGTATCAAGGCATCCCACACCAAAGCAAAGCCAGCTCCAGCCGTTGAAACGAGCGATTCGATCAACGCCCAGATCGCAGCTTTCCTTAAGTCCGGCGGCGAAATCCAGCAAATCGCCAAAGGCGTGAGCGGCCAGACTTTTACCCCGTCCAAGCACATCAACCTCGGCAAGAAGTAATTCTCCCCGACTGCTTTGCGGTTTCTATGCGCCCTGATCAATGCAGGGCGCTAGCTACATCTCCCGTCTCACTGCTAATCTCCTTCATTATCTCCAAACCAAGAGCAGGAAAACGCTCTGGTAGCAGACCCCTTTTGCTTTGCGGAATGCTTGAATGAAGAACTGGATGCTTTTCGGCGCTCTGATCTACCTGGGTGGTTGTGCATCGCAGCATTGCGAAAACGGCCCCAATGAAAATCCCCTCACTGACAGCCCTTGCCGTGCAGGCCATCTGCTGTATCAGCACGATATGCTTCAGGCCAAGCTGCTGATCAGCGAAGCTGACCGCGAAAACTACGAACTGGCCGAAGCCATGCTGCGACGCGCCGCCATCGACGATGCATCCGGTGAAGCCGAGTTCTATCAGGCAGTGTTGCTGATTCGCGAGCAGGCCGAGCAGAAGCGGATCATCGATCTGTTGCAGACCGCAGCCGACAAATACCGGCACCCTCTGGCCATCGCCCTGCTCTCCCAGCAACTGAGCATGAGCGACCCGCAAAAGTCCGAGCGCTATCGCACCGAATACGCCGAACTCGACGTGGCCAAGAGCGGCTATCCCTCGTTCGAGCAGGCTCTGGTGGTGATTCGCGGGCTGATCATTGCGCCCACCGAGACAACAGCCAGCAACTGAAGCTCCTGCGGATCGACGAACGGTCCGCATCCCCGGCATTTCATCGGTATGCTTGCGAGGCTCTAGCTCGCGGCTTGTGTCGGGCCCCTGCGCCGTTTTCGATACGCCATTGTGACCACACTCCTCGACACGCTTAAGGAGTGAGCCATGCTCAATATTCGATTACAGATGCTGTCTCTCAGCACGCTGCTGTTGTGCCAGCAGGTTTACGCCCAGGTTCTGGAACGGGACCTGGGCGACTTCGACCTAAAACTGGCGACCACCCCCACACGCAGCATGGCCCAGGGGCTGGTGACACCCAACGGCAACTCCGGCTCCTTCCACGGCGGGCTGGACCTGACCCATGAAAGCGGCTTTTACTTCGGTCAGTGGTCACCGAACATGGGCTTTACCGAAGACACGACACTTGAAGTCGATTCCTACATGGGCTTCAAGAAACCCTTCGACAACACCCTGGGTTACGAACTGGGGATGATTCGCTACAGCTATCCCGACACCAGCCAGATCGACAGCCATGAGTTCTATGCCGGGCTGCGCGTGCTCAACAGCCGGGTTGGCGCGGCATTCAGCAATGATGTCGGCATCCGCAACAGCACTGTTTTCATCGACCTTGGCGCCATTGAGCAACTGGGCCTGGGCGTTCGCATGCAATACGCTAATCACCAGTTCGACACGCCGCAGGCCGGCGATGACGGTTCATTGATCAGCGGTTTCAACGACTGGTCATTGAAGCTGTCACGACCATGGCTGGGGATCGACATGAACCTGATTTACAGCGGATCGAGCCTCAGCGGCTCCGATTGCAGCGTCTACAGCGGCCATAATTCCCGGTGCGAAGGGATGTTCACGATCAAGGCCGTACGCTCGTTCTTCTAGGCTTGCATGACACTTCAGGTAACCGGTTTTCGTGCAACGCCTCAAGTAAGTTGAACTGCCAGCTCCTACACTCCTCTACAAGTCACTCAATGCGTCGAGGAGCTGTCATGCATTGTTTCAAAGCCTTCATTAAGCTATTGATGGCCGTGCCGTTGCTTGTTGCATGCAGCCAGGTGGGTCTGGCGTATCGCAACCTTGACGTGATCATTCCCTGGACGCTCAACGACTATCTGGACATGAGTCGTACGCAAAAGAACTGGCTCGACGAACGTCTCAAACAGCACTTGAGCTGGCATTGCAGTACACAACTGCCCGACTACCTGACCTGGTTCAATCGCCTGGAAGACATGGTTAAAAACGATCAGGTCACCCAGGCAGAGCTGGAAGCGCGTACTGAAGAAGCCAAGGAAGCCATCGCGAAAATCTCCCGCCAGATCACGCCCTCGGCCGTCGAATTGCTGGCCCGCTTCGATGACAAGCAGGTTCAGGAGATGCAGAACGCATTCGCCAAGGACAAGCGCAAACAGGAAAACAAACTCCTCAACGAGCCGCTGGACAAGCAGATCGCCGAACGCTCCGAGCGCATGGAAAAACGCCTCACGCCCTGGCTGGGCCAGTTGAGCACAGCACAGAAAGCGCGGGTTCAAACCTGGTCGGCCTCACTGGGCGAACAGAACCGTGCCTGGATAGAAAACCGCACCCGCTGGCAGAACCTGTTCCTGGCTACGGTGCAGCAACGTCAGGCCAGCGACTTCCCGCAGCGCATTGCCGCCCTGCTGCAGAATCGCGAAACCTTCTGGACGCCTGAATACCGCCAGAACTACAACAAGGCCGAGCATGCCGCGATTTCGCTGCTCGTGGACGTGATCGCACAGAGCACACCCGAGCAGCGAAAACGCCTGTTGGCCAGAATCGCAGACATGCGTGAGGACTTCGCGGACCTGGATTGCCTGAAGGCCTCACAAAAGGCATGACGGGGGCTCAGGCCACTTGCGCCTTGGACGCGACCTCATCGAAGGTCGAAGGGTCGAGTGCATCGGCCTGATCATCCAGCACCTGCCGCGGATGATCGTTGCCCGGAATGCTGCTGTCGATCATCGCCAGCAGGCTCGACCCGCGAGCGGTCAGGACAAAGTTCGAGCCCGTGCCGCCTTCCTCTTCGGGACGCGGTTCGATGTAGTTGTGCTTGAGCAATAGCGCTTCCAGATCGGCAGCTTCGGTCTTCAAGTGATCCAGATTACCCACAGACTCGCCTTCAGCAGCCTTGGCTGCCGCATGATCCTCGGCATATTTGCGCGGAGCAAAGGACTCGCCAGCGCTGTTCTGTACTTCATGGAGCAGACGTTCGATAAGGTCCCAGTTGTAAGCCATTTTGTAAAACCTCCGTCCAGCATGGATGAATAGCCCATGACGTCCGGCCACGGGCTTGCTACTCAGAGGTTGTGACCTGTTGCGAGGGTGGCCGTTCAGCCGGGGAGACGGAGGGAGATCGTTCGTGACTGAAGTCGCTCCCACAGGCTGTGTGTGGGAGCGACTTCAGTCGCGAGTGGCAGATTACTCAGCCGCAGGTGCCGGTGTGCTGCGTTTCTTCAACGGCGCCATGCCGTCCTTGCTTACCAGCGAATCAGACTTGGGACGATTGACGCTCTTGCGCTTGGTCGGCCCCTTGGCGGCAACCTTTTTCTTGTCGCCCTTGGTATCAGTCTTTTTCTTCTTCGTGCCGACAGCCTTGCCCGAGGCCTTGACCTTCTTCGGTCCGCCGTAGGTGCCTTTGACTTCCTTGATGGTCCGACGCTCGAAGCTTTGCTTGAGGTAGCGCTCGATGCTGGACATCAGGTTCCAGTCGCCGTGGCAGATCAGCGAAACCGCCAGACCTTCACTGCCCGCACGCCCGGTACGGCCTACGCGGTGAACGTAATCATCGCCGCTACGTGGCATGTCGAAGTTGATGACCAGATCCAGGCCATCCACATCCAGCCCGCGCGCCGCCACATCAGTGGCCACCAGTATCTTGGCGCCGCCCTGTTTCAGACGGTCGATGGCCGCCTTGCGGTCCTTCTGGTCCTTGTCGCCGTGCAGCACGAACGCCTTGTATTCCTGAGCGACCAGACGCCCGTACAGACGATCGGCCATTGCCTTGGTGTTGGTGAACACAATGGCTTTCTGGTAGGTCTCGTTGGCCAGCAGCCAGTTGAGAATCTGCTCTTTGTGGACATTGTGGTCAGCGGTGATGATCTGCTGACGAGTACCGCTGGCCAGCTCGCTGACGTTATTGAGCTGCAGGTGCTGTGGGTCTTTCAGCACTTTGCGGATCATGTCCCGCAGACCCGAACCACCGGTGGTGGCCGAGAACAGCATGGTCTGCTGGCGGTCGGCACATTCGCCCGCCAGACGCTCGACGTCTTCGGAGAAGCCCATGTCCAGCATGCGGTCGGCTTCGTCGAGGACCAGCACTTCAACCAGCTTGAGGTCCAGGTTGCCGGCGTTGAGGTGCTCCAGCAGACGACCCGGCGTACCGATCAGGATATCCGGCACCTTGCGCAGCATTGCGGCCTGGACCTTGAAATCTTCGCCACCGGTGATCAGGCCAGCCTTGATGAAGGTGAACTGCGAGAAACGCTCGACTTCCTTGAGGGTCTGCTGAGCCAGCTCGCGGGTCGGCAGCAGGATCACGGCGCGGATATCCACACGTACCTTGGCCGGGCCGATCAGGCGATTGAGGATCGGCAACACAAAAGCAGCCGTCTTGCCGCTACCGGTTTGTGCAGTCACCCGCAGGTCACGCCCTTGCAATGCCAGCGGAATAGCGGCGGCCTGCACAGGCGTAGGCTCGACAAATTTAAGCTCGGCCACAGCTTTAAGCAGGCGTTCGTGCAGGGCGAATTCGGAAAACACGGGTACTACCTCGACGAAATACAAAAATACAGCTGCATAGCGTAACGGTTTCGAGCGCCGGGGCCGAGTTTCTTTACCACTGTGGGTGGATTTTGTTGCTCGACCGGGCATTTAGCCGCGCTCTACGAGGCCGGAATGCGCGAATCGGAGGGCATCACTGGATAACCGGTGGGCATGCATGACAGTCGATCAGCACCGGACGATTGCCCCCAGCCTGAAAAATGGTCATATTATGGGCATATACCCATTAAACCAGTGACGCTTGCCTTGCCGCTGATGCCCTTGCACTGATACCGGATCTGCCATGTCAAAACTCCCCCCGGTGGTTGCTCAGCAACCCGCAGCGACAGCATCGCCCCCCACCAACTCTGCCCGCGAAAGACTCCTCACCGGGCCGATTCTTTCGACGTTACTGCTGCTCGCCTGGCCAACGGTCGCCGTACTGCTGGCACAGACCGCCGTGACCATGGCCGAGGCCTATTACGTAGGGCTTTTGGGAACGGCTGCATTGGCAGGTGTCGCCCTGGTATTTCCGTTCTACATGCTGATGGTGACGATGTCCGGCGGCGGAATCGGAAGCGGCGTGGCCTCGGCGGTAGCCCGTGCTTTTGGAGCGGGAAACGAACACGATGCCGATTCGCTGCTGATGCACTCCATCATTCTCGCGGTTTTCATCGGCCTGGCATTTACAGTGGCCGCGCTCCTGCTGGGGCCTTTTCTCTACCACGCCATGGGCGGGCGCAGCGAAGCCCTGGATGCGGCCCTGAAGTATTCCAACTATCTGTTTCTGGGCGCGGTGCCCATGTGGATCGTCAACATGATCACCGCATCGCTTCGTGGCTCGGGAAACGTAAAGATCCCCGCGCTCATCACACTCATAGGCGCAATCATTCTGATCCCGGCTTCCCCGGCGCTGATCTTCGGGTTTGGCCCGATCCCGGCAATGGGGATTGCAGGCGCTGGGACTGCCTTTGCCATCTTTTACGTGACGGCAGCGTTCTTTCTCGTGCACTACATGATGTCGGGCAAGTCAAACCTCACTATCCGCAAGGTTGCATTCGAGTGGCGCCTGATCAGGGAAATATTGAAAGTCGGCCTTCCTGCTGCGCTCAGCACCGTCATGACCAACCTGATTGTCATCCTGATCACCGGCGCAGTCGGCCTGGCGGGCACAGACGCCCTGGCCGCCTTCGGGATTGCTTCGCGCCTGGATTACGTGATGATTCCGCTGCTGTTCGGTTTATCGGCCGCAGTCTTGACGATGGTGGGGATCAACATAGGCGCAGGCAACACCGAGCGGGCCAGAAAGATTGCCTGGACCGGAATACTGGTCGGCACCGCTTTTGTCGGGGTCATTGGCTTGATCGTCGCTGTCTTCCCGATGCTGTGGTTGCAGTTTTTCAGCACCGACCCCGCCGTGCTGGAGCCCGCAAAAACCTATCTGCACATTGTGGCGCCATTTTATGCCGCACTCGGATTCGGCTTCGTCTTCGGGTTCGCCGCCCAAGGGGCTGGCCATGCAGGTGCGCCTTTCATTGCGATGACCACCCGCATGCTTCTGGCCACATCGTTGAGCTGGCTGGCCGCCTGGTATCTGGAGCCCCAACTGTCGAACATCGCCATTGCCACGGCTTTTTCGCTGGTGGCATACGCTCTGATCAGTTACTTCGCGATGCTCAAAGGGGTCATTCGAGCGTCATGAGCGGTCCTCACTCTTCGGTGAGAAGGCGTTCGTCATAGGCAATGCTGAGCAACGCCTTGCACAGCTCACCCGCCGCGTCCTCGCCGAAGGTCTTGAGAAACCGCTCCTGAGCCTGTCGCCACAAGATCCGGGCGTCGTGGAATGCCTTTTCCCCTTCGACCGTCGCCATGATCAGTCGACGTCGGCGATCGGCAAGGCTGGTTTGCTGCGCAACGAGCCCGTCGCGCTCAAGGGGTTTCAGGTTATGGCCCAATGAGGAGCGATCCAGAACCAGCGCATCGGCCAGTTCCTGCAATGTGGGCGGAGATTCGGCCCGAGGCACCAGCTCCGCAAGAATCGCAAACTGGGTCGAGCGAAGCCCCGAAGGGGCCAAGGCATCATCATAGAGCTGAGTAAGCCGTCTTGAGGCCTTGCGCATTGCCGTAGCGTAGCAGCGCACGGGCGGTTGAACAGCCATTTTTGAAACGCTCTATTGATGTGGGACCTGCCGGAGTATAGCGAGGTCGACAGCTCCACCACCAATAGCAACTTGAACGACAATGTTCGTTTCCAGAAACCAGGCCTCACTGCGCGGAGAAGTCGATGTGAAAAAAAGTGAGCTACCAGTCAAAACCTGTGCGACTTGCGGACTGCCTTTCACCTGGCGCAAGAAATGGGCGCGCTGCTGGGATGAGGTGCGTTACTGCTCGGAGCGTTGTCGGCGACATAAACGTGTTGCCTGTAATTGAGTCGTCGCGGCCAAGGCCCCTCCCACAAGTGACAGGTATGCCTCAATTGATCTGCATTAGCCCTACTGCCCCCTCACCAGCAAAGGCCTGGCCCCGAACCGGCTGATCCAGAGCGACACCACAATCAGCACCCCTCCAATGAACAGACGGCTCAGTGACTCGTGCTGGTTCCAGATCAACAGGTTGACCAAAAGGCCCACCGGCACATGCAGGACGTTGAACACGGCCAGGGTCGAACCTGATACCAGGCACGCGCCCTTGTTCCACCAGTACATACCCAATGCTGTGGAACACAGCCCCAGGAACAGCAGAACGCTCCATTGCTGGGCGTCGGTGGGAACGTTCTGCGGATTGCCGAACATCAGGAAGGCCGGCAGGACTACCGCCAGCGCACCGAGGTAGAAATAGCCGAAACGCCGATAATGCGGCAGGTCGCTCGGGTGGCGCGCCACCAGATGTTTGTAGAGCACCTGCCCGGCGGCGTAGGTGAAGTTGGCCAGTTGCAGCAGCAGGAAGCCACCGAGGAAGTCGCCGTCCAGCCCGTCATAGCGAATCACGCCCGCCCCCAGCACCGCGACCACGGCAGCCAGCAAGGCCCATGGGTTGAAACGCCGGTTGAGGGCGTCCTCGATCAGGGTCACATGCAAGGGAGTGAGGATGGTGAACAGCAGCACTTCTGGCACTGTCAGGACACGGAAGCTCAGATAGAGACAGACATAGGTAATGCCGAACTGCAACGCACCGATCAGCAGCATCCCGCGCATGAAACGCGGTTCGACCTTTCGCCAGTGGGTCAGCGGAATGAATACCAGCCCCGCCAGCACCACGCGAATCAGCACGGCGAGGTAGCTGTCGACATGGCCCGCCAGATAGACACCGATCAGGCTGAAGGAAAACGCCTGGATCAGCGTAACGATAAGTAGATAGCCCATGAGCGCCCCTTTTTTGAAGGTCGCGAACATAGCGGGTTGGTGGTTTGGGTGTCTAGCGATTCTGTAGGAGCGGATTCATCCGCGAGAGTTCAGTTGAGTCAGACAGGGGTATGTCGTTTTCAATGACGTCTCGCGAATGAATTCGCTCCTACACAGTCTTCAATCAGGCCACTTCAGCGAGCCTGGCAATCGCCTGATTCAGGCCTTTCTCACTGAATTCACCGCCCATGTTCAAGCCTTCGGCATGGATGAAGCTGACATCGTGGATCCCTACAAAACCCAGCACCTGACGCAGGTAGGGTTCCTGATGATCATTGTTGCTGCCGGCATAGATGCCGCCGCGGGCGGTCAGCACGTAAGCGTGCTTGTTGGTCAGCAAGCCTTGAGGGCCGGTTTCGCCGTATTTGAAGGTCACGCCGGCACGCAGCACATGGTCGAACCAGGCCTTGAGGGTGCTGGGGATGGTGAAGTTGTACATCGGTGCCGCCAGGACCAGTACGTCGGCAGCAATCAGTTCATCGGTCAGCAGGTTGGAACGCTCCAGCGCAGCTTGCTCGAGGCCAGTACGCTGCTCGGCAGGCTTCATCCAGCCGCCCAGCAGGGTTGCGTCCAGGTGAGGGACAGGATCGATGGCCAGGTCACGCACCGTGATTTCATCGCCAGGGTGCGAATTCTTCCACTGACTGATGAATTGCTGCGTCAGTTGACGTGAAACCGAATCCTGTTGGCGGGCGCTGCTTTCGATAACCAGTACACGGGACATGACCTGTGATCTCCATCCAAGAATGTGTTGAGTTGATGGAGAGAAGGCTAAACGTGAACCTATCGATGAAAAAGCGCAAAAACCTGCTCCTATATATCTAATTATTTGTCTTATCCGTAGGAGCGCTCTACCCTCATTGCTATTCAGGCTCACAAGTGAGCGTGATCCGCAGCTTGATAATGCTGCGATTGAACTTGGAAGAGACATCGACGCTTTTCCCGGCGGCTACCTGAACACGACGAGTGCGTGGCGCTTCGGGGCCGTTGCGGAACACCACCGAACACTTGGCATCGACACTGCCGTAGTTGTTCACGGTAATGGAGCCGGTGTCGTGGTAGGTGTCGTGGCTGTTGTAGTCGATCTGTACGCCCTCGTACTTCTTTTCCACCTCGATGGGATAGGCAAAAGCACTCAAGGGCAGCATCGCCAGCAGTACGCAGCACAATCTGTTCATCCGACAGTCTCCAGAGAAAGGACTGTCAGATTAGGACAATAGGGATGGAAAGAGGAATAACAGAATGAAAGCCCCTCGCGTGACCCTCGATCAATGGCGCACTTTGCAGGCCGTTGTCGATCACGGTGGTTTTGCCCAGGCCGCCGAAGCGCTGCACCGTTCACAGTCGTCGGTCAGCTACACCGTGGCGCGGATGCAGGATCAGCTCGGCGTGCCGCTGTTGCGTATCGATGGCCGCAAGGCTGTATTGACCGAAGCCGGTGGCGTGTTGCTGCGCCGTTCCCGGCAACTGGTCAAACAGGCCAGCCAACTGGAAGACCTTGCTCATCATATGGAGCAAGGCTGGGAAGCCGAGGTGCGTCTGGTCGTCGATGCGGCTTACCCCACGGCGCGATTGGTGCGGGCCTTGACCGCGTTCATGCCGCAAAGCCGTGGCTGTCGGGTGCGGTTACGCGAAGAAGTGCTGTCCGGTGTCGAGGAAGTGCTGCTTGAAGGCGTGGCCGACCTGGCTATCAGCGGCTACAACATTCCCGGTTATCTGGGCACGGAAATGAGCACCGTGGAGTTCACGGCAGTTGCCCATCCCGAACATCCCTTGCACCTGGCCAATCGCGAATTGACGTTCCAGGACCTGGAAAGCCAGTTGCAAGTGGTGATCCGTGACTCGGGCAGACAACAGCCTCGTGACGTCGGCTGGCTCGGCGCCGAACAGCGCTGGACGGTCGGCAGCCTTGGCACGGCGACCACCTTTGTCAGCAGCGGCCTGGGCTTTGCCTGGCTGCCGCGGCACATGATCGAACGGGAACTCAAGGAGGGTGTGCTCAAGATCCTGCCGCTGGACAAAGGTGGCAGTCGCAATCCGTCGTTCTATCTTTACTCAAGTAAAGACAAGCCGTTGGGGCCGGCAACACAGATCCTGATCGACTTGATCCGAACGTTCGACACGGCCCCGCTGACAGCGGCATTCGCGGCGCCTCAACAAGCCTGACGGGGAAGGACCCAATGACTTTTTTCGAACACGATGGCTGTTCACTGCACTACGAGGAATACGGCCAGGGCGAACCGGTATTGCTGCTGCATGGCCTGGGCTCCAGTTGCCAGGACTGGGAATACCAGATTCCGGTGCTGGCCGAGCACTATCGGGTCATCGTCATGGATGCACGGGGCCATGGTCGCTCGGACAAACCCCATGAGCGCTATAGCATCAAGGGCTTCAGCGCCGATGTCGAAGCCCTGATCGAGCATCTGCATCTGGGGCCGGTGCATATCGTTGGCCTGTCCATGGGCGGCATGATCGGCTTTCAGATAGCGGTCGATCAGCCTGGCCTGCTCAAGAGCCTGTGCATCGTCAACAGTGCGCCGCAGGTGAAGGTCCAAAGCTTCAGCGACTTGATGCAACTGATCAGGCGCTGGACGCTGTCGCGGGTGGTGAGCATGAACACGCTGGGGCATGCCCTGGGCAAACTGCTGTTCCCCAAACCGGAGCAGGCCGAACTGCGCCAGAAAATGGCCGAGCGCTGGAGCAGGAATGACAAGCGCGCCTACCTGGCCAGTTTCGATGCGATTGTCGGCTGGGGCGTGGAGAAAAAACTGTCACGGATCACCTGCCCGACGCTGATCATCAGTGCCGATCGCGACTACACGCCGGTGGCCCTCAAGGAGGCCTACGTCAAACAGTTACCCAACGCCCGGCTGGTGGTCATCAAGAACTCCCGCCACGCCACGCCGCTGGACCAGCCCGAGCAATTCAATCGCACCGTTCTGGAATTCATTGCGTCAACGAAGGTCTGAAAACCGCATGCGGGGTTTCAGGCTTTGTTCACACTGGGCAAAAAAAGCCAAACGTGGTTACCTTGCCAGCCACAGTCGACATCATCACTGAAGGACTCTCTGCCCCATGCTGAAAAAAATCGCCCTCGCCGCCTGCTCCGTGTTGTTCGCAGCCAACCTGATGGCGGCCCAGCCTCCAGCCAAGCCCACTCATGTGGTGCTCGACACCAGCTTCGGCCAGATCGAACTTGAACTCGCTGACGAAAAAGCGCCGATCAGCACCCAGAACTTCCTGGGCTATGTCGACAGCGGTTTCTACAACAACACCATTTTCCATCGCGTGATCCCGGGCTTCATGGTTCAGGGTGGCGGCTTCACCCAGTATCTGGTGCAGAAGAACACCAAGGACCCGATCAAGAACGAAGCTCAGAACGGTCTGCACAACGTACGCGGCACCATCGCCATGGCCCGCACGTCGAACGTGAACTCGGCAACCAGCCAGTTCTTCATCAACACCAATGACAACGCCATGCTCGACAACGGCGTACGTGACTACGGTTACGCGGTGTTCGGCAAAGTGGTCAAGGGCATGGACGTGGTGGACCAGATCGTCAACGCCCAGACCAGCAACCAGAAAGGTATGCAGAACGTGCCTGTCGACCCGATCCTGATCAAGTCGGCCAAGCGCGTCGAGTAAAGGGAATTCGGACGCATGCAGCCCAGGCTCAAGGCCGGCTGCATGCGCTCTGTCAGGGAGAGCCTCCAATCATCAAGGAGAACCCACATCGCGTGGGGATCATAGCCAATGCTTTATCGTCGTTTTGAAAAGCTGATCGATACCTTCCGAGACGCACCTACCGCCTCCCCGCCCAATACCGTTCTAGCGTTCTACGTCTATTACCTGCGCCAGGTATGGCCCGTTTTCACCGCGCTGCTGGTGGTCGGCCTGATCGGAGCGCTGATCGAAGTCGCGCTTTTCAGTTACCTGAGCCGCATCATCGACCTGGCCCAGACCACGCCCGCCAAGGATTTCTTCACGGTCCATGGCAGCGAACTGATCTGGATGGCGATCGTGACCCTGCTGCTACGCCCGGTCTTCGTCGGCCTGCATGACCTGCTGGTGCATCAGACCATCAGCCCCGGCATGACCAACATGATTCGCTGGCAGAACCACAGTTATGTGCTCAGGCAGAGCATCAACTTCTTCCAGAACGACTTCGCCGGACGCATCGCCCAGCGCATCATGCAGACCGGCAACTCCCTGCGCGACTCGGCCGTACAAGCCGTGGATGCCCTCTGGCATGTGCTGATCTACGCCATCAGCTCGCTGGTGCTATTCGCTGAAGCGGACTGGCGACTGATGATCCCGCTGATGCTCTGGATCGCGGCTTACATCCTGTCGCTGGTCTACTTCGTGCCAAGGGTCAAGGAACGCTCGGTGGTGTCCTCCGATGCGCGCTCGAAACTCATGGGCCGGATCGTCGATGGCTACACCAACATCACCACGCTCAAGCTGTTCGCCCACACCAATTTCGAGGAGCGCTATGCCCGCGAAGCCATCAGCGAACACACCCACAAGACCCAACTGGCTGCCCGGGTAGTCACCGCCATGGATACGGTCATCACCACCATGAACGGCCTGCTGATCGTGTCGACTACCGGTCTGGCCCTGTGGCTCTGGAGCCAGTCGCTGATCTCGATGGGCGCCATCGCTCTGGCGACAGGACTGGTGATCCGGATCGTCAACATGTCCGGCTGGATCATGTGGGTGGTCAACGGCATTTTCGAGAACATCGGCACCGTGCAGGACGGGCTGGAAAGCATCTCGCAACCGGTCACGGTCAACGACAAACCTGATGCGCCGCAATTGAAGATCGCCAAGGGCGGCGTGAAGTTCGAGGGTGTGGATTTCCACTACGGGAATGGCAACGGCATCATTCACAACCTCAACCTGGATATCCGGCCCGGTGAGAAAATCGGCCTGATCGGCCCTTCCGGTGCAGGCAAGTCGACGCTGGTGAACCTGCTGCTGCGCATGTACGACGTGCAGGCGGGACGGATTCTGATTGATGGCCAGGATATTTCCGAGGTCACCCAGGAAAGCCTGCGGGCACAGATAGGCATGATCACTCAGGACACGTCGCTGTTGCATCGTTCGATCCGCGACAATCTGTTGTATGGCAATCCTGGCGCGACCGACGAGCAACTGTGGGACGCCGTGCACAAGGCCAGCGCCGAAGAGTTCATCCCGCTGCTGTCCGACTCCGAAGGCCGCACCGGTTTCGATGCTCATGTGGGGGAGCGTGGTGTGAAGCTGTCCGGTGGCCAGCGGCAGCGCATCGCGATTACGCGGGTTCTGCTCAAGGACGCGCCGATCCTGATCATGGACGAAGCCACATCAGCGCTGGACTCGGAAGTCGAAGCCGCGATTCAGGAAAGCCTGGAAACCCTGATGCAAGGCAAGACCGTCATCGCCATCGCCCACCGTCTCTCGACCATCGCCCGCATGGATCGTCTGGTGGTTCTGGAGAAAGGCCAGATAGCCGAAACCGGCACCCACGCCGAACTGCTGGCCCGTGGCGGACTGTATGCACGCTTGTGGCAGCATCAGACCGGCGGGTTTGTAGGGGTTGATTGAGACAACCTGTAGGAGCGAATTCATTCGCGAATAAATTCGCTCCTACACGCCTGACTGCCGATACGGCAAAGCCCCTCGCGCATCCTCGGCGTAAGCCAGGATGCCGACCCGCTCCTGCTCCAGGAAGTCACTCACGGCGTCCTTCAATCCCGGATGCAGCAGGTAGTGCCAGGAATGGGTGATCTGTGGCTCGAAGCCACGAATCAGCTTGTGCTCTCCCTGCGCTCCCGCATCGAAACGCTGTAGCCCCTTTTCGATGGCGTAATCCATGCCCTGATAGAAACAGGTCTCGAAATGCAGGCGGTCGAATTCCGCCAGGCATCCCCAGTAACGGCCATAGAAACTGTCGCCACCGGTAAGGCTGAACGCCATGGCCACCGGACGATGGCCCTGACGGGCCAGCACCACACGAATCGCCTCGGGCATGCGTTCGGCCAGCAGGCTGAAGAATTCTCGCGTCAGGTACGGCGCCTGCCCGCGTACTTCATAGGTATTGGAATAGCAGGCATAAACGAAGTCCCACAGCACCTCGCTCATCTGCGCCCCTTCAAGCCACTCGAACTCGATCCCCTGCCCCGCGACCTGCTCACGCTCCTTGCGCATCTGTTTGCGTTTGCGCGAACTCAAGGCATCGAGAAAGTCCTGAAAGTCCCGATAGCCGCGGTTATGCCAATGGAACTGGCAGCCATAGCGCTGCAACCAGCCTGGCTGAGCACCCAGCAGGGCATCGGCAGCAGGGTCGGTGAAGTTCACATGGGCGCTCGACAAGCCTTCGCCTTGCAGATAATCCGGCAGCCCCGCGAGTAATTGCAGACCCGCCTCTGGCGTTTGCGCCAAGACCCGCGCCCCACTCACCGGGCTGAACGGCACAGCCGCAAGCAGTTTGGGGTAGTAAGCGATGCCCGCACGCCGACAGGCATCGGCCCAGCCGTGATCGAAGACGTATTCGCCGTAGGAATGCCATTTACGGTAAGCGGGCAATGCCGCAATCAGTTCGCCGTTCTCGTAATGAAGCAAATGCTCGGCCTTCCAGCCCGAACGAGGCCCGAGGCTGCCGCTGTCTTCCAGGGCACTGAGAAAGGCGTGACGAAGGAAAGGCTGGCCATCGGGAACCAGCGCATCCCAGTGCGCAGGCACAACATCACTGAGGCTGGCGGTTGGTAAGGACATGCAGGCTTTCCAGACTGATCGAAGGACGCAGCAGTATCCCCCATCGAAACGCAATGTTCACGAATTGTTGCTGCGAAGGCTCTAGCTCGCATGTTTACGACTTTTAATCGTCACCAACATGCCATCGTATTGCCACCTTACTGAAATAACCAGTCGCAATACTGGCGCCTGTTTTTAGAACAGAGGGTACTAACCCTCACAGCGCCCTGCCTGTTGGGTGGTTTTTACAAGGATGGTTTTTCGCCATCCGCTATTCAGTTATGGAGATTGACATGCGTCTTGTTTCTACACGTACTGCAGCCGCCCTTTCCGGCAGCCTGGCATTGGCCATGAGTGTTTCCGCCAACGCCGCAGTCGACGCTAAACTGCTGGACATGCTCAGAGCCAACGGCTCGATCAATCAGGCCCAATACGCTGAGTTGCAGACCGAACTGGCAAAAGACCAGCAGGCTCAGAAACAAGCGCTGGCAGATATCCAGCAGAGCAAGTCCGCCTCTCAAGCCGAGTTCGAGAAAAAGATCGCCTGGGCCACCAAGACCCAATTCAAGGGTGACGTGCGCGTTCGTCAGGAAACCATCAACATCGACGGCCAGACCAACGCTCAGGACAAAGACCGCCAGCGTATCCGTGCCCGTCTGGGTGCCTACACCGAAATCAACCCTCAGGTGAGCACCGGTATCCGTATCGCCACCGGCGGCAGCAGCGATGCACGCTCCACCAACCAGGATCTGGACGGCTACTTCGTCAAGAAGGATCTGTGGCTGGATCTGGGCTACATCGACTACGCCCCGACTGCGGTCAAGGATCTGCACGTGATCGGCGGCAAGATGAACCAGCCATGGGTCAGCATGGGCGACGTCATCTGGGATAGCGACATCAACCCGGAAGGTCTGGCGGCCACCTACAAACTGCCGCTGGGCGGCAAGACCGAACTGTTCGGCAGCGCCGGTCACTACACCCTCAAGGACAACATCGACGGCGACGGCACCCAGTTCCGTCACGACCTGACCATGTACGCCGGCCAGTTGGGCGCACGCTTCGCACCGACCGATGACCTGAAAGTCACCCTCGGCGGCAGCCTCTACGGTTTCCGTAACGACAAGGACAGTGCTGCCCTGCGCGTCAACGGCAACACCACCAACCAGTTCCGTCTGTATGAAGGTTTCGGCCAGATCGACATCAGCGGCCTGGCCTTGCCGCTGGCTCTGTATGGACAGTACGTCGTCAACAATGACAGCACTGACGATCAGGACACTGCCTGGCTGACTGGCGTGAAGACCAAGGTGTTCGGCTTCAACCTCGACTACAACTACCGCGACACTCAGCGTAACGCTGTGGTCGGTGCCTTCACTGACTCGGACTTCGCCAACGGCACTACAGGTTCACGCGGCCACAAGCTCAAAGTTGGTTACGAAATCGACAAGAATTTCTCTGTCGGCGCAACCTACTTCCTGACCAAAGCCGACTACGCTACTTCAACCAGCCCACGTGATGCAGATGTGAATACTCTGCAGCTGGACGTAGAAGCCAAGTTCTAACGCAAACTGGCTGCGCGTCGATCATGCGGCGTTGAAAACAGGCTCGTGCGCGAGTCCGATCGGAATGCTCATTTACAGCAGTAAAGTCGAGCGCGACTCCGACCGTTCCTCGCCTGTTTTCGCCTTGCCTGATCACCGCTCGCCGACGTTTCGTAAATAGCTACACGCTCTCGTTTTTGACAGGCTGGCCTTGGCATATCGATCCCCATCATCCGTCGATCTGCCAATGTCAGCCTGTCTTTCTTTTCAGGCTCTGTAGCCCTTCAAGTCCGTGATCAGCGCTTGCGCAGGATCACGCTGCCAATCGAATAACCCGCCCCGAACGAACTGAGCACGCCCAGCGCGCCTTTGGGCAAGTCGTCCTGATAGGAATGAAAGGCAATCACTGAACCCGCAGAACTGGTGTTGGCATAGGTATCGAGAATGACCGGTGCCTCTTCGACGCTGGCTTCGCGCCCGAGCAGTTTCTTGACGATCAGGTGGTTCATGCTCAGGTTCGCCTGATGCAGCCAGAAACGCTGCACGTCACTGGCATTCAAACCGTTTTCATTCAAATGAGTACCCACCAGTTCCGCCACCATCGGGCAGACATCGCGGAATACCTTGCGGCCTTCCTGGACGAACAGCTTGTCCGGCGCACCTTCACCTTCATCCGAAGCCCGATTGAGAAAACCGAAGTTGTTGCGGATGTTGTTGGAGAAGGTGGTCAGCAGTTTGGTGCTGACGATATCAAACTGATGCGCAGACGTAGCCAGATCGGCACGCTCGACAACCACGGCAGTAGCACCGTCGCCAAAAATGAAGTGGCTGTCGCGGTCACGGAAATTCAAATGTGCCGTACAGATTTCCGGGCTGATGACCAGCAACGCACGGGCCTGACCCAACTGCACGCTGTTGCAGGCGGCCTGAATGCCAAAAGTGGCCGAAGAACAGGCGACGTTCATGTCGAAGCCATAGCCCTGCACACCGAGGGCTGACTGGATTTCGATGGAAATGGCCGGGTAAGCGCGTTGCAGATTGGAACAGGCGACGATCACGCCATCGATATCGGCTGCAGTCTTGCCTGCGCGCTGCAAGGCTTGCTCGGCAGCGGCCACGCCCATCTGGCAGAGAATCGACCACTCGTCATTGGAGCGCTCCGGCAGATTCGGCTTCATGCGCTGCGGATCGAGGATGCCTTGCTTGTCCATCACAAAACGGCTCTTGATACCCGAGGCCTTTTCGATGAAGGCTGCACTGGACTCGCTCAGCGCCTCGACTTCACCACGCTCGATGGCGGCTGCGTTCTCGCTATTGAATTGGGCGACATAGGTATTGAAAGACTGCACCAGCTCTTCGTTTGAGATGCTGTTGGCCGGGGTGTACAGGCCTGTGCCGCTGATGACGACGTTGTGCACGGTCGTTCCTCTCTTATGAATGTTGCTGGTAGTAGTACGGTAAGTGGCGGCCAACAACTTATTGGAACCAGCGTACCAATACGCATGTAAAAACCGCCTGCAGGGGCAAGACAACACCCCGAGGCACACTTCAAGGCAAGGCGCGAAGTGTGCCATAACGGCGGGGGTTTGGCGCTAGTCAGGCGACCGGGAACGGTATGCAGTCTGTGTGGGACCGGATTTATCCGGGAAGAGGTCTGTACTTCCAGAGCCTCTTCATCGGCAGAGAGAATGCCTTCCCGGATAAATCCGGTCCTACGGTTTGTACAGGAATCGTGTTCTCAGGCTTCCACCTGACTCCACTGCTTGCTCAGACGCTTGTCCGATACGGGCATTCGGGTGCCCAGTTGCTGCGCGAACAGGGACACGCGATATTCTTCCAGCCACCAGCGGTAGACCACCAGTTCCTGATCGCGCTTGCCTTCCTGGGCATGTTTGGAAGCGCGGGCCTGATATTGCGCCCACAGGCCGGAGAGTTCGATGCTCCAGACCCGGTCCTTCTGTACCTGACCCGGCAGTTTTTCCAGACGGATCTCGATAGCTTTCAGATAACGCGGCAGTTCCTTGAGCCACTGGGCAGGGGTTTCGCGCACGAAGCCCGGATAGACCAGTTGCCCCAACTGGGACTTGATGTCGTTCAACGCCACAGCCTGGGACAGGTCGATCTTGCCCTTGAAGCGCTTTTGCAGGCCGTGCCAGAGCTTTAGAATCTCCAGGGTAAGCTTTGCCAGACGCTCTGCATGCTCGGTCCAGTTGCCACGCTTGCGCTCGGCCAGCGACAGCAGACCTGCGCCGTCACGGGGCAGCTCCGCTTCGCCTTCCAGGATGCACGTGTCGAGGCTCGCCAGCAGAATGTCTTCCACCAGCGCATCGATACGCCCAAGCTCGCGATGCAACAAGGCCAGCTCGGTTTGCCCCGGCAGCTTGCTGCGCAGGAACTTGGCCGGCTCTGCCAATTGCTGCAAGAGCAAGCGCTGCAAGGCCCGGCGATGTTGATACTCAGCCTCGGCCTGGGTCGAGAAGCGCCCTTCCTTGACCGTGCCCGCCTCTTCCACCAGAGCCGGATACACCGTCATCGACAGGCCGGCAATGTTTTGCTGAGTCTTCTGAGCCACCGGGGCAAATACCTTGGCCTCCACCGGCTGCTGACTTTTCGCGCTTTGCGGCACTGCCAGTGCTGCCTGGCTGGCCTCGGCAAAACGCGCCGTCAGCTCGGCCAGATCACGCCCCTCGCCAAGGAACTTGCCGCTGCCGTCGAGGATTTCCAGATTCATTTTCAAGTGGTTTTCAAGCTGCTGAGCCGCTTCGGCCCAGGCTTCGTCCGCCACTCTTGCGCCGGTCATGCGCAGCAGTTCACGCCCCAATGCCTGGGGCAAAGAGCCTTCGCCAAAGGTGATGCGCTGCAAGGCCGCCTTCACGAAGTCCGGCACCGGCACGAAGTTCTTGCGGATGGCTTTGGGCAGGTTGCGAACCAGCGCAATGCACTTGGTTTCCAGCAAGCCCGGCACCAGCCATTCCAGACGCTCGACCGGCAACGACAGCAACAGCGGCGCCGGTACGCGCAGGGTGACACCGTCACGGGGATGGTTCGGCTCGAAGTGGTAAGTCAGTGCCAGGCTCAGCTCACCCAGGCGCAAGGTGTCGGGGTACTGCGCGGCCGTCACTTCACTGGCTTCGCGGGCCAGGACGTCCTCTTCTCGCATGATCAACAGTTGCGGATTTTTCTGGCTATTGACCTTGTACCAGCTGTCAAAGGTTGCGGTCTGGTGAATCTCGGCCGGAATCCGCGCCTCGTAGAAACTGTAGAGCGTGTCTTCGTCGGCCAGAATGTCGCGACGGCGGGCCTTGGCTTCCAGTTCGTCCAGTTGCTCCAGCAGGCGAGTGTTGGCGCTCAGGCACTTGGCGCGGGACTGAATATCGCCACGCACCAGCCCTTCGCGGATAAACAGTTCACGGGAAACAACCGGATCGACCGGGCCGTAATGCACCGGACGACGACCGACAACGATCAGCCCGAACAGGGTGATCTGCTCGAAAGCCACCACCTGACCGCGCTTTTTCTCCCAGTGCGGCTCGAAATGGTTTTTCTTGACCAGATGCCCGGCCAGCGGCTCGATCCAGTCGGCATCGATTTTGGCGACCATGCGCGCATAGAGCTTGGTGGTTTCCACCAGTTCGGCGGTCATCAGCCATTGCGGGCGCTTCTTGCCTAGCCCCGACGATGGATGAATCCAGAAGCGCCGCTGCCGCGCGCCCAGGTAATCGCCCTCTTCCGCCTTCTGGCCGATCTGGCTCAGCAGGCCGGAGAGAATCGCCTTGTGGAATTTGGGATAGTCGGCAGGTTCCTTGTTGATCGCCAACTGCAAGTCACGGCAGATCAGGCTCAATTGCCGATGGGAATCGCGCCACTCGCGCAGCCGAAGGTAATTGAGGAAGTTGCGGCGGCACCAGTTGCGCAACGGGCTGGCCGTCAACGCCTGGCGCTGCTCCTCGAAACCGCGCCACAGATTGACCAGCCCGGCAAAGTCCGAATCGGCATCCTTCCATTGCGCATGAGCCTGATCGGCAGCCTGCTGGCGCTCGGGCGGACGTTCGCGCACATCCTGCACCGACATGGCGCTGGCGACGATCAAGACTTCCTGAAGGCTGCCCTGCTTCGCCGCTTCAAGCAGCATGCGGCCCATGCGCGGGTCGACCGGTAGCCGCGCCAACTGGCGGCCCAGCGGCGTGAGCTGGTTTTCGCGATTGACGGCGGACAGCTCCTGCAACAGGTTGAAGCCGTCACTGATGGCCTTGCCGTCCGGCGGCTCGATAAACGGGAATGCCGTGATTTCACCCAGACGCAGATGCAGCATCTGCAGGATGACCGCCGCCAGGTTGGTGCGCAGAATCTCCGGGTCCGTGAATTCAGGACGCCCGTTGAAATCCTCTTCGCTGTAAAGACGCACGCACAACCCGGGCTCGACCCGGCCACAGCGCCCTTTGCGCTGGTTGGCACTGGCCTGGGAAATCGCTTCGATGGGCAGGCGCTGGACCTTCGCCCGATAGCTGTAGCGGCTGATGCGCGCAGTACCGGTATCAATCACATAACGAATGCCCGGCACTGTCAGGGAAGTCTCGGCGACGTTGGTCGCCAGCACCACGCGCCGCCCAGGGTGCGACTGGAAAATCCGCTGCTGTTCGGCAGGCGACAGGCGCGCATACAACGGCAGAATTTCCGTGTGCTTGAGTTGAGCCTTGCGCAGCACTTCCGCCGCGTCACGGATCTCCCGCTCGCCGGGCAGAAACACCAGTACATCACCAGGGCTCTTGCGTTCGCTGCGCTCGAAAGCCGCCAGCTCATCCAGTGTGGCCAGAATCGCCTGATCGACTGTCAGGTCCTCTTCGACGCTATTGCCTTCTTCGTCCTGTTCGCTGGTCAGCGGGCGATACCAGGTTTCCACCGGGAAGGTGCGACCGGACACTTCGACGATGGGCGCCTTGTCGAAGTGCTCGGAAAAACGCTGCAGGTCGATGGTGGCGGAGGTGATGATCACCTTGAGGTCCGGGCGACGCGGCAGCAGGGTTTTCAGATAACCCAGCAGGAAGTCGATGTTCAGGCTGCGTTCGTGGGCTTCGTCGACGATGATGGTGTCGTAGCGTTCCAGAAAGCGGTCATGCTGGGTTTCAGCCAGCAGGATGCCGTCGGTCATCAGCTTGATGAGGGTATTGCTGTCGCTTTGATCCTCGAAGCGCACCTGATAACCGACCAGTGCGCCCAAGGGCGTGGCCAGTTCTTCCGCAACCCGGCTGGCAACGCTGCGCGCCGCGATACGGCGGGGCTGGGTATGGCCGATCAGGCCGTGCTGGCCGCGACCGATTTCCAGGCAGATCTTGGGCAACTGGGTGGTTTTGCCCGAACCGGTCTCACCGGCAATGATCAGCACCTGATGCTTGAGCAGCGCTTCCTTGATTTCATCGCGCTTGGCGGCAATCGGCAGGTTTTCGTCATAACGGATCACCGGCACACTATCGCGCCGCGAAGTCACCTGAGCAAAAGACGCCTGCACCTTCTCCACCCACTGCGCCAGCTTCGCTTCGTCAGGCTTCTTGCGCAGCTCATGCAGTTGACGACGCAAACGATGGCGATCGCTGATCATCGCGTGATCGAGGTTTTTCAGCAGTTGGTCGACGGAGGGAGATTCTTCGGTCATCAGGCGCGCAGGGTCTTTTTGCAGATGCGGAGCGCGGATTGTCGCAGATTTGCAGGGGGGATGCTTTTGCGAATGACGTGGGAAATCAACCGCTGCCTCGGCGCTGTCACGCAATCACAAGGAGTAATGCCGATCAGTCAAGGCACAAACAACACGTGTGGGAGGCAGCTTGCTGGCGAAAAAGGCCTGAAACTGGCAGATATTCTGCGTCGTACGCTGAAGTCGCCAGCAAGCTGCCTCCCACAAAGTGATTTATTGACCTTAACTGATCGGCATTACAAGGAGCAGGCTTACTTCTTGACGCCCAGCTTTTTCAGCTCTTCGTCACGCAGTTCGCGGCGCAGGATCTTGCCGACGTTGGTGGTCGGCAGAACATCCCGGAACTCGACGCTGCGCGGTACCTTGTAGCCGGTCAGGTTGGCGCGCATGTGCTCCATGACCTGCTCTTTGGTCAAGGTGACGCCAGGTTTGGCGACCACGAAAACCTTGATCGCTTCGCCGGATTTTTCGTCCGGTACACCAATGGCTGCGCATTGCAGTACGCCCGGCAAGCCTACCAGCACATCTTCCAGCTCGTTGGGGTAGACGTTGAAACCCGAGATCAGAATCATGTCTTTCTTGCGATCGACGATACGCATGTAGCCATCGGGCTGGATAATCGCGATGTCGCCCGTCTTGAGCCAGCCTTCGGCATCGAGCATTTCGTCGGTGGCTTCCTGGCGCTGCCAGTAGCCCTTCATGACCTGAGGGCCTTTGACACACAACTCGCCCACTTCACCCAATGGCAACTCGTTGCCCGCATCGTCGATGACCTTGCACAAGGTCGAAGGCACGGGAATACCGATGGTGCCTATCTGGATGTTGCTGATGGGGTTGACCGTCGCCACCGGGCTGGTTTCGGTCATGCCGTAACCTTCGCAGATCGAGCAATTGGTGACTTCCTTCCAGCGCTCGGCCACTGCCAGTTGCAACGCCATACCGCCAGACAGCGTGACTTTAAGGCTGGAGAAGTCCAGGTTGCGGAACTCCTGGTTATTGCACAGCGCAACGAACAGGGTGTTGAGCCCCACGAAACCGCTGAACTTCCACTTCGACAACTCCTTGACCATCGCCGGTAGATCGCGAGGGTTGCTGATCAGGATGTTGTGGTTGCCGATAAGCATCATCGACATGCAGTGAAAGGTGAAGGCATAGATGTGGTACAGCGGCAGCGGCGTGATGAGGATCTCGCAACCTTCATGCAGGTTGGAGCCCATCAGCGCCTTGCATTGCAGCATGTTGGCGATGAGGTTGCGGTGGGTGAGCATCGCGCCCTTGGCCACACCTGTGGTGCCGCCGGTGTATTGCAGCACCGCGACATCGGAGTTCGCGGGCGAGGCTTCCTTGACAGCCTGACCACGGCCCTTGCTCAGGACGTCATTGAACTTGATGGCGTTGGGCAGGTGATAAGCCGGCACCATCTTTTTCACGTATTTGATGACGCTGTTGATCAGCAGTCGCTTGAGCGGCGGCAGCAGGTCGGCCACTTCGGTAACGATGACGTGCTTGACCTGGGTCTTGGGCACGACCTTCTCGGCCAGATGCGCCATGTTCGCCAGACAGACCAGTGCCTTGGCACCGGAATCATTGAACTGGTGTTCCATTTCCCGCACGGTGTACAGCGGGTTGGTGTTGACCACGATCAGGCCGGCCCGCATGACTCCAAATACTGCTACAGGATATTGCAGGACGTTGGGTAGCTGGACCGCGATGCGATCGCCGGGCTGCAGGTCGGTATGCTGTTGAAGCCAGGCGGCGAAAGCACCCGAGAGTTCGTACAGCTCGCCATAGGTGATGGTCTTGCCCAGGTTGCTGAAGGCCGGTTTATTGGCGAAGCGCTCACAAGACTGCTTCAATACGGCCTGGACGTTGGGGTACTCATCAGGATCGATGTCGGTAGCGATACCGGACGGGTATTTATCCTTCCAGAAGTTCTCGATCATGCAAGCCAGCTCCGTAGCGATAGCGAATTCTTCACATCGCTGTACGCGATGATTTTTTTGTGTTTTGGAATTATGCAGTTCCCGCTTTTTCCGCTGAATGACTGGCAGAAAGCGGGCCGAGATTAGCAGCTTTGCCAAAGGCCGCCTAGAGGCAAAAAAGCCCTCACCAGTCACATTCATGACTCTTGAATAGCAAAACGTCATTTTTAGAGCAATGATTCTATTTGTTACGAATGTAACTGAAAACAGGGGGCCAAACGCCCCGCCCCATATCCTGCAATTCTTTCTTCTAAACGCTGCGTCCATGCGCGGACAACCACTATTCCCCTCTCCAATACCTGCTGCAGGCCACCGTGAATCTTGCAGTCGGACAACCTGAAGTCGTCATCGGCGATACACTGAATGAACACCTCATTCGGGCATCGATCCAGACTCGGGAAATAACCATGAACCACGAAGCCTTCTGGCTCGATGCCAGTGATAACACCCGCCTGCATGTCAATGCATGGCTTCCGGCAGATACGCCAAAAGCCGTCGTGATGCTGTCTCACGGCATGGCAGAACACGGTGGTCGTTATGAAAGGCTGGGCACGGCACTGAATGTGGCTGGCATCGCGTTGTATGCCCATGATCAGCGAGGACACGGGCTGACGGCCGCCAACGGGGAACAGGGTCATTTCGCGGACAAGGACGGCTGGAGCAAAGTGGTGGGCGACCTGGCAACCCTGAGCCAGACCATTGGCCAGAAACACCCTGGCCTGCCGCTGTTCCTGCTGGGCCACAGCATGGGTAGCTACATTGCCCAGGCGTATCTGATGCACCACGGCGCCAGCCTGCAAGGCGCGATTCTCAGTGGCTCGAATTTCCAGCCGGTTTCGCTCTATCGCAGTGCTCGCCAGATTGCGCGCCTGGAACGCTGGCGCCAGGGGCCCAAGGGGCGTAGCGCCCTGATCGAATGGCTGTCGTTCGGCTCGTTCAACAAGGCATTCAAACCGGCACGCACACGCTTCGACTGGCTCAGCCGCGACCATGAAGAAGTCGACAAGTACCTCTTCGATCCTCTTTGCGGTTTTCGCTGCACCAATCAGTTATGGTTCGATCTGCTCGGCGGGCTGCAGAAAATCAGCAAGCCGTCCAACCTGAAACAGATCGACCCGGGCCTGCCGTTGCTGATAATTGGCGGCGAATGTGATCCGGTGAGCGATGGGAAGCGTCTGAAAGATCTTGCTCATGCATTGGGAAAGGCAGGTCATCAAGTCCTGCAACTTGAGATCTACCCCGAGGCGCGACATGAACTGCTCAATGAAACCAATCGCGATGACGTTACCCGTGATTTGATCGACTGGCTGCTGCGCTCACTCGAACAACCACGTCCGCACCGGGCCGAATGACTCCTCCCGGTCTAAATATCCATTTTCAGGACAGCCACATGACCCAGGTCACCAACACACCTTACGAAGCACTTGAAGTCGGTCAGACTGCCAGCTACAGCAAAACGGTGGAAGAACGTGATATTCAGCTGTTCGCCGCGATGTCGGGCGATCACAACCCGGTCCATCTGGACGCCGAATATGCTTCAAAGACCATGTTCAAGGAGCGTATCGCTCATGGCATGTTCAGTGGTGCGTTGATCAGTGCGGCAGTGGCCTGCGAGTTGCCTGGACCGGGCACTATCTATATCGGCCAGCAGATGAGCTTCCAGAAGCCGGTGAAACTGGGCGATACCCTGACCGTACGCCTGGAAATCCTGGAAAAGCTGCCGAAATTCCGCGTGCGCATCGCGACCCGCGTATTCAACCAGAACGATGAGCTGGTGGTGGATGGCGAAGCGGAAATCCTTGCTCCTCGCAAGCAGCAGACCGTTGACCTGACCGTGCTGCCGGAAATCACCTTCGGCTGATAGTAGAAGCCAATTCATTCGCGAAGACCCATTGAATCCGATAAAGATATGTCGTGCTCGATGCTGTCTCGCGAATGAATTCGTTGGCTTTTTTCAAAAAAAATGGGCAACCGAAGTCGCCCTAAATGCCTTGCGTGCTCTTGTTATGGAAGGCCTGAGCCTTACTTGCGCTTTTGCGAGTCCTTCCAGATGAAAAGTCCGAAGCCTGCGAAGAAAACAAGCATCAGGCCGACGGTGACGACACCTGCGACAACCACATTGTCCAGAAACATAACTTCGCCTCCTGCTCTGCCCTGTTCGATGGAGCTAGATTAACCAGAACGGCGCGCAAAGAAATTGACCCAGATCAGTTGTCCATAAGCTCGGCAGGTGAGCGTGTGGGCAACTGATCTGGGTCAACGGATCTGAAGCGGGATCTGAAACAGGAGGTATCAGCGTTTTTTCGGTTTCTTGCCGGGCTTTTTCTTGCCACTCAATGGCATGGCCTGTTCAAAGGCGTTGCGCACTTCATTAAGGCGTTTATCGTTCAGGTCGTGAACACGCTTGGCACGCTCAGCATTCAGATCGATCAGCTTTTCATCTTCGCTCATGACTCGCAGCTCTCGGACACTCGGTATCAGGGCCAATAATGCTCAATCGCAACGGCGATGACCAGCGAGGATGCGTCCTGCATCAAACCTCGACATCCACCCACAGGCCCTGACGCGGTTCATTGTCGATCAAAGGCACGACAGGCACGGTGTTGTCGGCATTCAGGGAGGTACCGGGAACGGCCAGATGCTCGATAGGCTCGCCCTCCTCTTCGTGATGCTGACGCTGTTGCTGCTGGCGTTGTTGCTCTTCACGCAGCAGCAAGGCGCTTCTCTCGGTGTCTTCGTTGCGAAGGTCGATAGTGGTTTCGCTGGAACCTGGTTGAACCGGTGCGACAGGTGGTATGTCCGGCATACGCTTGGCCGGGTCCAATTGCGACGTCACGGGTACCACACTCAGCGGAAGCGTCGGTTGCAGCATGATTTTCGTCTCCTGTTATCGGGCTTTCGGCTGCCACTCCGTCGACTTGAAGGCCATTTTGGAAAACTTTTCGACTATGTTTTAAGTAATAAGTGCCCACAGGGAGGTATTTGTCAGATTTACGGCCAATAACAGGTGTTTTTTCACTCCTGTCTTTGGCTTCAGTGCGTGTTCCGTTAACATAGTCGGCTTTTCAAAAGCGGGAGTCAGGCAGCATGGCGCAGCAGTATCAACCGGGGCAACGCTGGATTAGCGACAGCGAAGCCGAGCTGGGTTTAGGCACCGTTCTGGCACAGGATGGCCGCTTATTGACCGTGCTCTATCCGGCCACTGGCGACACGCGCCAGTACGCACTGCGTAATGCTCCATTGACCCGGGTACGCTTTTCTCCGGGTGATGTGATTACGCACTTCGAGAACTGGAAGATGACCGTGCGCGAAGTCGAGGATGTCGACGGGCTGCTGGTCTACCACGGCCTCAATGCGCAGAACGAGGCAGTCACCCTGCCGGAAACCCAGTTATCGAACTTCATCCAGTTCCGTCTGGCCACCGACCGCCTGTTTGCCGGCCAGATCGACCCGCTGGCGTGGTTCTCGCTGCGTTACAACACCCTTGAGCACACCAGCCGCCAGTTGCAGTCTTCCCTGTGGGGCCTGGGCGGCGTGCGCGCCCAACCTATCGCTCACCAGTTGCACATTGCCCGTGAAGTCGCCGACCGTATCGCACCACGGGTCTTGCTGGCTGACGAAGTGGGTCTGGGTAAAACCATCGAAGCAGGCCTGGTGATCCATCGCCAACTGCTGTCCGGCCGTGCCAGCCGCGTGCTGATCCTGGTCCCGGAAAACCTTCAGCACCAGTGGCTGGTGGAAATGCGTCGCCGCTTCAACCTTCAGGTCGCACTGTTCGACTCGGAGCGCTTCATCGAAAGCGATGCTGGCAACCCTTTCGAGGACACCCAACTGGCGCTGGTCGCGCTGGAGTGGCTGGTCGAAGACGAAAAAGCCCAGGACGCCCTGTTCGCCGCGGGCTGGGACCTGATGGTGGTCGACGAAGCCCACCACCTGGTCTGGCATGAAGAAAAGGTCAGCCCCGAATACTCGCTGGTCGAGCAACTGGCCGAAGTCATTCCCGGCGTCCTGCTGCTGACCGCAACCCCGGAACAACTGGGCCAGGACAGCCACTTTGCCCGTCTGCGCCTGCTGGACCCGAACCGCTTCCATGACCTGCAAGCCTTCCGTGCCGAAAGCGAGAACTATCGCCCGGTAGCCGAAGCCGTGCAGGAGCTTCTGGACAAAGGCAAACTGTCGGCCAGTGCGCACAAGACCATTCATGGTTTCCTGGGTGCCGAAGGCGAAACCCTGCTGAGCGCCGTGAACGCTGGCGATGAAGAAGCCAAGGCGCGCCTGATCCGCGAACTGCTGGATCGCCATGGCACCGGCCGGGTCCTTTTCCGTAATACCCGCGCAGCCGTGCAGGGTTTCCCTGAGCGTCAGTTGCATCAGTATCCGTTGCCCTGCCCTGCCGAATATCTGGAACTGCCGCTGGGCGAGCATGCCGATCTGTACCCGGAAGTCAGCTTCCAGTCGCAACCGGAGATCACCGAAGAAGAACGCTGGTGGCGCTTCGATCCGCGGGTCGACTGGCTGATCGACACACTCAAGATGCTCAAGCGCGTCAAGGTGCTGGTCATCTGCGCCCACGCCGAAACCGCCATGGATCTGGAAGACGCGCTGCGTGTGCGCTCCGGCATCCCGGCAACCGTGTTCCATGAAGGCATGAACATTCTGGAGCGCGACCGCGCAGCGGCCTATTTCGCCGATGAAGAATTCGGCGCGCAGGTTCTGATCTGTTCGGAAATCGGCAGTGAAGGCCGCAACTTCCAGTTCTCCCATCATCTGGTGCTGTTCGACCTGCCAGCGCACCCGGACCTGCTGGAGCAGCGTATCGGCCGTCTGGACCGTATCGGCCAGAAACACACCATCGAGCTGCACGTGCCATTCCTGGAAACCAGCCCGCAAGCGCGTCTTTTCCAGTGGTATCACGAAGCGCTCAATGCCTTCCTCAATACCTGCCCGACCGGCAACGCCCTGCAACACCAGTTCGGCCCGCGCCTGCTGCCGTTGCTGGAAAGCGGTGACGACGATGAGTGGCAGAGCCTGATCAACGAAGCCCGTACCGAGCGTGAGCGTCTGGAAAGCGAACTGCATACCGGCCGTGACCGTCTGCTGGAACTCAACTCCGGTGGCGCTGGCGAAGGCGAGGCTCTGGTGGAAGCGATTCTGGAACAGGACGATCAGTTCACCCTGCCGATCTACATGGAAACCCTGTTCGACGCCTTCGGTATCGACAGCGAAGATCATTCGGAAAACGCCCTGATCCTCAAGCCGAGCGAAAAAATGCTCGACGCCAGCTTCCCGCTGGGCGACGACGAAGGCGTGACCATCACGTACGATCGCAACCAGGCGCTGTCTCGCGAAGACATGCAGTTCATCACCTGGGAACACCCGATGGTTCAGGGCGGCATGGATCTGGTGCTGTCCGGCTCGATGGGCAACACCTCGGTGGCGCTGATCAAGAACAAGGCGCTCAAGCCTGGCACCGTACTGCTGGAACTGATCTACGTCAGCGAAGTGGTCGCGCCGCGCTCCCTGCAACTGGGCCGCTACCTGCCGCCTGCTGCACTGCGCTGCCTGCTGGATGCAAACGGCAACGATCTGGCCAGCCGCGTCTCGTTCAGCACCTTGAACGATCAACTGGAAAGCGTGCCACGGGCCAGCGCCAACAAGTTCATCCAGGCACAGCGCGACGTGCTGACGCCCAAGATCAACGCCGGTGAAGAGCGTATCGCCCCCAAACACGCCGAGCGCGTGGCCGAGGCACAACGTCGTCTGGCAGCCGATACCGAGGAAGAACTGGCGCGTCTGACTGCCTTGCAAGCCGTCAACCCGACCGTACGCGACAGCGAACTGGTCGCCCTGCGCAGCCAACGCGAACAAGGCCTGGCAATGCTTGAAAAAGCAGCACTGCGCCTGGAAGCGATTCGGGTGCTGGTGGCGGGCTGATAGCCTGTTCGCGAATGAGTTCGCCCCTACGCCCCGGTAGGAGCGAATTCATTCGCGAAAGGCACACCTACACAGGACTCACCATCCTGTCCGTCATCCGCCTGGCATCTCTGGTGAAACAACGGGTTGCCAGCAGCAGAAACACCAGGGTCATGCCCAGGGTAACCGGGATCAGGTACATCGCATCGTGCAACCCGGTGGCCTTGAAGCTTTCATCCATCTGCACAGCTCCCGCCAGCGTCATCGCTTCATGGGCATAGTGATCCGACAGCCAGCCGACCACTACCGGCCCAAGCCCTCCACCCAACAGGTATAACCCGGCAAAGAACAACGCCATGGCCGTCGCCCGCAGGCGCGGTTCCACCACGTCCTGGATGGCGGTGTAGACACAGGTATAGAAGTTATAGGCAAACAGCCAGCCTATGCTGAATACCGCGACAAACACGCCGATCTCGACCCGTCCCGCGTGCAAGGCATAGCCCGTTGCCAACGTGGCGACCAGCATGCTGAACGCCGCAAACAGCAGCCGCCCGTTAGGCGAGCGCTGGTGCAGTTTGTCCGCGATCAGGCCGCCCAGTGTCAGGCCGACCAGGCCGGTGACGCCGACAATGATCCCGGTTGCCACAGCCGCTTCCTGCAAGGACACCTGAAAGTAGCGTTGCAGCATCGGCACCATGAACGAGTTGCAGGCATAGGTCGCGAAGTTGAAAGTCAGCCCGGCCAGGACCAGCCAGCAAAAGGTCGGGATCGACAACACCCGGCGAACCGGCTTTTCGATCTTCTCCTCGGACATCTGCACACTTTCGGCAGCGCCACGCTTGGGCTCACGAATAAAGAAGATGAACACCGCCAGAATCAGGCCGGGCACCGCTGCAATAAAGAATGGCGCCCGCCAGCTGTCGAACGCCTTGACCATTGCGCCGATTGTAAAGAACGCCAGCAGAAGCCCCAACGGCAGGCCCAGCATGAAAATGCCTATGGCCCGTGAGCGACGATGGGCCGGGAACAGATCACCGATCAATGAGTTGGCCGCTGGCGCATAGCTGGCTTCGCCGATCCCGACGCCCATGCGCACCAGCAGGAACGTCCAGAAACTGTTGGCCATCCCGTTGACCGCCGTCAGCCCGCTCCAGACAGCAAGCCCCCAACCCATGAGTTTCTTGCGCGAACCGGTGTCGGCCATTCGCCCAAGAGGCAAGCCGGCAATCGCATAGACCAGGGTGAACGCCGTGCCCAGCAGTCCCAGCTGGAAATCACTCAGATGCCATTCCTTGCGAATGGGCTCGGTGATAATCGCCGGAATCGCTCGATCGAAGAAGTTGAACAGGTTGGCCAGAAATAGCAGAAACAAGACACGCCAGGCATTGGAGGCCTGAATAGAGTTGTCTGTCGGGGTGTTGTTCATGAGGCATCCATCCCTTTTTTCTGTCTACTCTAGAGCCCCTCTGCCAAACCGACTGTAAACATTCGTAAAAGGCCGGAAATATTGAAATCCGGCTTTTTATAACCATTGGTTATTGAGTCAATTCCATTTTTTTGAGTGTTGACACTGGCAGGTTTTTTACAGCCTCTATACTCACCACTATTCGCCAGGCTTAGCGCCTTGGTGAACCCTGGTAGTGAACAATAGGGCTCGCTATGGAATGGCTCGGTTTGAATATGTTTGTCGGCTTCCCGGCAAACGGGCAATTACTGATCAACTGCAGTCATAACTTGTTTCTGGTAGCGCTAGCCTACGGGGTGGCGTGCGCAGCCTGTTTTGCAACACTGGATATTGCGGACCGGGTCATTCAGGTCGAGGCGACAAAGAGCCGTCGTGTCTGGAAGGCTCTGGCTGCGCTTTGCCTGGCCGGCGGTATCTGGGCCATGCATTTCATCAGCATGCTGGCTTTCCAGGCCCCGCTGAAAATCAGCTACGACCTGCCCATCACCGTTTCGTCCCTGCTGATCGTGCTGGTCGCCGGCCTGTTCGCGGTCAAGGCGCTGAGCATGGAAACCCTGACCCTCAAGCGTTGCCTGCTCACCTCCCTGATCATGGGGCTGGCGATCAGCGCCATGCATTACGTCGGCATGGCGGCAATGCAGTCCGATGCCACCCAGTATTACGAACCGGGCATGTTCGCCCTGTCGGTTCTGGTCGCCATCGTGGCCAGTCTGGCGCTGTTGACCCTTTCCAGGCACCTGCGCCACCACAGCGGGATGTTTCATCAGATGTTCAGGTACGGCGTCAGCCTGTTGCTCGGCGCAGGCTTGTTGACCATGCACCTGATGGGAATGGAAGCACTGCAACTGGTGCTGCCCCTCGAAGCGCAATTACAGATACCCAATACCGAAAACAGCCAGCAACTGGGCCTGACCATCGCAATCATTACCTTGCTGATCATCGCCGGGAGCATCAGTGCCGCGATGGCCGACAAGAAGCTGCAAAGCAAGGAGCATGACCTGCAACGGGTCAACGCCCTGCTCAGCCAACTGGATCAGGCCCGTGTTTCCTTGCAGCAGGTTGCACACTACGACCCTCTGACCAACCTGATAAACCGGCGCGGCTTCAACCAGATATTCGGGGAGAAACTGCTGGAGCACAGTGTCAGCAATGGCATGCTGGCCGTGATGTTTCTGGATATCGACCATTTCAAGCGCATCAACGACAGCCTGGGCCATGACGCCGGGGATGAACTGCTCAAGGTAATTGCCGAACGTATCCGTAGCGCAACGCGGATACAGGATGTGGTCGCCCGGTTCGGCGGCGATGAGTTCTGCATCCTGCTCAGTATTCCCGACTACGAAGAGGCGCGGCATCTGGCTTATCGGGTCATGCAGAAGATGAAGGAAACCATCGCGCTGGCAGGCCGGCGCATGGTGATGACCACCAGTATCGGTATCGCGGTCTTCCCCCGTGACGGTTCAACCTGCGACGAACTGCTCAAGCACGCGGATCTGGCGCTTTATCAATCCAAGGGCAACGGCCGTAACCGGGTCAATTTCTTCAGCCCGGCCCTCAAGACCAAAGCCAGCCTGGAGCTGCATCTTGAGGAAGAGCTGCGCAATGCCTTGCGCGAAGAGACCGGCCTGCAGGTTTACTACCAACCCATCGTCGACCTGCGAACCGGGCATGTGGCCAAACTTGAAGCCCTGGTGCGCTGGCATCATCCGCAACATGGCTTGCTCATACCCGACCGTTTCATCGGAATTGCCGAAGCCAACGGGCTGATCGCCGAGCTTGATAACTGGGTATTGCGCCGTGCCTGCAAGGATCTGGGCGCCCTGCGTCTGGACGGGTTCGACAAGATGATCATTGCCGTGAACTGCTCGGCACTCAATCTGGCCAGGGATGAACTGGCCGATGAAGTCGAGCAGGCTTTGAGTGAAGCCAATGTTTCCCCTGGTCGCCTGGAACTGGAAGTGACCGAAAACGCCCTGATGGGCAACATCAGCAATACCATCTTGATGCTCAAGCACATTCGCAGCCTCGGCGTATCGCTTTCCATCGACGACTTCGGCACCGGTTACTCATCGCTTGCCTATCTGAAACGCCTGCCGCTGGACACCCTGAAGATCGACCGCTCGTTCATCATCGACATTCCCCAATCGCCGCAGGACATGGAAATTGTTCAGGCGATTATCGTCATGGCTCACACATTACGCCTGAAAGTCGTCACAGAAGGCGTGGAAACCCCGGCACAACTGGAGTTCCTCAGCCAGTACGGCTGCGACTATGTGCAAGGCTATCTTTTCAGCAAGCCTCAACCCCTGGAACGCTTGCTGCCTCTGGTCAAGCAGATGAACCAGCGCGAACCTGCCAGCCTGTTGCCAAACGCGCTCATGCTTGAAAGCAGGGATCTGGATAAAGACACCCCCTACTCACTCGACCTTTTCAGTGAACTGCCCGGCAGTGAAAACCTGCAAATGCGTAACGCCAGCCGCACAAAACGCTCCCGTTGGTCGGATTAAAGAACCAGAAGGCCATGCCGATTCAGTACCCATGACAAGGGACTCCCGTGCCTTGTCAGCAGCGCTGAATGTCGTTCTTTCTTCCTTTGAGATGGCCCGATGCTGTTTATCGAGCGGCCATCCTTTCCAGACCAATGGCGCACGATGACTAAAAAAATCAATACTTCAGATGTGGTAGCCGAGACCGTCTATAACAACCAGAACGATAAAGTGGCAGCCAATAGCCGCGCTTATCGCACCCAGAGCACTCCCACCCAGCAATACATGTACTTCACCGAAACAGACACCGACCGGATTCTCGATAATCTCGACGGCCTGCGAGACATGGTTTTCCCGCCCTCGCCCCATGTCGAAGAAAACGCCATGCGCCGGGACCAGCAGTTTCCCTCCGTATGCCTGATCGGTCTGGGTCGTTGTGGCTCCAACATTGCGCTGGATGTAGCCGAACTGGTTTACAACGCGCGCAAGTTCTACCTCAATCAGTTCAACAACGAAGACCGGCTTGCCAACGAAAAGAGCTACAACCCTGGCCGCTGGATTCGCAATAACCTGCGCCTGGTACAGAACAAGGCAAGCAAGCCGGTGTTTCTGGTCGAGCCGCTGGTGATGCTGGGCGATCTGGACAAAGACATTGCCGGACGCATCCGCTTCTCCCGCAAGGGCGAGAAAAACGGCTTTATCAGCGACTACAGCAAAATGAAGATCATGGACCTGTCCGAAGTCCATGCCGGTGGTGCGGGCAACGCCCCGATCCTGGGCCAGTATCTGGCCAAGATCATCCTGAACAAGGACACCAGCCACTTCTCCAGCCCCGACTGGAAGCTGATCCACTCGTACCTGATAGATTCCTGCGGGATCAAGGCCAACCAGTCGCGCCTGTATTTCTACATCTTCAGTGCCGGCGGCGGTACCGGTTCGGGCATGGCTTCGGAGTTCGGGCTGGCCCAGCAATACTCGTACATGAACAAGACGTTCGATACCCGGCCTACCAACGAAAATGACAGCAAGCGCGGCCGCTCCTTTGTGTTCGAGCCGATCTTCACCAGCGGCATCTGTGTACTGCCGAACATTTCGGACCACCGCAGCGAAATGTCCGAAGCCCTGCACATCAACGCTGGACGCCTGCTCTGCAAGTATCTGGCTGAAGAATGGGACTTCTCGTACAACTTCGAGAATGAAGACAGCAGCGAAGCCAGCGTGATGGGCCGTATCCGGCCATGGAACGCAATGATGCTGATCTCCAACGACATCATGCGTTACGCCGAAGAGAGCGATGACGGCAACATCGAGAATATCGACGTCAACGCCATGGAGCGTCACGCCAACCAGTACATCTCGCAGCAGATCTTCAACATTCTGACCGCTCAGGCCGTCACCACCGACTACGACCAGAACTATTTCCGGCGTGCCGGGATCGACATCGGCGAAACCATTCGCCTGGATGCAAACGACCTGTTCATGAGCCTCGCAGGCCCGGTGGCGATTGCTTATGCAGAATCCGTGGTGCCGGAAACACCCGCGCCGGGTTCGGACAAGTTCAAGGTGTTCGAGAAAGATCCACCACGCCTGAACATCGACGATCTGTTCTTCCGCTCCATCGACCTGCCCCACTTCAACAAGGTCACTCAGGCCATCGAAGGCATCAGCCTGTTGCCCATCGAGTCACGCCGCTATCGCTCGGCCCTCGATCAATACAAGACCTCGGGCTATGACGCTGCGGCGCTGCACGACCTGCACTTCTTCAAGAACTGCTCGTCGGTGGTTTCCATCGTCTCGCTGCCCAAGGACTACAAGCTGTCCTATATGGACCTGAACCGGCTCAAGACTCACCTCAACAGCCTGTTCCCCAACACCACGCTCAAGCGCTACGCGCTGGTCATCGGCGCTTCGGCCAACCTGTCGCTGACCACGCTGATCGCGAAAAGCCCGTGCCTGTCGGACGACTTTCTGACCCTGATCGTGGCGTTCATCAAGCGCTGCTTCGCGAAGACTCCATTCCGCTTCGATGACACGCTGGATAACTCGATCATCGATTTCATCATGAGCGAGGAGTTCGACGAGGAGCGTATCGACGATCTGCTCAACGAGTACGAAAACCCGGCCAAGATCCTCGATACCAACTGGTATGCGATCAAGCCGATGTACGAGAAGAAGTATCGCGAGCTGATCGATGAGAAATCCAGGTTCGTCTCGATCAACGATATCCGGATCTCTCGCGAAAGCGTGAAGAAGGCTATCAAGTACCTGCGCGAGATCTACCGCCACCGTATCGGCAAGACCCGCGTCATCTCGCTCAATCAGTACACGGGCAGAACCGAATACTGATGAGGGTGTGCCTTCGCGGGCCTATTGCGTCGCGAAGGCACCATTGCAGTGCGCGAGCTAGTCGGCCGCCTTGTTCTGGATCAGTACCCAGGGCGCTACCACTACGGCCCAAAGCAGCGGATCGCTTTCCACAAGTTCCATCGCCTTTGACTCAGACACCTTGCCGACCTGTCCGCCGGTCAGCCAGGCGGAAACCCTGCTGGCGTCATTTTCGGCAACGGCCTCGGCAACTTCGATCAGATCCAGCGGTTCCTCGACCCACAACAGGGCACCCTTGGCAAAGAATGGTTGCAATTCTTTCCAGGTAATCGAAGCGGTTTCGCCAAGCAGTTTGGCATAGAGGGTGCTAGGTTCTTGCGTCATGGGTTTCACCAAAAGAAAAATCGGCGCAATGATAGCGCTGCCTTTTCCGCAGACAAGCCCGGATGCATGCCATTGATCGCAACAGAGTTACATGGGAGTCCATGAAATGGGGGTCGAATTCATGGGCTTAAATGGTTGGATTATGTAACTTTCTTTCGATTAAGCGACATCCATCGATTTCCTTCCCCGCACCCAGCTTTTCAAGCCATCGACCGGCGCTCTAAACTGTTCCGGTACAGTTGGCAGAGTGGGAAGGCGATCGGTCATCAAGTCCGATCCTGCAGCTTTAGCCATCAGGATTATAAAAACTACAACGCAAGAGTGGAGCATCATGACTAAGGGTACCAAGAAGCTTTCGAAGCTGTTTGCCGCATTGGTTATGGCGGGAGTTGCCAGCCATTCGTTCGCAGCCGACACCATCAAGATCGGCATCGCAGGTCCAAAGACCGGCGCAGTCGCTCAGTACGGCGACATGCAGTTCAGCGGCGCGAAAATGGCCATCGAGCAGATCAACGCCAAGGGCGGCGTTGATGGCAAGAAGCTTGAAGCGGTCGAATACGACGACGCCTGCGACCCGAAACAAGCGGTTGCCGTGGCCAACAAGATCGTCAACGACGGCGTGAAGTTCGTCATCGGCCACTTGTGCTCCAGCTCGGCTCAACCGGCCTCGGACGTCTACGAAGACGAAGGCATCATCATGGTGACTCCAGCGGCTACCAGCCCGGACATCACTTCCCGTGGCTACAAGCTGGTGTTCCGCACCATCGGTCTGGACAGCGCTCAAGGCCCGGCCGCAGGCGACTACATTGCCAAGCAGGTCAAGCCGAAAGTCGTTGCCGTCATCCACGACAAGCAGCAGTACGGTGAAGGCATCGCCACAGCCGTCAAGCAGACCCTGGAAAAAGACGGCGTCAAAGTCGCTCTGTTTGAAGGCATCAATGCTGGCGACAAGGACTTCTCTTCGCTCATCGCCAAGATGAAGCAAGCCAACGTCGACTTCGTCTACTACGGCGGCTACCACCCGGAGCTGGGTCTGATCCTGCGTCAATCCCAGGAAAAAGGCCTGAAAGCCGGTTTCATGGGCCCTGAAGGCGTCGGCAACGCTTCGATCTCGCAGATCGCCCAGGATGCTTCCGAAGGCCTGCTGGTCACCTTGCCAGCCTCGTTCGACCAGGACCCGGCCAACAAGGCGCTGGTTGAAGCCTTCAAAGCCAAGAAAGAAGATCCGAGCGGCCCGTTCGTGTTCCCGTCCTACTCCGCGGTGACCGTGATTGCCGATGCAATCAAGATCGCCAAGAGCGAAGACACCGACAAAGTCGCTGCTGCCCTGCGTGCCAACATCTTCAAGACTCCGACCGGCGACCTGGCATTCGATGCCAAGGGCGACCTGAAAGACTTCAAGTTCGTGGTCTACACCTGGCACAAGGACGGCACCAAGACCGAGGCGCCCGTGAAGTAATACACGGCCTTGATCTACACCAAAGCCCACTGCAACCGCAGTGGGCTTTGTTTTGCGAGGCGAAAGGACTCCACAAGATCCTGACGTCCCTGAATATCTTGAAACCGTTACCCGTGATTCACGAGGGTCTGTTGCCGTTTCAGCACGGCT
>NZ_JBMDJL010000016.1:0-148055 GCF_057809175.1 Pseudomonas sp. FG43
TACCGTAGGAGCGAATTCATTCGCGAAAAAACAGGTCAGTCAGCCAGACGCCAAGTCGTCCCGCCCTTGCCGTCTTCCAGTATCACGCCCATGGCGGTGATCTGGTCACGGATCCGGTCAGACTCGGCCCAGTTCTTGGCAGCACGCGCATCCAGACGCGCCTGGATCAGCGCTTCGACTTCAGCCGCATCGACACGCCCTTCGGCGCCGGCACGAAGGAAGTCTTCCGCTTCGAGCTGCAACACACCCAGTACACTGGCCAGTTGCTTCAGACGTGCCGCCAGACCCGCCGCCGCGGCCTGATCGCTGTCACGAAGACGGTTGATCTCACGAACCATCTCGAACAACACCGCACAGGCTTCAGGCGTACCGAAGTCATCGTTCATTGCAGCCGTGAAACGCTCGATGAACGCTTCGCCGCCCACAGGCTCGACAGACGGCAAGCCCTTGAGCGCGTGATAGAAACGCTCCAGCGCACTCTTGGACTCTTTCAGGCTGTCTTCGGAGTAGTTGATCGCACTGCGATAGTGGCTGGATACCAGCAGGTAACGCACCACTTCCGGATGATATTTGGCCAGCACGTCGCGAATGGTGAAGAAGTTGTTCAAGGACTTGGACATCTTCTCGCCATTGATGCGAATCATGCCGCAGTGCATCCAGGCATTGGCGTAGGTCTTGCCGGTAGCGGCCTCGCTCTGGGCGATTTCGTTTTCATGGTGCGGAAATTCCAGGTCGCTGCCGCCACCATGAATATCGAACGTCTCACCCAGGCAGCAGGTGGACATTACCGAGCATTCGATATGCCAGCCCGGACGACCCGGCCCCCATGGCGACTCCCAGCTAGGCTCGCCCGGCTTGACACCTTTCCAGAGCACGAAGTCCAGCGGATCGTCCTTGGACTCGTCCACTTCGATACGCGCACCGATGCGCAGGTCTTCGATCTTCTTGCGCGACAGCTTGCCGTAGCCCAGAAACTTGCCGACACGGTAATAAACGTCGCCATTGCCTGGAGCGTAGGCATAACCCTTGTCGATCAAGGTCTGGATCATGGCGTGCATGCCGTCGATATGATCGGTGGCACGCGGCTCCATGTCCGGCTTGAGGATGTTCAGACGCGCTTCATCCTCGTGCATGGCGTCGATCATGCGCGCCGTCAGCGCGTCGAACGATTCGCCGTTATCACGGGCACGATTGATGATCTTGTCATCGATATCGGTAATGTTGCGCACATAAGTCAGGTCATAACCGCTGAAACGCAACCAGCGGGTGACCAGATCGAAGGCCACCATGCTGCGGCCATGGCCAAGGTGGCAGAAGTCGTACACGGTCATCCCGCACACGTACATCCGCACCTTGTTGCCATCCAGCGGCTTGAAGACTTCTTTGCTCTTGGTGAGCGTGTTGTAGATTGAAAGCACTGTCCTAACCTCAGCTCCAGGAATCCCGCAATGTCACTGTGCGGTTGAATACCGGGCGACCTGGCTTCGAGTCCTTGATGTCCGCGCAGAAATAGCCTTCGCGTTCGAACTGGAAACGGTCTTCCGGTTGCGCTTGCCCCAATGAAGGTTCAGCACGACAACCCGTCAGTACTTGCAGTGAATCCGGATTGATGTTCTCCAGGAAAGTGGCGCCATCTTCGGCCTTGTCAGGCGTCGGGGAGCGGAACAGGCGGTCATACAGACGCACTTCGCACTCGACGCTCGCGTCCGCCGGAACCCAGTGAATCACGCCCTTGACCTTGCGCCCTTCAGGGTTCTTGCCCAGGGTGTCAGGGTCGTAGGAGCAACGCAGCTCGACGATATTGCCGTCGGCGTCCTTGATGGCTTCGTCGGCACGGATCACATAGCTGCCGCGCAGGCGCACTTCACCGGCTGGCTCCAGGCGCTTGTAGCCTTTTGGCGGCTCTTCCATGTAATCGTCGCGATCGATGTAGATCTCGCGGGCGAACGGCAGCTCGCGCACGCCCAGGTCTTCCTTGGGGTGACGTGGCAATTCAAGCTTCTCGACCTGACCTTCCGGGTAGTTGGTGATCACGACTTTCAACGGGCGCAGCACGCACATGGCGCGTGGCGCGTTGCGGTCCAGATCGTCACGGATGCTGAATTCCAGCATCGCGAAGTCAACCACGCCGTCGGAGCGGTTGGTACCGACCATTTCGCAGAAGTTACGGATCGAAGCCGGCGTGTAGCCACGACGACGGAAGCCCGACAGGGTCGACATGCGCGGATCGTCCCAGCCACTGACGTGCTTTTCATCGACCAGTTGCTTGAGCTTGCGCTTGCTGGTGACGGTGTAGCTCAGGTTCAGACGCGAAAATTCGTACTGACGTGGCTTGCACGGCACCGGCAGGTTGTCCAGGAACCAGTCATACAGCGGACGATGGCCTTCGAATTCCAGGGTGCAGATCGAGTGAGTGATGCCTTCGATGGCATCGGACTGACCATGGGTGAAGTCATAGTTGGGGTAGATGCACCACTTGTCGCCGGTCTGGTGGTGATGAGCATGACGAATGCGGTACAGGATCGGGTCGCGCAGGTTCATGTTCGGCGAAGCCATGTCGATCTTGGCACGCAGCACACGAGCGCCGTCTTCGTACTCACCGGCTTTCATGCGGGCGAACAGGTCCAGGTTTTCCTCGACGCTGCGCTCACGGAACGGGCTGTTCTTGCCAGGCTCGGTCAGGCTGCCACGGTACTCGCGGGCCTGCTCGGGGGTCAGGTCGTCGACATAGGCCTTGCCCGACTTGATCAGCTCTACAGCCCAGTCGTGCAACTGGTCGAAATACTGCGAGGCATAGCGCACTTCGCCCGCCCACTCGAAGCCCAGCCACTTGACGTCACTCATGATGGCGTCGATGTATTCCTGGTCTTCCTTGGCCGGGTTGGTGTCGTCGAAACGCAGGTGCGTCGCGCCACCGAACTCGTTGGCCAGGCCAAAGTTCACACAGATCGACTTGGCATGACCGATATGCAGATAGCCGTTAGGCTCCGGCGGAAAGCGGGTCACGATTTGGGTGTGCTTGCCTGAATCCAGGTCTGCCTGCACGATCGGACGCAGGAAATTGGTAGGGACGACAGGGCCTGCCTTTGAATTCGCAGCGGGTTCTGGAGTGGGCTTGCTCATAGGATCCTTGGACATACAAGTGCGCGGCCAGGGTAGGCCGACTAAATCAAAGCGCTTATCATAGCCGAAGCTGTCAAGCCCCTGACAACAGAGTGCGCATTTGAGGGTGATAAAAGCAGCAAAATACCTGAAATATGTAACCACCCCTGTAAACTGCACGTCAGGGTAATACCGCGCCCATTCACGAATGCCAAGAGAGCGAGTAAGCATGTCCAAAGTAAAATTGACCACCAACCACGGCGATATCGTTCTGCAACTGAACGCAGAGAAGGCTCCGGTCACCGTTGCCAACTTTATCGAATACGTTAACGCTGGCCATTACAGCAACACTATTTTTCACCGTGTCATCCCTAACTTCATGATCCAGGGCGGCGGTTTCGAGCCGGGCATGAAAGAGAAGAAAGACAAGCGCCCAAGCATTCAGAACGAAGCCAACAACGGCCTGCCGAACAAGAAGTACAGCGTTGCCATGGCCCGTACCATGGAGCCGCATTCGGCATCCGCCCAGTTCTTCATCAACGTGGCTGACAACAGCTTCCTGAACCACAGCGCACCGACCGTTCAAGGCTGGGGCTATGCCGTGTTCGGTGAAGTGATCGAAGGCAGCGAAGTGGTCGACAAGATCAAAGGCGTTTCAACCACCAGCAAATCCGGCCACCAGGACGTACCGTCCGAAGACGTCATCATCGAGAAAGCAGAGATCGTTGAGTGATACTGCTGATCTCCGACCTGCATCTTGAGGAAAAGCGCCCGGATATTACCCGGGCGTTTCTGGATCTACTCTCTGGCCGGGCACGCCAGGCCAAGGCGTTGTATATCCTCGGGGACTTCTTCGAGGTCTGGGTCGGCGACGATGCAATGTCGCCGTTCCAGAGTTCGATCTGTCAGGCCCTGCGCGAACTGAGCGACAGCGGCACTCAGGTTTTCCTGATGCACGGCAACCGGGACTTCATGATCGGCAAGGCGTTCTGCAAGGCGGCTGGCTGCACCTTCCTGAACGACCCGAGCGTGGTTGCGCTAAACGGTGAGCCGGTGCTGTTGATGCATGGCGACAGCCTGTGTACCCGCGACGAAGGCTATATAAAGATGCGCCGCTACCTGCGCAACCCGCTGACCTTGTGGATATTGCGGCACCTGCCGTTGAATACCCGCCACAAGCTGGCGCGCAAACTGCGCAATGAAAGCCGTGTGAAAACCCGCATGAAAGCCAATGACATCGTTGATGTCACACCCGAGTTCATTCCCCAGGTGATGGAGCAATATGGCGTCCGCACACTGATTCACGGACACACCCATCGCCCGGCCATTCACAAGCTACAGATAGGCGACCAGACAGCGCAACGCATCGTATTGGGCGACTGGGACCGTCAGGGCTGGGCCTTGCAGGTGGACGAACAGGGCTTCTCCCTGAACGCCTTCGACTTCCCGCCTGAGCAGATGACACTGCTGAACTGAATCTGCTCAGTGGGAGGGAGCTTGCTCGCGACGGGGCCGGTAAATGTGAAAACTCATCACCCTCCAGGCCCTCTTCGCGACCAAGGTCGCTCCCATAGGACCGTGTCCGACCAGGCTATTTAATGACCGCCCGGCCCGGCCTTGGCGACAAACGGCGGTTTGGCCAGCCAGACCAGCAGAATCAACCCCGCAAACACCCAGCCCAGCATGTAGAAATAATCCACCGTGGACATCATGTAAGCCTGGCTGTTGAGGGTCTGTTCCAGTTGCGCATAAGCCTGCGGGCTCGCGCCTCCCAAACTGTTGAGCGCGTCACGGGTGGCCGGGTCGAAGGTGCTGATGTTTTCACTCAGGTAGGCGTGATGCTGATCGGCGCGGCGAATCCATATCCAGGTCGTGAGGGATGCCGCAAAGCTGCCGCCCAGAGTCCTGAGGAATGTCGCAAGCCCGGAGCCATCGGCGATCTGATGGGGCGGCAAGTCCGATAGCAGGATGCTCAAGGTCGGCATGAAGAACAGCGCCACACCAATACCCATGAACAACTGCACCAGCGCCACATGCTCGAAATCCACCTCGTTGGTAAACCCTGCCCGCATGAAGCAGCTCAAGCCCATGGCCAGGAATGCCAGACCGGCCAGCAAGCGCAGGTCGAACCTGTTGGCGTATTTACCGACGAAGGGCGACATCAATACCGGCAGGATACCGATAGGCGCCACAGCCAGCCCGGCCCATGTCGCGGTGTAGCCCATCTGGGTCTGCAACCATTGTGGCAGCAGCAGGTTGATCCCGAAGAAGCCGGAGTATCCACCGACCAGCACCAGAGTGCCGATCCGGAAGTTGCGATAGGCAAACAGCCGCAAGTTGACGATGGGATGCTTGTCGGTCATTTCCCAGATCACGAACACCGACAACGCCACAATGGAGATCACCGAACCGATCACGATGAAGTTCGACTCGAACCAGTCCATGTCGTTGCCCTTGTCCAGGACGACCTGCAATGCCCCGACACCAATGATCAGGGTCAGCAGCCCGACGTAATCCATCGGCTGACGACTGGTGCTCACCGGGCGCTTGGCCATTTGCGTACGCACCACCCAGGCCGCAAACAGGCCAATGGGGACATTGATGAAGAAAATCCACGGCCAACTGTAACTGTCGGTGATCCAGCCGCCCAGAATCGGCCCGGCAATCGGCGCGACCACCGTGACCATGGCCAGCAGCGCCAGCGCCATCCCCCTTTTGGCCGGCGGGTAAACCGCAATCAACAAGGTCTGTGTCATGGGATAAAGCGGCCCGGCCACCACACCTTGCAGCACCCGGAAGCCGACCAGTTCGGGCATCGACTGGGAAATCCCGCACAGGAACGAAGCCAGCACGAACAGCAGGGTTGCCCACAGGAACAGCTTGACCTCACCGAAACGGCGGCTGAGCCAGCCGGTCAGCGGCAAGGCAATCGCGTTGCTGACGGCAAACGAGGTGATAACCCAGGTCCCCTGCTCCGAACTCACACCCAGGTTTCCGGAAATGGTCGGCAAGGCGACGTTGGCAATAGTGGTATCGAGGACCTGCATGAAGGTCGCCAGCGACAGGCCGATGGTACACATCAGCAGGCTGGGCGGCGTAAATGAGGCCGGGGTGTTGTTGCTCATCGCAAATCCTTGGAAACTGAGACGGTGCCCCGACCCGAAGGACGGGGCTTGCGGATTGGCGGATCAGCGCTGGGCAGTCGCTTTGCTACTGGCTGCACTGTTGTCATGGATCAGACGCGCAATCATCGCGTCGGCATCGGCCAGTTGTTCGGCGTAGATATTGGTGCTGAAGCTCGCTTTCTTCGGCGGCTGCTGGGCCAGTACCGGACCGCTCTGGTCATGCAGATTGACATCGACCGTGGTCGACAGGCCGATCCGCAGCGGGTTTTTCGCCAGCTCATCGGGGTTGATGTGAATCCGCACCGGCACACGCTGAACGATCTTGATCCAGTTACCGGTCGCGTTCTGAGCCGGCAACAGAGCGAAGGCACTCCCGGTCCCGGCACCCAGGCTGTCGATAGTGCCGCTGTATTTCACATGGCTGCCGTACAGGTCCGAGGTGATCTCCACCGGCTGGCCAATGCGCATGTTGCCCAGTTGCGTCTCTTTGAAATTCGCGTCGATCCACAGCTGATCCAGCGGAATCACCGCCATGGTTGCAGTGCCCGGCTGAATCCGCTGGCCCAGTTGCACGGTACGTTTGGCCACATAACCGGTCACCGGCGACACAACCGTAGTACGGGCATCGGCCAGATACGCCTGACGCAATTGCGCAGCGGCAGCTTTTACGTCCGGGTGAGAAGAAACCACCGTGTCGTCCACCAGCGCGACGCTACTGGCCAGTTGTTGCTGGATATTGTTCAAGGAGCTCTGCGCGCTGGTCAGGTCATCCTTGGCGTGGGACAGCTCTTCCTGGGAGATCGCCCCACTTACGGCCAGGCTACGGCGACGGTTGTAGTTGTCCTGAGCCTTCTGTACTTCGGCACGTTGCGCGGCCAGTTGCGCCTTCATGCCATCGACATTGCTGTAGAGCCCGCGCACCTGGCGCACGACCTTGGCCAGGTTGGCTTCAGCACTTTGCAGGCTGACTTCGGCATCGCTGGGGTCGAATTTGATCAGGACCTGGCCTTCGCGAACCAGATCACCGTCATCGGCGCCGATGCTGATGACCGTACCGGTGGTCAGCGGCGTGATTTCGACGACGTTGCCATTCACATAGGCGTCATCGGTACTTTCGCTCCAGCGGCCATAAAACTCATGCCAGGCCCAGACAGCCGCACCGCCAAGGATGACGATCAGGGCGAGCACCAGCAGCATGAATTTGCGCTTGCCCGGATTCGTGTCTTGCGGCGAGCTGGCAGATGGTTTTTCAGTAGCGGCAGTAGCCATGACGATTACCTGTAGTCGGTGAAGCAGTAATTGCGGGATATCGAGGTTTTACCGGGGCCGTTCATTTCGCCCCTGTGGACTTGAAGCTCAGGCGCGTGAGGGTGATGTGGTCGTCGGCGGCCACCAGCACCTTGGTCAGAATTCTTTGCAGGGTTTCGACTTCTTCCTTGTCCAGAACGGCAAATGTGTCGTTCATCGCGTCAGCACCGATCTGCGGCAGCAGGTCCGAAAGTTTCTGCCCCTGCTCGGTCAAGGCCACATGCACCTGGCGTCGGTCGGCTGCCGAACGGGTGCGCACGATCAACTCCTTCTGCTCCAGACGATCAAGCATGCGAGTCATGGAACCGCTGTCGAGGGACAGGTGCCGACACAATTCGACAGGGGTATCGAGGGCGAACTGGGAAATGATGATCAGCACCTTGAACTGCGAAAAGGTGACGTCATAAGGCAGCAAATACTTGTCCAGCATGCGGTCCTTGAGAGCATTGGTGCGACCGACCAACAGCCCCATCAGGCTGGAATCGAAATTCTCGGACGTGAAATGTTTCAATGATTCACCATAAAAGCTGCTTAGGCAGTAATGTGGCGATATTACTGCCTAGACAGCTAATGTCAAAACATTTGTTAGCTGGCTAACAATATCTTCATAAAAAAACGACCGCTGGCAAGGCGGTCGTTTTTTTATGAAGCCAGTGATAACTCAGGCCGCGGCAGGCACACCGCTATGGAAGCGGAATTCCTCGTCGGGACTTTCGATCAATTCACGCTCGGCATGGCGAATCTCTTCGATCTTGGCGTCAACATCGGCTTTATCGCCATAGGTATAGGCCAGCTTCAAGTAGTCCTGAAAATGCCGGGCCTCGGACTTCAACAGCCCGCCGTAGAACTTGGCAAGCTCTTCGTCCAGATGCGGCACCAGCGCAGCGAAACGCTCGCAGGAGCGGGCTTCGACGATGGCCCCCACAATCAGGGCGTCGGTCAGCCGGTAGGGATTGTGGTTGCGCACCAGCTTGCGCAATGCCCCCGCATAACGCGCCGAACTGACGTTGGCCATCGGGATTTCGCGCTTGCGGATAATGCTCAGCACCTGCTCGAAATGCCGCAGCTCTTCACGGGCCAGCCGCGACATCTTGCTCAGCAGGTCGAACTTGTCGTTGTACTGGAACATGAACTGAAACGCCGCCCCGGCCGCCTTTTTCTCGTTGTTCGCATGATCGATCAACAGAATGTCCAGATTGCGCAAAGCGGCCTGAACCCAACTGTCGGGCGTGCGGCAAAGCAGGAAGGCTTCGATTTCAGGGATCGGGTACATAAGCTCACAGATAGCGGGTTTGCAAGGCCGCGCATTATACGAGGGGCGTGCGTCTGCGGCGATAGAAATGCAGTGATCCAGATCAAGCGACGACCCGATGCGCTGCAACTATAGTTGTGGAACACAATTTGCCTTGTGGAGGTTAACCCCATGCAGTCTATTCGCAGCATCCTGGTGGTCATCGATCCCAACCACGCCGATAGCCTGGCCCTAAAGCGCGCGAAACTGATTGCCGGGGTCACTCAGGCTCATCTGCACCTGCTGATCTGTGACAAGGATCATCCCCATACGCAACAACTCAACGAGCTGAAAAGAAACCTTCAGGAAGAAGGCTTCACCGCCAGCGCGGAACAGCACTGGGAAGAGTCCACCCACAAGACCATCTGCAAGGTGCAGCAAACCGAGGGCTGCGGCCTGGTCATAAAGCAGCACCTGCCGGACAACCCGCTGAAAAAGGCCCTGCTCACTCCCGACGACTGGAAACTGCTGCGCTACTGCCCAAGCCCGGTGTTGATGGTCAAGACGTCACGGCCCTGGACAGGCGGCGTGATTCTCGCGGCTGTGGATGTCGGCAATGCGGATGGAGAACACAAGACGCTGCATTACAGCATCGTCGATCACGGCTATGACATTGCAGCACTGGCCAAGGGGCACTTGCACGTCATAACCGCCCATCCGTCGCCCATGCTGTCGGCTGCCGACCCGATCTACCAGCTCAAGGAAAGCATCGAAACCCGCTATCGAGAGCAATGCCAGGCGTTCCAGACGGAATTCGATATCGACGACACCCACCTGCATATCGCAGAAGGTCCGGCTGATGTGCTGATTCCCTTTACGGCCAACCAGCTCGACGCAGTGGTCACCATCATCGGCACCGTGGCGCGTACCGGTCTTTCAGGCGCACTGATCGGCAACACCGCCGAAGTGGTACTCGACTCGCTGGAAAGTGATGTGCTGGTTCTCAAGACCGAGGAAATCATCCGGCATCTGGAGGAGATGTTTGATGCGTAGCGAATGAACGCCTACAAACTGATGCCGATCAGTCAAGGCATACATGTCACCTGTGGGAGGGGCCTTGGCCGCGACGACCTGCTGACAGGCAACACATTTTCAGCGCCTGAAACCGGGCTGTCGCGGTCAAGGCCCCTCTCACGGATTTTGATTTCAGCCACCCGACTTTTGAAATCAGCCTCTCAAGGTCGGCATTACTCCTACAAACCGAGCGCATCCTTAAGGAAACCCGGCGCGATATATCGCTGGTAATGGGCTTCGGACAGCAGGAAAAACTCACGGTCGATGGCATCACGCAACTCAGGCAGCGCCCAGTCGCGGAACTCCGGCAGCAGCACGAAGCCATAGGCCTCGACCTGATTGATGACCCGCGCACCGCGAGCGATCAATTGATAGGCCCAGCAATATTCGGACTGATGCGCCACAAAGCGGATCTTGCGCTGGACGAGCTGCATGCGCAGCTTCTCGACATCGAAAATTTCGAGCTTGGCCGCCATCACCTGAACCAGCAATTGCTCCAGGCGCAGCCAGACCGCTCTTTTCTCGTCTTCGTTATAGCCGTTCCAGTGGACCACTTCATGATGGAAACGCTTGCAGCCACGGCACACCAGGTCCCCGTAAACAGTGGAGCAAAGGCCGACACAAGGCGTTTTGATGATTTGATCAGGCATGGCTGGCAGGACAAGGGCAGGCGAAACGAGAAGGCATGTTAGCCCTTTGTCTAACAAGGGTCACCCCCGAAGATGTAGGGTCTAACTTACCTTTAACGAAGTTTTGCCGTAGAATCATCGGGCCTTAGATGGCGCCAATGTCCGTTAGAAGCTGTTTTCAAAGCGTCACGAGCACAGTCAAGTTAATCCCGCAGTCCGGTGTCGGCAGGCCGTTCCCTCATCACGAATGGCCATGTCGACCTACACTCCCCCCGTCCTGCAGGCGTAAAACTTTGAAAACAGCTTCGTAAGGAATTGCCGATACCCTGCCAACAAGGCTCGAAAGCCTTGCGTGGGTGCGGACAATTTCTGGATGAGCGTCCCGGACACCCATTTGGGACCACTGATGAGGGTAATACTGTGCTTGAAGCCTACCGCAAACACATCGAAGAGCGTGCCGCCCAGGGTATCGTGCCCCAGCCGCTTAACGCCGAACAAACCGCAGCCCTTATTGAGTTGCTGAAGAATCCCCCCGCTGGCGAAGAAGACTTTCTTGTCGATCTGATCACCAATCGCATTCCACCGGGCGTGGACGAAGCGGCCTACGTCAAGGCCGGCTTCCTGTCTGCTCTGGCCAAGGGCGAAGCCACTTCCCCGCTGATCGACAAAAAACGCGCTACCGAACTGTTGGGCACCATGCAAGGTGGCTACAACATCGTTACTCTGGTTGCCCTGCTCGACGATGCAGAGCTGGCACCGGTCGCTGCCGAACAGCTCAAGCACACGCTGCTGATGTTCGACGCCTTCCACGACGTTGCTGAAAAAGCCAAGAGCGGCAATGCGCACGCTCAGGCAGTCCTGCAATCCTGGGCTGACGGCGAGTGGTTCAAGAAGCGCCCTGTACTGGCTGACAAGATCAGCCTGCGCGTCTTCAAGGTCACCGGCGAAACCAACACCGACGACCTGTCCCCGGCACCTGATGCCTGGTCCCGTCCGGATATCCCGCTGCACGCCCTGGCCATGCTGAAAATGGCCCGTGAAGGCATCGTTCCTGACGTGCAAGGCTCCATCGGTCCGATGAAGCAGATCGAAGAAATGCGCGGCCAGGGTTTCCCTATCGCCTACGTCGGTGACGTGGTCGGTACCGGTTCCTCGCGTAAATCGGCAACCAACTCGGTTCTGTGGTTCTTCGGCGACGACGTTCCTTATGTCCCGAACAAGCGTGCCGGTGGTTTCTGCTTCGGCAGCAAGATCGCCCCGATCTTCTACAACACCATGGAAGATGCTGGCGCACTGCCAATCGAATTCGACGTTTCCAACATGCACATGGGCGACGTGATCGACCTGTACCCGCATGAAGGCAAAGTCACCAAGCACAACAGCGACGAAGTCCTGACCACCTTCGAGATGAAGACTCCGGTCCTGCTCGACGAAGTGCGTGCCGGTGGCCGTATTCCCCTGATCATCGGTCGTGGTCTGACCGGCAAGGCACGCGCCGAGCTGGGTCTGCCACCATCGGATCTGTTCAAGACTCCGGATCAGCCGGCTGCCAGCACCAAGGGTTTCACCCTGGCGCAGAAAATGGTCGGCAAGGCATGCGGCGTGGAAGGTATCCGTCCGGGCACCTACTGCGAACCGAAGATGACTACCGTCGGTTCCCAGGACACCACTGGCCCGATGACCCGCGACGAGCTGAAAGACCTGGCTTGCCTGGGCTTCTCCACCGATCTGGTCATGCAGTCCTTCTGCCACACCGCAGCTTATCCAAAGCCGATCGACGTCAAGACTCACCACACGCTGCCTGATTTCATCATGACCCGTGGCGGTGTTTCCCTGCGTCCAGGCGACGGCATCATCCATAGCTGGCTGAACCGCATGCTGCTGCCGGACACCGTCGGCACCGGTGGCGACTCCCACACCCGCTTCCCGATCGGTATCTCCTTCCCGGCCGGTTCCGGTCTGGTTGCCTTCGCCGCAGCCACCGGCGTCATGCCGCTGGACATGCCTGAGTCGATCCTGGTCCGCTTCAAGGGCAAGCTGCAACCTGGCATCACCCTGCGCGACCTGGTTCACGCCATTCCTTACTACGCGATCCAGGCTGGCCTGCTGACCGTAGAGAAGAAAGGCAAGAAGAACGCCTTCTCTGGCCGTATCCTGGAAATCGAAGGTCTGGAAAACCTCAGCATCGAACAGGCTTTCGAGCTGTCCGACGCTTCGGCCGAACGTTCGGCTGCCGGTTGCACCATCAAGCTGGCAAAAGAGCCGATCATCGAGTACCTGAACTCCAACATCACCCTGCTGCGCTGGATGATCGAGCAAGGCTACGGTGATCCACGCACTCTGGAACGCCGCGCCAAGGCGATGGAAGCCTGGATTGCCGACCCGCAACTGCTGGAAGCCGACAAGGACGCCGAATACGCCGAAATCATCGAAATCGACCTGGCCGACGTCAAGGAGCCTGTGCTCTGCGCGCCGAACGACCCGGACGACGCACGCCTGCTGTCTTCGGTACAGGGCGAGAAGATCGACGAAGTGTTCATCGGTTCCTGCATGACCAACATCGGCCACTTCCGCGCTGCGGGCAAGTTGCTGGATCAGGTCAAAGGCCAGTTGCCGACTCGCCTGTGGCTGTCGCCTCCGACCAAGATGGACGCTCACCAGTTGACCGAAGAAGGCTACTACGGCATCTACGGCAAGGCTGGCGCGCGCATGGAAATGCCAGGCTGCTCGCTGTGCATGGGTAACCAGGCTCGCGTTGAACCGAACTCCACCGTGGTTTCGACTTCGACCCGTAACTTCCCGAACCGTCTGGGTGACGGCGCAAACGTCTACCTGGCTTCGGCCGAGCTGGCGTCCGTCGCTTCGATCCTGGGTCGCCTGCCGACCGTCGAGGAGTACATGAGCTACGCGAACCAGATCGACACCATGGCAGCGGACGTATACCGCTACCTGAGCTTCGATCAGATCGCCGAGTTCCGCGAAGCCGCTGCGAACGCCAATATCCCGGTCGTTCAAGCGTAAGCACGAAACACAGCGTTAAAAGAACCCCATCCTTGTGATGGGGTTTTTTATTGGCTGTGCGTTTTTCCAAACTCTCCAATCGTCGTGGAAAATGCTTGCCGCTATTTATTTCGTATGTTAAATAATTTACTTCACATACGAAATAACTCCCATGCGAACGACAACCCATTCGATCACCTGCACCAATGGTCACAGCGTCGAGGTCACGACCCATACCGGCGCAGGACCTGTGAAAGCAGTGGTTCAGATAAACCCGGCGACGGGCGTCACCGAGCGCATGTACTTGCCGTTCGCCCAGTATCTGGTCGCCAATGGCTTTACCGTCATCACCTACAACTATCGGGGTGTCAGCAGGAAAGGTCCTCATCCGAAAACCGTTCAGGCGGGTTTTGTTTCGTGGGCTGACAACGATGTCGAAGCCGTCACCCACTGGGTGTCCGGGCAGTACAAGGGGGTTGCTCACCTTGCGATAGGCCATAGCTTCGGCGGGCATGCCATCGGGTTATGCGAGAGCAGCAACAAGCTCAGCGCGGCAGTGACTCTATGCGCCCATGCGGGCTGTCTGCGATTCATAAGTCCCTGGCAGGAACGCTTGAAAGTGGCGATTCTGCTCAAAGTCCTTGGCCCGCTCAGCGCCAAATTCCTGGGCTATTTTCCGGGGCGCAGGCTGGGAATTGGTGAAGACCTGCCAGCCGATGTCATGCGCGAGTGGTCACGCTGGACAAGCCTTCGCCAGTACTTTTTTGACGACCCAACAGTCAATGCCACTGCCCGTTTTGCCAGGCCCACACTGCCGGTGCTGGCCATAGGCGTCGATGACGATCCATGGGCACCCGCCGAAGCCATCGACCTGATGACAGAGCATCTGACCGGCTGTGCTGTAGAGCGACGTCAGTTTGCTCCGGCGGACAGTCACGGTTCGACCATCGGGCACCTGGGCTTTTTCCGCCAACAACATGCCGACACCCTATGGCCCGTAGTGGCAAGATGGCTGGAAGCTCAGTTACCGGGTAATCCAAATGGCGCATGACCGTCGCTACGTCTATTTATTGAATGCTGCTCAAAAAAGCCTGTCCCGATACATCGAGCGGCATATCTCGAATCGCGCCGGCATCAGCGCCACTCAGGCTGGCGCACTCTTTGTACTCAATGGGCAGGATGGCGCCCTCAGCGGCGAAGTCGCGCTGGCGCTGGATATCGCGCCTTCCGCCATGACCGGGCTGGCCGACCGGATGGTCAGGTCAGGGCTGATCGAGCGCCGCGTCGATGAACATGACAAGCGCAGCTTTCGTTTGTGGCTGACGGATGCAGGCCGGACAGCGACCTTGCAGGCCACATCGGAACTGGCACCGCTGAATGAAAAACTGACCCAGGCATTCAGCGATGAGGAAATGGAGGTTGTTTCCAGATGGCTCGCAGCCGTCAGGGATCGCAGCCAGTGACGGCCTGATTCAGACTCCGCGCCGGTCAATGACCGGCGCATGTTGCGTCATCAGTTCAGCAACCCAATCGATAAATACCCGAAGCTTGAGGCTGATATGCCGGTTGGGCGGAAATGCCACGTACATCGGCATCGAATCCATGCGCCAATCCTTGAACAGCGGCACCAGATCACCCCGCTCCAGATGGTTTTTGGCCATGTAATCCGGCACCCACAGAACACCCATACCAGCCAGGCCTGCGGCGAGGTAGGCATTGCCATCGTCCACCGCCAGCACGTAACGCCCGTGGACGTGAAGGCTTTCACCCTCGCGGTGCATGGCATAAGGCAAGGCCTTGCCGGTACGCGCCCACAGGAAACCGACGATGCGGTGGTGGGAATCTTCCAGCTCTCGCGGATGCGCAGGTGTGCCGACCCTTTCCAGGTAACTCGGTGCCGCATACACCCCAAGCCTGAGATCACCCACACGCCGGGCCATCAGGGACTGGTCAGTCAACTCGCCACCGCGAACCACGCAATCCACATTCTCGCCGATCACATCCACGATACGGTCGCTGACGCCCATATCGATCTGGATATCCGGGTATCGCGCATGAAACTCAGGCAGGGCCGGCATCAGAATCGTGCTGGCAAACGGGCTGGGCACATCCACCCGCAGCCGCCCTCTGGGCAAGGCCGAAGCGCTGGACAGGCTGGTCTCGGCATCGTCCAGGTCAGCCAGCAGCCTGACAACGCGCTCGTAATAAGCCGCGCCATCAGCCGTGACATTGACCTTGCGCGTCGTTCGGTTGAGCAACTTGATCCGCAAGCGGGCCTCCAGTTGCTGCACCAGTTGCGTCACAGTGGTCTTGCTCATGTGCAGGGTTTCGGCTGCTTTGGTAAAACTCCCCGCCTCTACCACCCGCGCAAAAGCCTGCATCGCATCGAAACGGTCCATTTCTACTCCGGATAACGGCTGGATTGTTTGGATTTTACAAACAGTGCTGGCTACAGTTGCTCGTTTATCGCCCGGATACAAGCTCTTAGAGTTCTCCCATCGTTAATGACGGGTCGCCTTGACCTGCCTCGATGGAGATCAACCATGACAAAGCGTGATGCAGTTTTCCCCGCCGGACGCCTCGAACTTTACGAGCGCAATCGCTATTCGCCCGCGATCCGTTCCAATGGCTTTCTGTTCGTTTCCGGTCAGGTCGGCAGCAAGGAGGATGGCTCGCCAGAGCAGGATCTGGTGATACAGGTCAGGACAGCCTTCAGCAATCTGAATGCCATCCTTAAGGAGGCGGGTTGCACCTTCGATGACGTAGTCGATGTCACCGTCTTCATGGTCGACCCCGAATCGAAGTTCGAGAAAATCTGGACGGTGTTCCCTGAGTTCTGGGGCCAGGCACCGTACCCGACACTGACGGCAGTGGGCGTCACCTGGCTTTATGGCTTTGATTTCGAGATCAAGGTGATTGCCAGGATTCCAGATGCTGTTGAGGGTTGAGCCGCCATGATGATCTGGCTCGCCATGCAGATCATCAGTTCTGGCCCTTTAGGCCATCCACCCGAGAGTAATCGCTGTCAGCACCAGATAACGCAGCCCTTTGGCAAGCGTGACGATAAGCAGAAAACTCCAGAACGGCTCGCGCATGACGCCCGCGATCATGGTGATGGGGTCGCCGATGATCGGCACCCAACTGAACAACAGCGCCCAGCGTCCGTAGCGCTTGTAAGTGTGCTGGGCCTTGTCCAGATGGCGCTCGCTGACCGGAAACCAGCGCCGATGCCGAAAGCGCTCGATAGAGCGGCCCAGATACCAGTTCACGGCTGAGCCCAGAACATTGCCTGACGTGGCAACCAGCAAGAGCAGAATCGTCGTATAGCGCTCCGAAAGCAGCATGCCGACCAGCACGGCTTCGGATTGCAGCGGTAACAGCGTGGCAGCGCCAAACGCCACGGCAAAAAGCCCCAGATAACTTGTCAGCTCGAACATCGAGTCATACCTTCATGCCGCCGCTCTCATCAAAAAACGCAACATCATGAATTAAATGGGGTTTATGTGGAATGCTGGCGCTTCTTATCTCGGCTAACCTGGATTAACGGCAGGTAGATATGGCTCGACACGTGTCCGCAGTATCGTGATCAGATCCGGGCTCATGTATTCAAAATCGTCAGGAATATCCAGGCATACGATGCGTTTGTCAGCCAATACCTTGCGGAATCGGGCTGCCAGTTTTCTGCGGTGCGCAGGCTCCATGACAAACACTACATCAGCCCATTCCAGAGACTCGGTATCCATTGGGATATCAGCATCCCTGCCAACACCCGCCGACGCGGTTTCCACGCCCGGCCACTGTGCAAATACATGCTCGGCGGTCGGGCTGCGCAGTCGGTTTTTACCGCAGATAAAAAGCACATTCAAAATGATCGGCTCCAACGAGCAACTGGAAATCGCTCAATATACTACCGGCTACTTACAAACACTCCTGCGCCGCTCGCTCGAATCGGGAGGTAGTGAGCGTCGATGCCAATAACTGGCGCTCATACAAAAACACTTTTCCGCCTGCCGGAGCCTTGTAGGCCTCAATGACGTTGTCAGCCGCGACCGGGCTGGAGACGACAATCCTGTAGTGCCGCTGAGATTGCGACAACACCGGGTTCAATGAATGTTCTTGCAGTTTGGGCATTACACACTGCACGTATTCATCGGGAGCCTTACTGGTTTGCAAGACAAGCGTCGGTTGATTCGGTGCAGAAGCGCAGCCATTCAACAACGCAAAAACGACGGCAATGGCCGGAACAGTCAAAAGGCGCATGTGAAGATCCTGAAATAAAAAAACGGCTCATCGAGCCGTATGTCCAATGCGCGCATTTTCCATATTTATTACAGGGAATAAAATCTCTGGTTTCTGATAGTCACTATCAGCGACACCGATGAAGTCGGCCCCGTCCGTCCGCCCCGCTTCAATCCTACTGAACATTCCTCCCGGCACCTTCCTCAACTCAGGTAGAACCCAACCCGAGGTGAACCGATGAACACGTCCCTGCCCAACACCCCAAGCACGCCAGATCAATCCGGAACCGAAGGCGATCTGGACAACGACCCCACTCAGAACGAGCCAGAGGAGCCGAGCGAGGAGAAGATCGATCATGCCATCGAGGAAACCTTCCCAGCCAGCGATCCGATTTCACCTTGAGCCCCATCAATCCTGGCGGCCCATTTCCTGAGCCTGCCAGAATGTCTGGAACAGTCCGCCCGCGCTACGCAGCCGCCCGGGCGGGCCGTCTTCGACGATGCAGCCTTGTTGCATCACCAGCACCCTGTCAAACGCACTGAGGGTGGTGAGCCGATGGGCGATGGCCAGTACCGTTCGACCGCGCATCAGGCTGCCGAGCGCCGACTGGATGATGGCTTCGGAGCTTGAATCCAGAGCAGCAGTGGCTTCGTCGAGCAACAGGATCGGAGCGTTCTTGAGGAAGGCCCGTGCAATGCCCAGGCGCTGGCGCTGACCACCGGAAAGCATCACGCCCCGCTCGCCCACCAGGGTTTCATAGCCTTGGAGCAACTGGTCGATGAACTCGTGACAATAAGCACTGCGAGCGGCGGCGATCACTTCCTCGCGGGTGGCCTCGGGTCGGCCGTAGGCAATGTTTTCGTAGATGCTGCGGTTGAACAGGGTTGGCTCCTGAGGCACTACGGCTATCTGTCGGCGCAGGCTGTCCTGGCTGATCTGCCGAAGGTCGCGGCCATCGATGCGAATGCTCCCCGTACTGACGTCATCCAGGCGTTGCAACAGCCCCAGCAGAGTGGTCTTGCCTGCGCCGGACGGGCCGACGATGCCAACCCGCTGCCCGGGCTCGATGCGCAGGCTCAATCCACACAGCACCTTGCGAGCACCGGGATAGGCGTACCCGACATCCTGCAACTCGATGGTGCCGGATGGCACAGCCCAGTCCAGCTCGGAGTCGCTGAGGTCATAGGGTTTGGCGATCACTGCCAATGTGTCGCCGACAGCGCCCAGATGCTGGCTGGTCTCGACCAGGGCCAGCGCCAGATCGCGTGAGCCATGCAGGATACGAAACGTCAGAGCACTGACCATCACCACATCGCCAATGCTCACTGCACCGCGAGTCCAGAGCAGAATGGACCAGGCGAGCATGGTTCCCGCCATGCTCGCCAGACACAGGTCATGCAGTACCCGGGCCTTTTCCACGTACATCCAGCTGCGACTCTGAGCCCGCGCCTCCGTGCGGATTTTCGCATCCAGACGCAGGCGCTCCCGCTCCCGCGCCGTGAAGGCCTTGATCGTCCAGACATTGTTGACCAGATCCACAAGCTCACCGCCCACACTGGCAGCCTGCGCCGCATAAAGCTGATGACGACTGCGCCCGCGAATACCGAAGAAGGTAATGATCGCCGCCACCAGCACCACGAAAGCCACCAGTGCCAGAGCCATCTGGATACGCACCATGGCCAGCAGCACCACAGCCCCTAGAAAGTCGACGCAGGGCGGAATGATCTTCCACAACAGCGCACTGTAGATCTGCCCCGCCGCCGCGCCGGTAGCCGAAATGCGGCTGCCCAGGGCTCCGGCGTAGTGCTCGGCAAAGTAGCGCATCGGGTGTCCGGTCAGATGGCTGAACAGGTCCACCCGCATGTCCGCGCAACTGGCAACCACCGTGCGACAGCCCAGCCAGCCGCCCAGACGCCAGAACAGATTTTCGATGGCAATCAGAAAAATGAACAACCCGAAAGCGAACCAGACCCCGGAACGATTTCCCTCTTCTCCCATACTGTCGACCAGCAGCTTCATGCCGTACTGCACGGCCACCGCACAACTGGCGGCGGCAATCACCAGCGTGACCATACCGCCATAAGCCCATGGCCGACGCCTGGCGTAGCCCCACAGAAAGCGTCCGGGATTGGGGTTGGGCGGCACACTTTGCGCGATGTTCATGCTGGCGGCCTCTTGGCAATACGCACTTGGGCCTCGGCCAGCCGCAACGCAAACCGGGCCAGAGCAGCACGGGTCGGAGGGTCTTCGGGACGAAATCCACTGGCATCGGCATAGCCAAGCAGACCGCTGTCGCAGTGACGGTCGTCATCCCAGCCGGGATAGTCGAGCACCGGGTACAGGCACAGGCCGCGCAAGTCGACACCTTTGCTCAGCGCAAGAATTGCCTGCTCGCCGACGTAATCCAGCCACGATTCACGCCCGATACCTTCGGTCCCGGTTTCACTGATCACCAACGGGCGACCATAGCGGACATGTACTTCCATCAGCATGCCAGCCAATGGCCGAAAGTGCGGATCACCAAGACGGATCGTCGGTCCATCGAGGTACCACTGGTTATGTGGATAGAAGTTCACACCGAGGATATCCAGAAAATCCTCCTGACCGCCCAGGCCCGGCCAGCTTCGGCCGCTGATCAGGTCCCAGCTTTCGTACTGAGCCATGCGGTAGACCTCGGCCGCTTCGATATCAGCCGACCGCTGACGCATGGCGCGCACATGAATCAGCGGGTCGGCATGGATGAAACGCGCCCGTGAATCGACCTCGCGAATGGCTGTCATGGCTGCAATGCTGGCGCGCACCAACTGGTGTTTGAGTTCAGTGCCGCGCCGATGCCCCAGCGGATAGAAATAGCCGACCTCGCCACCGCCCCATGCCCAGAAAGACGGCTCGTTGATCGGGCAGTAAAACGGCACGGCATCACTGGACTCGCGTACCCGCCTGGCCACCGCCTGGGCCATGCGGGCGAAACGCTCGACGAAGACCGGTCGCCAGATATCCAGATCGTCCGGATATCCGTAGTGCCCCAGATCCCAGATCACCTGGGTGCCGGCCCTCGTGGCGGCCAGCAACAGCTGATCCAGACTGCTGAAGTCATAATGGCCGGGGCGCGGCTCGATCAGGTGCCAACGCACCCCGTCGCGCACCGTGCGCATTCCGTGCCCGGCAAGGCTGCTGTAATCCTGCTCGGCCCAGCGGTCATGCCCGGTTGAGGCGATCAGGTCCAGACGTCGCCCGTCGCCTCTACGGCTGCTGGTGCATTCAAAACCTCCCATGAGAAAACTGGCGAATGGCTCAAGCCCACTCATGGGACGCGCCCTCGGCAGTTGCGCCGCGGGTCTGGGCAATACGTTGGTAAAGCGCCAACGCCTGCCCCACCACTTGATCCATGTTGTAGTACTTGTAAGTCCCTAAGCGCCCGAGGAAGGTCACGCCTTCGGTGGACTCGGCCAGCACCTTGTAGCGCTGATACAACTCGGCATTCTCTGGAGCCGGGACCGGGTAATAGGGATCACCTTCAGCACAGGGGTATTCGTAGGTCACACTGGTTTGCGCATGCTCCTGACCGGTCAGGTGCTTGTACTCGGTGATGCGGGTATGGGGCACGTTCTCGTCGGGATAGTTGACCACGGCCACGTCTTGAAAGTGTTCCTGCTCCAGGGTCCGGTGCTCGAAACGCAGGGAACGGTAAGGCAGACGCCCAAGCGAATAGCTGAAGTATTCGTCCACCGGCCCGCAATAAACCAGATGGCCACGGGGCAGTAGCCGGTCGACCTCGGCGAAATCCACATCCAGCAGAATGTCGATACCCGGATGATCCAGCATTCGCTCGAACATGGCGGTGTAACCCTGCTGAGGCATCATCTGAAAGCTGTCAGTGAAATAACGGTCATCGGTGTTGGTCCGCGCTGGCACACGGGCCGTGACCGAACGATCGAGCTGCGCCGGATCGAGCCCCCACTGCTTGCGGGTATAACCACGAAAGAACAGCTCATACAGCTCGCGCCCGACCTGACCGACCACCACGTCCTCGGCGCTACGTATCGGCTCGACAGCTTCGGCGCGCTCGGCAAGAAACGCCTCGGCACCTGCCTCGTCCAGCTCCAGGTCATAGAGCCGATTGAGCGTGGTCAGGTTTATCGGTAGCGGCACCTGTTGCCCACGCACCTGAGCCAATACCCGATGCTCATAAGGCCGCCATTCGGTGAAGCGCGACAGGTAGTCGACGATCCGCTGGGCATTGGTATGGAAGATATGCGGCCCATAGCGATGCACCAGAATCCCGGCCTCGTCCAGATGATCGTAGGCATTACCGCCGATGTGCCCGCGACGGTCGATCAACAAGACCTTCAGGCCCAACCCGCAAGCCAGACGCTCGGCCAGCACGCTACCCGCAAAACCGGCACCGACGATGAGATAGTCGTAGAAGGGTGCGCCGCCCTCCTGTAATTGCCCGGCACGCTCCCGGGCCTGTTCGAGTGTCAGGCCAGGCATGCAATGTGCTCCATCATGGCGTTCCAGGTTGTGTCCCAGCTCATGCCGTTCAGGGCCTGATCCGCCAGACGAAACAATGCCTCACGGTCCTGGCGCTGGATCAGCGCAGCTTCGACGGCAGCGACGAAACCGGGCACATCCTCGGCAATATGCACCACCGGGCAAGCGCCATAGGTGCGCACTACATCGCGGATCGGCGTACTGACTACAGGGCAACCACCCGCGAGATACTCAGGCGTCTTGGTCGGGCTGATGAAGCGTGTGGCTTCATTGCGGGCAAAGGGCATCAGGGCCACATCCCATCCGCTCAGGTAAGCGGGCAATTCACTGTAAGCCTTGCCGCCCAGGTAATGGATGTTGGGCAGCCTCGGCAGGCTGGCCTCGTCGATCTTGACGACAGGCCCCAGAATCACCAGTTGCCAGTCGGGGCGCTGCCTGGCCAGACCTTCGAGCAAAGCAAGATCAAGACGCTCGTCGACCACACCAAAAAAACCCAGTCGCGGATGGGCAATAACCGCCTGATCGACTGGCTCGGGCAAAGCCTGCCGGGCGCTGGCGAAATGTTCGATATCAACACTGCTGGGCATCGCATGGACATTGCCATGCTGGGCACGCTTGGCTTCCCACAGGCTGACACCGCCCGTGAAAACCACATCCGCCAAGGCCAACAGACGCCGCTCGCGCTCAAGCAACTGCGGCGGCGCGCCCTTGAATGCCGAGAGTTCATCCATGCAGTCATAAACCGTCCCTCGGGCCGGCAGGTGCTCGCTGAACCCCAGGCTCATGGGCGTGAAATACCAGCGCAACAGCACCTCGCGAGGATTGCGCAGCAGGTAGTCATCCAGCAACTCACGAAGTTTCTGTTCGGTCTGTGCGGCATCCAGCCCGACCGGCAGGTGCGGCGTTGCCACCGTGACCCCGCTGCTCTGAAGGGACAGTTGCAGATAAGCCTGCTCACCTTCGGCCGCCAGCGGCTCCTCGAAGAAAAGCACATCGTAGCGCCGAGCCATGCGCGTCATCAGGTGTTGCGGGCGCTGATAGACGAACCCCCAACGCAAATGTGAAAGGCAAACAAGCAAGGGACGTATGCTGGCAACTGCTTCATGGCCTTCGGCCAAATGCTCTGCGATGGGGTATGCAGCCGGGGTTGCAATCATGAGGTTCTCTCCAGAGCAAGTGATGTCGTGGCGATGAGCAAGACACCCGACACAGAGTTATGGACGAGTGCCCTGCGACGAGCGTTCAGTCGAGACACCTTGATGGCCGACCAGTGACATGACCGTCCGGCCAATTCCCGGAACCGGGGATCGGAACTGCCTTTCGTTATGAAGTAAGCGATCCATTTCATCCGCGCAGACCTTCGCCATAGCGCAACAGCGGTCGCACCCCACTTATTTCATGCGAAGGTGACTCTATGATCCTTGTGACCGGTGGAGCTGGTTACATCGGAGCCCACGCGGTACTCGCCCTTCTGGAGGTAGGCGAAGATGTGCTGGTTCTGGACAATTTCTGCAACAGCAGCCCACATGCTCTGACACGAATAGAACAGATCTGTGGCCGTCGTCCTGTGTTGGTGCAAGGCGATGTGCGCAACCGCGAAGTGCTCGCCAAACTGTTTGCACGCTACCCGATCCGGGCAGTGCTGCACTTCGCTGGCCTCAAGGCGGTGAGCGAAAGCGTGCGCAAGCCGCTGCACTACTACGACACCAATGTCAGCGGCAGTATCAACCTGTGCCAGGCGATGGCAGCCGCCGGTGTTTTCACTCTGGTGTTCAGTTCGTCGGCTACCGTTTATGGCAGTTGCCGCAAGATGCCTATCGACGAACAGGCACGCCGAGGCCGGCCAACCAATCCCTACGGCCAATCGAAGCTGATGGCCGAACAGGTGCTCGGCAGTCTGGCGCGTGCCGATCAACGCTGGCGCATCGCGCTGCTGCGCTACTTCAATCCGGTTGGCGCTCACCCGTCGGGGCTGATCGGCGAATCGCCCACCGCGATCCCGAACAACCTGTTGCCCTATCTGCTGCGCGTCGCTGACGGGCAGTTGCCGGTGCTGCCGGTCTATGGCGGGGATTACCCGACGGTGGACGGCAGCGGCGTGCGGGACTACATACACGTTCAAGACCTGGTCGCCGGACATCTCGATGCGTTGCGCTACCTGCGCAACAACAGCGGAATCCGCGCCTGGAACCTGGGAACAGGCATCGACTATTCGGTGCTGCAAGTGGTGAGTACCTTCGAGCGGGTCACCGGGATGAAGGTGCCTGTACAAATGCGCGAGCGGCGTCCCGGCGATGTCGCGCAATGCTGGGCCGATCCGTCACGGGCGTTGCGTGAACTGGGCTGGGTAGCCCGGCATGGCCTGGAAACCATGTTGCGCGATGCCTGGCACTGGCAATGCACGAGCCCCGAAGGTTACGAAGACGGACTGCTCGCCGTGCAAGAGCCGATACCCGGCGTGCCGCTCGCGACAGACGATGGCTTGCGTGCGCTTTCCATGTCTCGCACGCGGCAGTGATTCTGTGAGCTTTCGCGAATGAATTCGCTCATACGGTAGCGAATTCATTCGCGAAAAAATGTTGCCTTCAAATCCTGCACCCTGAAAACAAAAAGCCCCGCATCGCGACGATGCAGGGCTTTTCGTTACAACCGGGCTAGACCATCAGACCGCGACGGCTTGCCCACTCATTGCCAGGTCCAGCAACTCGCGGTTGGCAACTGCATACATGGCGTAGTCAGTGCCGCTGGCCGCACGCAGCTCGACCAGCATGGCACGCCAGCGCTCGACCATCGGTGCGTGTTGCTCCAGCCACAAGGCCAGACGCTCTTCCAGATCGGCAGGGCCTTCCGGAATTTGCAGCACGGAGATGGTGATCGCACGTTGTTGCCAGTCGATATCGTCACGGAACGCTTCACGGGCCAGCGCCTGCCAGTTGTTTTCCACCGGCAGATTGCTGATCTGTTGCAGGTACCAGGTCACGTCCAGCGCGCTACCCACAGCGAAATACACCTTGGCTACATCGGCAGCGTTATGCCCGGTGACGTCGGAAGCCTCGATGATCGGCAGCAGGGTGTACAGGTGGCTGGTGCCCGCAACCATGCGGGCCAGCAACTCGGGCACGCCGGCTTCAACATAAGCTTCGTAGCGAGCCTGCCAGACCTCACGGGTCGGTCCTTCCAGCAGCTCATCGAGCTTGAGGCCCAGCGCTGCAAGGTGTGGACCGAAGTGAGCGACGTCACGACCGGCATCCAGTTCGTTGCGACGGCTGCGCAGGAACCAGCGTGTGGCACGACGGCCCAGACGCATCAGCTCATCCATCAGCGACAACTGGATTTCAGCAGGAACCTTGTAATCCAGCGCCTCGATCTGACGGAACCAGTGCGGCAGGTGGAAGATGTCACGTACGGTCACGTAGGCAGCCGCCACGTTGGCCGCGCTCATGCCAGTGGACTCCTTGAGCCGCTGCACAAAGGTGATGCCCATGTGGTTGACCAGATCATTGGCGATCTGGGTGCTGACGATTTCGCGCTTGAGGCGGTGAGCACGCATGGCGGTCGAGAACTTGGCGCTCAGCGACGGCGGGAACGCCGTCTCCATGTCGCGGGTCAGGTAATCGTCATCCGGAACACGGGACTCCAGCAAGGCTTCCTTGAGGTCGATCTTGCTGTAGGAGATCAATACCGACAGCTCGGCACGGCTCAAGCCCTGACCGGCAGCAACGCGCTCGGCGATCTGGTCTTCGGCCGGCAGGAACTCGATGGCGCGATCCAGCTTGCCGCGAACTTCGAGGTCATTCATCAAGCGCTTGTATTCAGCGATCCGGTCGTAGGCGCGACGTGCCGCCAGCGACAGAGCCTGGGTCTGCTTGTAGTTGTTGCCAAGCACCAGGTTGCCGACTTCGTCGGTCATGCTTTCGAGCAACTGGTTACGTTGCTTCTCGGTCATGTCACCGGCCTGCACCACTTCGTTGAGCAGGATCTTGATGTTCACTTCGTGGTCGGAGCAGTCAACACCACCGGCGTTATCGATGAAGTCGGTGTTGGTCGCGCCGCCATTGAGGCCGAACTCGACACGGCCCAGTTGGGTCATGCCCAGGTTGCCGCCCTCGCCCACGACCTTGCAGCGCAACTCGTTGCCATCGACGCGCAGTGCATCGTTGGCCTTGTCGCCCACATCGGCATGGGATTCTTCGCTGGACTTGACGTAAGTACCGATACCGCCGTTCCACAACAGATCCACCGGAGCCTTGAGCAGCGCGTGCAGCAGCTCGGTCGGGGTCAGCTTGTCGGCCTTGATGTCGAAGCGCGCTTTCATCTGCTCGGTGATCGCGATGCTCTTCGCGCTGCGCGGGAAGATACCGCCGCCAGCGGACATGATGCTGGTGTCGTAGTCGGTCCAGGCCGAACGCGGCAGGTTGAACAGGCGCTGACGCTCAACGAAGCTGGTGGCAGGATCCGGGTTTGGATCGATGAAGATATGCAGGTGGTTGAAGGCTGCGACCAGTTGCAGCTTGTCGGACATCAGCAAGCCATTGCCGAACACGTCACCGGCCATGTCGCCGATACCGATCACGCTGATGCTGTCCTGCTGGACATTGATGTCGCGCTCACGGAAGTGACGCTGCACACCCACCCACGCGCCCTTGGCGGTGATGCCCATCTTCTTGTGGTCATAACCGGCCGAACCACCGGAAGCAAAGGCATCGCCCAGCCAGAAGCCGTAGTCGATGGCAATGCCGTTGGCGATATCGGAGAAAGTCGCAGTGCCTTTGTCGGCTGCCACGACCAGGTACGGGTCGTCGTCATCGTGACGAACCACGTTGGCAGGCGGCACCAGCACGCCTTCCTTGAGGTTGTCGGTGATATCCAGCAGACCCGAGATGAAGATGCGGTAGCACGCGATGCCTTCAGCCTGGATGTCATCGCGGCTGCCACCCAGCGGCAGGCGACGAGGCAGGAAACCGCCTTTGGCACCGACCGGCACGATGACCGAGTTCTTCACCTGCTGGGCTTTTACCAGCCCCAGCACTTCGGTACGGAAGTCTTCTTCGCGATCCGACCAGCGCAGGCCGCCACGGGCCACATTGCCGAAACGCAAGTGAACGCCCTCGACGCGCGGCGAGTAGACGAAGATCTCGAACTTCGGCACCGGCTTGGGCAGCTCAGGGATCAGGCGCGGGTTGAACTTGAAGCTGAAGTAGCTCTTGTTCTGGCCGTTGGCGTCGGTCTGGTAGAAGTTGGTCCGCAGAGTCGCTTTGATCAGGTCAAGGTAGCGACGCAGGATGCGGTCTTCGTTGAGCACCTGAACGTTGTCCAGCGCCGTGAGAATCGCCTGCTCCAGACGCAGTTGCTTGTCGTCAAGATCGTCGGAACCCAGCTTGCGTGCCAGATAGAAACGGGTCTTGAACAGGCGCGTCAGTTCACGGGCAATGTCGGTGTGGTTGTTCAGGGTACTGGCGATATAACCCAGATCGAAGCCCAGGCGAATCTGCTTCAGGTAACGGGCATAAGCACGCAGCAGCGCCACGTCGCGCCATGGCAGGCCGGCGGTCAGCACCAGACGGTTGAAGGCATCGTTTTCGGCATCGCCGCTCACGATATGGACGAAAGCATCCTGCAACGTATCGTTGAGCTGCTGGATGTCGAGGTTCAGGCCTTCACCATAGGTAAAGGCAAAGTCGTGAATCCAGAACTCACGGCCATTGGCGTGTTGCAGGCGGTACGGGAACTCGCCCAGCACGCGCAGGCCGAGGTTTTCCAGAATCGGCAGCACATCCGAGAGCGCCAGCGGCGTGTCGGCGTGGTACAGCTTGCAATGCAGTTGCTGACGACCACCGGCCAGCGGCTGATAGAAGCTCATGACCAACGGGTTGGTTTCGCTCAGGCTCAGGACATGCTGCATGTCCACGACAGCAGAGTGCGCAGCGAAACGCTCGCGGTAGCCTGCCGGGAAGCCTTTGGGGAAGTCGGCCAGCACATTGGTGCCATGGGCTTCGCCGAAGCTCTCGACCACCAGGCTTGAGTAATCGTCCTTCCAAGAACGGCAGGCCTGGATGACTTCGTTTTCCAGTTGTACCGGGTCGATATCCAGATTCACCTTCGGGTCCACGCGCAGGATCAACTGCACACGGGCCAGGACCGATTCGGAGAAGAAGGTCCAGAACTCGCAGTCGCTGGCCTTCAGGCGCTCCATCAAGACCTGCTGGATCTTCTGGCGCACTTCGGTGGAATACACGTCGCGTGGCACGTAGGCCAGGCAGTAGCAGAAACGGCCATACGGGTCTTTGCGCAGGAACACGCGAATCTTGTTGCGCTCCTGGATCTGCACGATGGACATCACGGTGCTGAACAGTTCGTCCACCGGCGTCTGGAACAGATCGTCGCGTGGCAGCACTTCAACGACCTGCGCCAGCTCCTTGCCCAGGTGAGCCTTGGCATCGAAGCCGGAACGACGCTCGATTTCAGCGACCTTGCGACGGATGTACGGGATCTGACGCACGCTCTCGCCATACACCGACGAGGTGTACAGGCCCATGAAACGGCATTCCTTGATGACCTTGCCCGACGCATCGATCTGACGGATCGAAACGTAATCAGGGTAAGCCGGACGGTGTACACGGCTTGGGTGCGCGGCCTTGGCGAACGACAGCAGTGTCGGCTCGCGCAGGTAATTCACCGCATAACCTTCGATATGCAGGTCTTCGCTGGAAAGCCCCGGGCGCAGCAGCTTGGCCAGACCCAGCAGAGACGACTCGTCGTAGATCAGTTGACCGCCATCGCCTTCACCGCGAACTTCAAATTCTTCATAACCCAGGAAGGTGAAGTGGTTATCCACCAACCATTGCAGGAAGACCTTGATCTCGGCCTTCTCTTGCTCATCAACGTTGTATTCGTTGGTGTCGATGCTTGCCAGCAACTCGTGCAGGCGCGCTTTCATCGGCTCGAAATCTTCTACCGCAGCACGGACTTCACCCAGCACCTGCTCCAGCTCACGCGCCAGCACACTCAGTTCGTTGGCATTGGCGCAGCGGTCGATCTCCAGATACATCAGCGACTCTTGCAGCACACCCTCGCCTGTCGTGCCCTTGGGCAGCAACTCAAGCAACTCGCCCGCAGCACCGCGACGCACGCTCAAGACGGTGGTTTGCAGGGTATGGATGCTGTAACCGCGACGGTTCAGTTCGGTACGAACCGAGTCGACCAGAAACGGCAGGTCATGATGCAGCACTTCAACGGCGCTGTGAGTCGACTGCCAGCCATGACGCTCGTAATCAGGGTTATAGACCCGCACCTGAGGCTTGCCATGCTCGAAACGCTCCAGCAGGCGCCAGGCGGACAAGGTGCAGCCTGCCAGGTCGGAAAGGCGACGCTGGGTCAGTTCATCCAGGGAAATGATGCCGAAGAATTGCTCAGCGAACAGCGCTACTTGTGGCAATGCCTGTTCGTTGATGTGCTGAGCCAGTGCCGATTTCAGTTGGTGCTGGAAATCGGACTTGCTGGCTGCGGTGAAGAACGCCATCTGTGGTACTCCGCTTTGCTTTTATAAGGAGGAAGCTTGATGGAAGTGTCTCGTACCAGACTGCACCGGGATGTAACGGGCAGAGGCACAGCATGGCAGAGTGTAAAGCTAAAGAAATAACGCTTGCCGCGAACGAGTCGTCACATTCCATTTCACAAATGAGATCGACACGGAACGGAGTGGCTCTTTGACCACTCATCTGATCGCAGCTTAACGAGAGCAGGCTGGCCGATACTTACAGGGCTGCGACATATTCGGACATCCGCGAACAGGTGCCGTCACATAAACCCTGCATGGCAAATCTGTGGGACCGAATTCATTCGGGAAGGCATTATTTCTTCAGATAAAGATGCGGCGGGTGTACAGGTCCTGCCCGGGTGAATTACCCAGCAAATTTTTTCCGGGGCTGGCACACTCGTCCGCTAGCCCAGCCAGGACCTCGACATGCAAATCAAGACCGCCCTTTTACTCGCCAATCCTTGCGACGACGAGAACGACGACATGGCGCTGCTTTGCTGCCATGACGAAAAGAACGAGCTGTTTTCCCTGGCGCGTTTTCCGGATGAAGACGAAGTCGAAATCACCGTCTGCGATGACACGGTGTACGTCACCGCCCTGAAGGTTTCCTTGAATGCCACGCATCTGGTGGTAGAGATTTCAGCCGAGGATGCAGAAGCCCTGGGTGGCGATACCCGATACGAGATTCTGCATGACACTTCGGCTGATGATTTGGGCGAGGTGCGTGAAACCCTGCAGATACTTCTCAAGGATGTCGGCACGCTCGAAAGCAGTTTCAACTGACACGTCTGGGAGATTCGCCCTCTTCCACAGCCTTTACCAACGCTTCCACTGCCGCGTTGAATACCTTGCCACCGTCCACCGCAAGGTATTTCACGTGGAGGATGATATCGGTCAGCGAACCCAGAATTGCCTTTTGCCGCTCAGACTCATGACGTGGAAAAGTCAGGGTCCAGCGGGAAACCGCCCCCGTCCCCTCGAACGGAAAGTAACGCTCGTCACCAAAATCCAGCATGAACATGCCATGGTCATCCACGCCGGTGGAAATACCGATCTGCTGATTGGCTCTGGGGTTGAATACGATATGCGTCGGATCGACCTCATCATCCGAATCCGGCGGCAACTCGCCCGCCTCTTTGTAGAGATAATTCACGCCGCGAATATCAGGAGTCAACAACACGCTGCTCGTCTGCTGAGTCAATAGCACGCGAATATCTTCATAAGGCCCGAGCACGGCGGGGATGGATACAGACAGGCGCACGATCTGACGCAAATAATGGCCTGGATAATCCTTGTCGAATAACGAGGAGTCAAAATCGAAAGCAATTTCTCCTGTGGTTTCCAGTTGGGCAATGACTGCTTCCCAGCCCGTTGCACGAGGTTCAGGCTCACGAGTATTTGCGCCGGGGTCGTAGTTCTTGAGCAGGGCTTTCAGGGAGATCGTCTTGGTGAGTTCAAGCCGCCGCTCGTGCCGGGAGAGGAACGCCGACTCCATCTGTAACAACCCCAGTTTCAGCATCTCGCCTGCTGTCAGCCCGTAACGGTTATCGGCCCAGGCGTTGACAGGAATGAATCGTGTATCGCGATCACCGATTTCGTACTGCCAACAGGCCTCGGTCCCCAGGCACATCGACAGCACCACATCGTAAGCCTGGAAATACAGAGTCGCCATCTGGCCGATCAGCCATTGATACAACGCTGGCCCCGTGGCACGATTTTTCAGGAAGGTGTAGTAGGTCTGAGCCTGCTCCTGAGCCTTGGTCGCTTGTGCAAGGCTGGTCTTGGCGGCCTCGACGGCAATGTCCTGAACCTCGATCTGCAGGTCAATCGCCTCCAGATCCTGTTCGGCCTGACGGGCCAGGAACTGCCACTCGATGCGACGGCGGCGGTATTGTTCGCTGATCAGCGCCTGTTCGGCATCTCTGGATTTTCCCAACGCCTCACTCTGTAGATACGTTGCAACAGAAAAGCCAAATCCGGCCGGGCGCATACCACCGTTCGAGGTGCCAAAGATGGATGGAACCAAAGCATCAATTACATGGGAGATAGCCGTATCGATCAAGGCACTTTCATCTTTGTCTTTGGCATCACCCTGCAAACTCATTGCACGTTTCTCGGCCTGGCTGACATCCTCCTGCTCCAGTTGCTGGTAATAGACTTTACGCGATTCAATGGCAGCACGACTCCCCGTCAACGCATCTCGGGATTTGACTGCATGCTCGATCATCTGCGTCTGCAGAGTCTCGGTGAAGGCCGACAGCTCCAGCACATGAGATTGTTGCAACTCCTCCTGATCGGCACGATCACGCAACTCCATATAGTTACGCAATTGATCTCCATAGCGGATCAGCGTTTCGACTGCATTCTGTACCCTCGGCAACATGGCCCGGAAACGGTATGGAGGAATGATCGCCAGCGAACCCAGACGTCGCTGGCCACTGCCGCCGCCCGCGGCCTGTGCTCGCAGCAGATCGGTCGGATTTGCCGCTGGTGCGTAGAGCGACAAAGAAAGGGGCTTGCCATCCAGGCTCAGGTTATGACGCAGGTTATAAAGCCTCAAGGCCAGGCGGTCCCAGAGATCAAGCAGTCTGGTGTTGACCGGCAGACGAAACCACGGCGCATCCAGCAAGTGCAACCAGAGCTGTCCCTCAGAATGGCTCGGGATATCACTTTCCAGCCCCTCAAGCCCCGAAGCTTCAAAGTCCGCGAACAATGACTTATCACTGGCGGCAGCATCCTTAAGCATCATGGGAGTCCAGCGGCTGATGCTGCGGCCTTTGGAGAGAGGCCCAAGCAATGAAGCCGCCCGAACATACAGAAGCTGCGCCTGATTGAGCGTATCGCGAGTCAACTGCCGGTACAGCATGTCGCCATGGGCAATCAGATTATTCAGATAAAAGACGAAAATGGTCTTGCGGTAATGGGATGGCGCGCCATAGGCGATTGCATCGGGATCGCCCAGCCCGCCCCACTCGTAGGCCGGGTCATTTTCAAAGGTCAGCGGCCGGCTGGTCCAATATGGGTGTTCTGCAACAGGTGGCGGATACAGGGGCGCAATGCGTTCCAAGGGATTGAACAGGTAATGCAGCCAGCTTTCCGTCCCCAGATAATCGAACTCGGTATGTAACCGGTGGGCAACCAGATGCGGGACATGAAAGAACAGTTCCCAGAAATAACGGCCATTGGCACCTTTGAAATCCAGTGGCACTGAGGTGCTACCAGGAGCCGGTGGCTCCTGGGTATGCTGAACTTCCCAACTCAATACACTTTTCAGAGAGAGCTCAGCTTTTTTTACTAGCTCTCTGGCGAAGGTGGTATTCATTCGTACATAACGCAAAGAGGTTAACTTGAGCGCCTCCAGATCAAGGAATTGTCCTCCCGCAGGCGTAGTGACAATAAGAGGTACCGGCGTCGGCTTTACGGTTCTTGTAATATGAAACTCGTTATAACCATAACCGGAACCTTTGGGCAGCGCTCCGAAATGAAGGACTTTTACCGTTTCAATACCGGGCCAGGAAATGGATTCTACTGGTGTCTTGGCTGCACCATTAAGCACAAGCTGACTCGAAACGGCCGGAGAGGTATCCCAGATATCAAAACCTTGAGTCACCGTAACCATCGTTTCACCATAATGATTGGAGTTACTGTCCAGAAGCCCCGGCTCCCCCTGGAAATCCAGCGCGAATCCGGCTCCCGCTTTAACCTCTTCAGTTGTCGGTGTTGGGAAATCTTCAGGATTAATGGATAAATCAAAATTGGCCCGATAAACAGAAACCCAAGGATCATCAGTAGATATCAATTCAAAATCTTCAGTACCAAAGCTCTTGATGACTTCCTCATTCCAATTCAAGTCGCCGCGTACAGTTGGTAAAAAAAAGCTGGGAATGGAAATTGTAATTTCAAGCTGAAATCCTTTATGAGTACCCTCTACAACAAACCTACACTCAGATAGATCTACTCGCCTTGCTCCATAAACACAAATATAGAACTCGCTACGCCGATAGCGCTTTGCAGAGCAGATACCCTGCGTCTCCAACACACATCCGTCTCCCGAACTGCGAAGTTCCGCCTTAAGTTCAAGCGATTGATTGATACCTCCTGGTGGCATGTCATTATCTCCACTCGTACTCCAGATAACGCCATCCAACATCCACTCACTATTACCGTCAGCGTATTTCCCGCTCAAGGGATATTGCGCACGCGCCGGGTTCCCGCCCAGCAGGGTGACAGCAATTCCATACAGCTGTATCTCTTCAGCCTGACTCAATACAATCCTGTTAAAAAGCTTATCGAACACCCGCACAAAACGCTCAGGATCAGCCGTCACTTCTGCCGTACTGGCATCCGTTCTATATTGAAAGCAAATAATCAAACGAGGCTCACCTGCAAAACGAACATCCATGGCAGCCACAAGAGTAAAACGCCCTGCCAAGGGACTCCCGTCATGACGACTATCCAGACTCTGCTTTTCGGTCAACCCTTCGTAAATCACCGTTGCGGACGACCACTTGTCAGAGATGTGCTTATAGGACATCTTGGCCCGATAATAATATTTACCGGTTTTTGCACCCAGGTCATCGGTTTCTGCCTGTCCAAGCTCCACCCAGATAAAATGTAACCGGCCATCCACTACGACCGGGCGTACATGCTGCACCTTCGCATCGCACGCTATATCAATCCTTTTCCACTCTGTCCACGCCGATGGCAATATCTGAGTGCTGTTTTCCTGTAAATCAATTTTTGCCATACGCCAGTAATAAGCAAAGGGTTCAACATTCTGACGCCCGACAAAATAATAGTCGGCCCGTCGAAAATCTTCACCGTCTACATAACAGGCAACAACCTGTAGATTACTGATGAGCTCAAAGCTGTCCAGATAGTTTTTCAGAGCCGAACTTACATTATCTTCATTGATGCGGCTTTGCCCCAGCTCCGACTCAAACACCTCGAACTGACTGGTCTTGTTCAGGCGAAGTGTCGGATCAATATAGTTTTCCGGGTAGTCCTCAATCATCTGGTAACCTGCCCAGACGCTGTATTCACTCATGCCTTCACGCCAGAGCCGTAAACGCTCGTCATCAAAACCACGCGCATACCCTGGCTCCATGCCGTTGTAGATGGCATTGATATATTGCTGAATGCTGGCAATACCTTGCGCAACCCGGCTGGTTTCAACCTCACCACTGACCTGGTTATCGATCAACAGGTATTCGTATAAATCATCAGGCGTGGTCAACCCCAAGGGAGCGGAGGTTGCATCCGAAGGAACAAGCTGACCGAGGTAATAACCAACCAAAGCGTCACGGCGTTGTTCTTCGAGTTCGGGAATTATATGGCTGATCATAATAATGACCCTGGTAAAGTTTAGCCGAGGAGGCGGACTACAACCTCCCCCGAAACAACAGAGATATAACCATTCAAGCCAGTGGAATAACTGGATACCAACACATCACCTACGGCCACCCCCTCAACATCAGGAGGTCTTATATACGCCATGATAATGTTCCCCATATCTACAACAGGCACAGAAGCCCTCCAATCTTTACCCTTAATAGAAAAATCAATCATGATACTCACATCAAGTGGCGAGGTCATTATTCCTGCATCACGACCAGCCAAGTAGCTATTACTCCCCCAATCCGCGTAATATATATCGCAGTCTTCTTTAAAGCTAAATACATTCGCAGCCTCCATCCTCCAGAGCCATCCAATCTTGTAAGACTTTACAAACGTCTTTGGCAAGCGCCCACTCAGAGTCACTGCAATCTCCCCGTAGGTAGCACTGTGCGAACAATGAACCGGAAATCTGATTCCCTCCAACGAGGACACCTTGGTTTCTTCAAGCCCCACAATAGTATAGTTAAACGGTTGATAGACATGGCTCATCCTAAACTCAACACCTTCAAGAGCATTCCCGCTTTGATCAACAACTTTCACAAGCAGACTATGTGAATATCCTTTCGCCAGAAGATCAGGATTTTTCGGATCATGCGTCCCGTCCACTACCACCTCAAACTCACACGGAGGCAATGCAGAAACTGGAAACTCAACTGACTCATCAGTGCCGCCGACAACCGCTTTTACCACATGTTTTCCCGTTGTAAATTTTGAACTAAAATTTGCAACACCATTACTATCAGTGTAAGTGGTAGCAATCAACCCTTCATCAATAAACCACTCGACAGGAAAACGCCGAACAACCTGCCCGCCCGCTTTCAGCCATACAGAAAATACAAGAGGGTCCGCACTCCCGACAAGAAACTCGACATCACTTGCTTCGTATTTATCAATGACGGCCGCTGGATAAATTACCGTTTGCTCACTGTGCTTGTCTTTGGTTGGGGCACCCACACTAGAAGTCACCACAACCTTACCCTCTTTATCAGTAATGAATCGTGCAATAGCAATACCGTTATCATCGGTTTTACTGGTTGCATCTAACACCCCACCCACATCATCACTCCAAGTCACTTCCGCACCCATAACGGGCGTACCATCCAGTTCTACAAGACTGCACCGTACCTCCGCTTCAACACCGACCACTACCGTATTGCTGAAGCGCACATATTGAAAATAAGGAATACTCACAAACTCGACAGGAACAAATTCCCACTCACGGCCATTTTTATAGTGTGCAATCGCTATGGACTCACCCGCAGGCCGGCTCCGCAACTCAGCTCTGGCAATACCTTGATCATCGGTATAGGTTTGAAAGCGTTTAAACTCCCCGAGGGTCGCGCCCCATTCAACAGCACGATCAATTCCCTTATTTTCATAGTCATCGACCATCGTGACAGAGAAATAAATACCCTCAATTTTATTGGCCAGAGCCGTCGAAGGCTCGTATTCCCCCTCTATGAAGTGTAAGGAATCTTCATCGCAGCCAATGACCACAACCGGGGCCATCAACTGCTCGCCAAGTCCGTAATGGGCGACAACATGCACCATCCCCATCACGTTACCGCTACGCAGAGTGTTCGAGGCTTGTCCATATTCGTCCGTGATACTGCTTACCTGATCAAGACTGCCCAGATCCGTCGTCCAACTGACCGTCACATTGTCCAAAGGCTCATCCATGAAATCACGCAAGGTGATGGTGTAGGTTGCGAGTTCTCCCCCACGCTGGGCCACCAGGTAATCTGGAGTCACGGTAATCACACTGGAATGGCTTTGCCCCACTTCACCAACAGCACTTGCGGGCACGGCCTCGGTCAAGCAGCTCAGTGCCAGCTCCGCCGCCTTGCGATAGAGTTCGGTCGAGGTTGTCGGAGTCAGTTCATGCAGAGCCAACAAGGCATTTGCGTCCAGTCCCGTATGCCGACTGAGCAAGGACTCGCGCGCCAATACATCAAACTCACGGAGGGTAAAAATGACGCCTGTATCGGGGTTCAACTGGTGGGCAACTGCAAGGACATCACGTACCCCCCAACGCAGAAAGCCGGCCAGTTTGCTGGCAGCGCTGTCACGTATCAGACGCTTGTCGCCCTCCGTTGCGCCTTCCCAAAGGGTGTTGATCAACCGAAAATAGTCGAGCAACGTGTCTTCGTCCTGCTCACTGAGGCGTAGTGCGTTGGCGTACTGGGTAAGGAAGTAAACGGATTGCAGAGACAGTTCGGTATCCGGTAGACCAAACCATTCGGGATGCTCGACATATTGAATGATCAGCGCCGGGCTCAGCGTCAGATGCCCACAGAGCACAGCACGTTTTGACAGAGCATCCAGAACCAGTAAAACCTCGTCCCCAATGGCAACATTTGCTGTCGTGCTGAAACCGTAGACACGCAGCACTTCAGCCAGCAATTGATAGCGGTTGCCCTCACTCCAGAACAACAGGGCCTTGGCCTGGTCTGCGGATGCACCCAAATAACCCGCGAGGCCTTCCATCAGCAAGGCTTCCTGTGCGCCCCTGGCGCGCATGATCATATTGGTAATTTTTGGATGTAACTCCTCGACTGGCAGACCTAGCGTCTCCAGAACATGTTTCACATCACTGCTGAGAGCGTGCTCGAATACCTCTTCGCTCTCTCCCTTCAAATACTTCACCAACCCTTTGGCAGCCGGGTTCGTCGTCCCGGCATCGACAAAACCGCTCAACTCTGCAAACCAGTCGATCGGTTCGCTGAGATAAGCCTGTATGCCATTGTCATCGACTTGCAGGATCAGTGACGAGTCAGGCGCTCCGACCTGGGCAAAACTGCTTTCGGTGATAAGCGCAGACGTCAGCCGTGAGTGGATTTGTTGCAGCAGATTGTGCTCGGCATCGGTTGCTACGGGCTGTGTTACGGCAGGCAATACCAGACGGCACAATTGCGCGACGGTCCATTTGTTTGCCTGTAGCCACGCTGCACAGTCCACCAGAGCATGGATGACACTCAAAGTGTCGGTATTGGCCGAAGCGTAATAAGTGGCAATCTGTGTAATACCGGCCAGTTTCGAGGTCAACTGACTGCCGCCATCGTCCAGTAGTTCAAGGAGCGCCAGCGTTTCAATCGTAGTGAGCCCAAGATAGCGTGGCAGCCTGACCAGCCGATAAAAGGCAAATACCACCTCCCGCGTCCAGTGCAAAGACTCACCCGCCCAGGACTGCTCGACAACCTTGGCAACGAACCGGTACATCTCATAGGTCAACCCCAGTGCCGCACACAAGTGGTCGACTTTCTGCCGTTCGGTTTCGCTCTTCGGCGTTATCGTGAAGGGCGAACCGTCCAGAACAAGCGGTATGGAAAACATGGCCTGACGATTGAATATCCGGTCGAACTGCGACGGCGTCTTGCCACGAGCGTGTACCGCCATACCGTAAAGCAGCGCTGCAAAATCTTCTGCCGGGACGTCATATAGAGTGCGCACTACCTGGAACAAGCCAAGCGCACGCAGCGTGTCCTGCGTAATGAGATTTGGGGAAGATGCCGTACGTCGCCGAACCACATTGGCTGCACGCTGCTCCGCTTGCTGGGAAGCTGTGAGCAGTTGATCCACATCCTCGAACGGCAATTGCAGCCAGCGCGCCAGACGAATCATGCGATTCATCCGATCAAAGCGCTCGACCGGGCAATTGATCAAGCGATGGACGGGTACTCCCTGCTCCTCAGTCGACTTGATGGCGATTCCAGGGCTTTGCCCGGCGTTTATATAAACCGAGCCGTAAGCTGAACCGTCAACCGTTGCGCCTGGATCAGTGACGTTGGCTGATAGCGAGGGTGCGTAAGGTCCCACCGACAGTAATGAATCGAGCTGGTCAGTGCTCAGCCCGGTTCTCAGGCAGAACGTCTGAGTATCAGTTAATGCCAGTATGTCATCGGTGCCGAAGTGGTCCTTGAAAAAATCTGATATTGCCGGAAGCGCGCTTTCAAGCTTTCCATTTCTGGGGTTGATACGTCGCTGGTTGATCACCCTGCCTTGATCATCAGGCGCAAGCGCGACCATATGCGGCGCTTCAACCAATATCCCCTGCTGCACAGGCCCCAGACCGCTGTCCTGTATCAGCGCGATATCGGACAGCAGCGAATGTACACCCGGCTCCTTGAAGTACGGATAAGCCGGATCCGCGGCCCGAATCGGATCGCCGGGCAGACGCTCCCTGCGATTGAGCACGTAGTTGATTTGCTGCTGGTAACGTTCGTATGGCAATGCAAACGGATAACGTGTTTCCAACATGACATCATCCACCGACTTGTCTTGCAGGCTGATGCCATCGAGATAACTGCGAATCGACTTTTCAAGAATTTCATTGGCCAATACCAGAGTCGGCTCAATGCGATTGAGTGCGTTATGATCCAGCATCAACGAAGCCAGATCAGGTCGTCGAGTTGCCAGGGTAATGATTCGTTCCTGATCGCCTGTCTTTTCGATGGTCTCCACTTCCCGGTACAGATCTGCCAGATAGGCAATTGGCGAAGTAGTAGCTTCGATTGCGTCAGGAGGACAATGGCTGGCCCAGTCAGGGTTGAACATGTCGGTATAAGTAGGTGTGTCTACCAGACTGGAGATCCCGTTTTCGTAACGTAACGCTCGCCGCACCGAAGCCGTCAGTCGCCTTTCCCGAAACTGCCGGGCAACCATTGCAGTCATGGAAACAGATGCGGCATGCAAACTACGCGCAGTCGATATATGCAGCAAAGGGTCAGATTCGAGCAGTTGCGCAGTGGTGCCTTTGGCAATGCTGAACACCGAGGGGAATCGATCACTGATAGCCGCTTGTGGCGTTTGAGGCTGAGCGAATCTTTTCAACAGAATCGCCAGAGCAGAATCTGTCTGGGCGACTTTTCCAGCTTCCTTCTTCATGATGGCAACACACCGAGTCATTTCGTCCATGAAATGGCCACTGCTAAAGACCGCTAATGAAAAAGTGAAGCAGACCCTGCCCTCCTCGACGCCCTCTAATAGACAGGCGGCAAAGGTATTCAACAATGGGAGATAAACGGGCGGCAGAGCTGAACTGCAGATAACTTTTGAAAATGTCGGTACATACATCAGCGAATTCGAGCAACGCAAAGGAGTAAGGTGAGGGCTTCGCTATCTGGAGCCTGTCATGCAGCCTATCTTCGATGCCCACTGCCATATCATCGATCCGCACTTCCCGCTCAAGGCCAACAACGGCTACTTGCCCGACCCTTTCGGCGTCGCCGACTACCGGGCAGCCACGTCTGCGCTGGGTGTCGCGGGCGGGGCAGTGGTTTCCGGGTCGTTTCAGGCTTTCGACCAAGGCTATCTGCTTGAGGCCCTGCGTCGGCTCGGGCCAGACTTCGTCGGCGTAACCCAATTGCCCGCCAGCGTCACCGATGCCGAGCTTGAAACCCTCAATGGCTTCGGCGTGCGAGCTCTGCGCTTCAACCTCAAGCGCGGTGGCTCGGAGCAACTGGATCAACTCGAATCACTGGCCAGACGTGTGCATCGGCAACTGGGCTGGCATTCGGAGCTTTATATCGACTCCCGGGAACTGGCCGAAATCGAAACCCGTCTGCTGCAATTACCCGCCATCAGCATCGATCATCTGGGCCTGAGCCGGGAAGGTCTGCCCACCGTGTTGCGTCTTGCAGAGCGGGGTATACGGGTAAAGGCGTGTGGCTTCGGGCGTGTGGACTTTCCGGTGGAGCAAGCGCTCAAGGACATTTACTCGGCCAACCCCCATGCCTTGATGTTCGGCACCGACCTGCCCTCGACCCGCGCACCACGCCCTTTCCAGGCGAGCGATATCGAACTGGTCATGGAGTCACTGGGCGAAAAGGCTGCACACAAGGTTCTATGGGAGAACGCCGCAGACTTCTATCGGCTATAAAACGTCGCCCGAACGACACAGGGTAGATAGCGTCTTCTGACACTCATATTGCGATTGAGTGAGCAGGCAATCCGTGGGAGGGGCCTTGGCCGCGACAGCATGTTGAAGGCTCTGAAAATGCGGTGACTGGAAGCTGGTCGTCGCGGCCAAGGACCCTCCCAGTTCACACACCTACACGCATCTTTGACAAAACATGTGGGACGATTCCCAAATAAACGCCACCTACTTCCTGAAAGTGTATAAAAAACCCTGTAGCGGTTAGTCGATCCCTATCGGGATGGATTAAAGTATCGCCCCCAGCTTCGGTGTCGTGTGACACCGCTGATTACCTTGCCAGGAACACTCATCGATGGAACATCGTGAAGCGCTGATTGCGCTGCGAACATTTCTTTCAACGCAGATCCTCGGCCAGGAAAAGCTGATCGAACGCTTGCTGATCGCCTTGCTTGCCGACGGCCACATGCTGGTCGAAGGCGCTCCGGGTCTGGCCAAGACCAAGGCCATCAAGGAGCTGGCCGAAGGCGTCGAAGCGCAGTTCCACCGAATTCAGTTCACTCCGGACCTTCTGCCGGCCGATATCACCGGCACCGAGATCTACCGTCCGGAAACCGGCAGCTTCGTCTTCCAGCAAGGGCCGATCTTCCACAATCTGGTACTGGCCGACGAAATCAACCGTGCTCCGGCCAAGGTGCAATCGGCCCTGCTCGAAGCCATGGCCGAACGTCAGGTCAGCGTCGGGCGCAGTACCTATGACCTGTCACCGCTGTTTCTGGTCATGGCCACGCAGAACCCCATCGAACAGGAAGGCACCTATCCGCTGCCCGAAGCGCAGCTGGACCGCTTCCTGATGCACGTCAAGATCGGTTTCCCGGACGCGGCCGTAGAGCGCAAGATCCTGCAACAGGCCCGCGGTGAAGCACTCAACGGTGAAACCAAGCCCGAGCGCCGGATCAGCCAGCAGGCAATCTTTGCTGCCCGCAAGGAAATTCTCGGCCTGTACATGGCCGACGCAGTAGAGGAATACCTGGTGCAACTGGTCATGGCCACCCGCACTCCGGCCAAGTTCGATCAGGAACTGGCCGAATGGATCGGCTATGGTGCCAGCCCCCGTGGCTCCATTTCCCTGGACCGCTGCGCCCGTGCGCACGCATGGCTGGCCGGACGCGACTTCGTCAGCCCCGAAGACATTCAGGCAGTGCTGTTCGACGTGCTGCGCCATCGCATCATTCTGTCGTTTGAAGCCGAGGCTGCCGGTATTGATCAGGACCGCGTAATCCAGCGGATCCTCGACGTCGTCGCCGTTGCCTGAAGCCATGCAACCCTACCTGATCTCACAGCCGGGCATTCGTGTCAGCCTCAGCGAGCTGATCGAGATGCGCCATCGCGTGCGGGAAGTGCAACTGTTCTCAACGCCAAGCAGGCGCAGCCCCCTGATCGGCCTGCACCACTCCAAATTGCGCGGGCGTGGCGTGGACTTCGATCAGGTGCGGGTCTATCAGGCCGGCGACGATGTGCGCAGCATCGACTGGCGGGTCACGGCCCGGACCCAGGAGCCGCATACCAAACTGTTTCATGAAGAACGCGAACGCCCGATCTTCATCATGGTGGAACAAAGCCGTCGTCTGTTCTTTGGTTCAGGGCTGATGTTCAAGTCGGTGCTGGCGGCTCAGGCTGCCGCACTGATCGGCTGGGCCGCACTGGAACATAACGACCGGATCGGCGGGCTGGTGTTCGGCGACAACGAGCATTACGAAATCAAGCCCCGGCGCAGCAAGCAATGCCTGTTGCAGCTCTTGAATCGACTGGTGCGGGTCAATCAGTCGCTGCATACCGAAATTGCCGCCGACCGCGACGCATTCGGCATTGCCCTGCGTCGGGCACGCGAAGTGCTGCGCCCTGGCAGTCTGGTCATTGTGCTGTGTGACGAGCGCGCCCTGTCGGAGGCGGCAGAACAGCAGTTGAGCCTGCTATCACGGCATTGCGACCTGCTGTTGCTGCCCATTTCCGATCCTCTGGACCGGGCACTGCCTGCTGCCGGCCTGCTGCGTTTTGCCGAACGCGGTGCCCAGCTGGAACTCGACACTCTGGACCCCGAACTGCGCAAGGCCTATCGCGCGCAAGGCCAGGCTCGCTCCGACCGTTGGGAACTGCTGGCGAAAAAGCTGCGGGTATTACTCATGCCCCTGAGCACCCAAACCGCCATGGTCGAGCAATTGCGTGACTATCTGGATGCCCGGCGTCCGGTAAAAAACAAATGAATCCTCTGGATCAGCTACAACCACTGATCACCCCTGCTCCCGTGGGCTTCTGGCCGCCGGCACCGGGCTGGTGGTTGCTGATGCTGCTGATACCTGCCGTGGCCTGGGGTTTCTGGCGGCTGCGCGTGCTGCTGCCGGTCAAATCCAGCAACCGTCGCAGCGAGCAACCTCTGGACCCGGTCCGCCTTGCGGCGCTGGCCGAGCTGGCCAGCCTGCCCAAGCCCTACGACGGCGCACCGGCCGGTGCCTGGCTGCAACAGATCAATGGCCTGCTCAAGCGCGTGTGCCGCAATCACTATCCGCACAGCCAGAGCCATACCCTCAACGGTCGAAAATGGCTGGCTTTCCTCGATAACCGCTGCCCCGCCGCGGGCCTGACCCGCTGGATGATTCTGGTCGAAGGCGCTTATAAACCCGAATGCAAACTCGACGACAAGGCCATTACCGGCCTGACACAGTCGGTCGAAACCTGGATTCGCAAACATGTTTGAATTCGCCTGGCCCTGGGTCTTCGCCCTGCTGCCATTGCCCTGGCTGATGCGGTTTTTGCTGCCAATTGCAGACAGCGGTGAAGCGGCGCTCAAAGTCAGCTTTCTCAACGAACTTGAAGAGTTGAGCGGACGCCGGGCCAAGGCCAATCTGCCTGCCTGGCGGCAACGCTTGCCACTGCTGCTGATCTGGCTGTTGCTGCTGATCGCTGCGGCGCGCCCGCAATGGCTGGGCGAACCGCTGCCGATTGCCGCCAGCGGCCGGGATCTGCTGGTGGCCGTGGATGTGTCCGGCTCCATGGACTACCCCGACATGCAGTGGAAAGGCGAAGACGTCAGCCGGCTGGTTCTGGTCCAGCACCTGCTGGGCGACTTTCTTGAAAGCCGCCAGGGTGATCGCGTCGGCCTGATCCTGTTTGGCAGTCAGGCATTTCTGCAAGCGCCCCTCACCTTCGACCGCCGCACCGTCCGCATCTGGCTCGATGAGGCCCGGATCGGCATTGCCGGAAAGAACACAGCCATCGGTGACGCCATCGGCCTGGCGCTCAAACGCTTGCGCCTGCGTCCGGCCAACAGCCGGGTGCTGGTGCTGGTGACCGACGGCGCCAACAACGGCGGGCAGATCGATCCGGTGACCGCTGCACGGCTGGCCGCTGAGGAAGGAGTGAAAATCTACCCCATCGGCATCGGCTCCGACCCCGACAGCAGCGGTGTGCAAAGCATGCTCGGCCTCAATCCCAGCCTGGATCTGGATGAGCCCACCCTCAAGGAAATCGCAACCCTCAGCGGCGGCCAGTACTTCCGCGCACGTGACGGCGATGAGCTGAGAAAGATCCGCCTCACCCTCGATTCACTGGAGCCCGTTGCCCAGCAGCCCACCCAGGCTCGTCCGGCCATGGCGCTGTATCAATGGCCGCTGGCGGCGGCACTGGTGGCGAGTGTGTTGCTGGTTCTGCTCGATCTGTGGGCCAACAACGCCCTGCAACGCCTGCTCAACCAGCAACGTCTGGTGCGCCTGCGTAAACGTCTGGAACGTATCCGGAGGCCACGATGATCGCACTCTGGCCTCACTGGCTGCGACCCTGGTGGCTGCTGATCCTGCCACTGCTGGGCTTGTTGATCTGGCACCTCTGGCACCGGCAGAAACGCGCCGGACGCTGGCAGATGATCATGCCCGTGGCGTTCCATTCCGTGCTGCTCAGCGGCGGACGCGGCCGTAACAACAAATTGCCGTGGGTCATTCTGGGACTCTGCTGGGCCCTGGCCGTACTGGCCTTGCTCGGTCCCGGCTGGCAGCGTGTCGAACAGATCAGCCAGAAACCGGTCGATCCGCTGGTAGTGTTGCTGGAGCTGACACCACAAATGCTCGCCACCGACAGCCCACCGACACGTCTGGAACAGGCCAAACGCAAACTGCTCGACCTGTTGCAGGCGCGCAGCGACTCACAGACCGCAATCATCGTTTATGCCGGCAGCGCCCACACGCTGGTGCCGCTGTCCGACGATCAGGTGACCAGTCATAACCTGCTGGATGCCATCAAGCCATCGATCATGCCCCAGGCCGGTCAACGCGCCGATCTGGCCGTCAAGAAAGCACTTGATCTGCTCAAGCAAGGCGCACTGGGTCAGGGCCGGATTCTGTTGCTCGGCTCCTCGCTGAACGAACAGGAACGCCAGGGCATCGAGCAGCTTCTCAAAGGACAATCACCGCCCTTGCTGATCCTGGGCATCGGCACCGCCGAAGGTGCTCCGGTAACACTGGAAAACGGCAGCCTGCTCAAGGACGCCCAGGGCGCGATTCTGGTACCGCGTCTGGACAGCGCCAGCCTCAACGATTTCGCCAACAACCTTGGCGGCAGCTATCGTCAAGCCAGAATGGACGACGAAGACCTGCGCAGCCTGGGCCTGTTTGCCGGTCCGCAGAACCTGCGCAGCGACGGGCAGGTCCTGCGCCTGGATACCTGGGCCGATCAGGGTTACTGGTTCCTGTTGCCACTGCTGTTGCTGGCAGCCTGTGCCGGGCGACGGGGCTGGCTGTTCTGTCTGCCGCTGCTGTTCATGCTGCCGCAGAACAGTCAGGCATTCGAGTTTCAGGACCTTTGGCTGCGCCCGGATCAACAGGGCCAGCGTTTGCTGGAGCAACGCCGCCCGGCCGAAGCCGCGCAGCACTTTGAAAACCCGCAATGGAAAGGCATGGCCTTCTATGAAGCAGGCGATTACGCCACGGCAGCACAACGCTTCGCCGAGGGCAACACGGCTGCCGATCATTACAATCGCGGCAATGCCCTGGCCCATAGCGGGGAACTGGAAGCGGCACTGGACGCTTACGAACAGGCTCTGGAGCGTCAACCGGACTTCCCGGCAGCACAATTCAACAAGGCCTTGATCCAGCGCCTGCTGGATCAGGCCAACAGTCCAACCCCGTCAGAAACAGGGCAGGACAAGAGCGAGCAAGGCGAAGACGGCCAAGAGGCTCCACATCAACAGACAAGCAGCACACCTGAAGCGGACCAGAACCCCCCTCAATCCGAGGAGGAAAACAGTACCGACAATCAGCCGCCTGAATCGGCTGGAAACGACAAGTCAGGCTCGACGCTGGACGACGAACAAACCACTCGTCCACCGATCCAGCCGGCCGAGAGCCAGATCACTGTCGAACGACGCCAGGCACTGGATCAATGGCTGAGGCAGATCCCGGACGATCCCGGCGAGCTGCTGCGGCGCAAATTTCGCTACGAACAGCAACATCAGGAAAAGACCCGATGAGTCGTGTTTACACCCTTTTGACCGGCCTGATTCTGGGGCTGGTCGTCTTGTCGTCACAGGCAGCGGAACTGATCGCCAAGGTCGATCGCACGCGCCTCAATTCCGGCGAGACCGTGGAACTGACCCTGGAAACCACCGATGTCACGCTGTTCGGCAAGCCCGACCTGAGCCCTCTGGATGACAGTTTCGATGTGCGCGGCACCCGCCAGATCAACCGGCTGACCACACTGGATGGCGGCAACCAGGCCACGACACGCTGGATCATTACCCTGTTGCCCAGACAGTCCGGCATTGTGGTAATCCCTTCGCTGCAACTGGGTGAAATGAAAAGCCAGCCGGTCAGCCTGCAAGTCATGCAGAGCGACACCCGGGAGCAAGGCAGCAAACTGGCGCCGATCTTCATTGAGGCAAGTCTGGATCAGGACAGCGTCTACGTTCAGGCCCAGGCGGTACTGACGCTGCGCATCTATCACTCGGTATCGCTGTTCGACGACAGCAGCCTGAGCGCCTTGCAGATCGCCGAGGCTCGGGTCGAGAAGCTCGGCGACTCGCGCACCTATGAAAAACTGATCAATGGCGTACGCCATGGCGTGATCGAAACGCGCTATGCGATCTATCCCCAACAGAGCGGCACGCTTCAGGTTCCGGCGCTGGTCTTCAGTGCAACGCTGGTGCAGACCGGCCTCCAGAATCAGGAAGCCAGCCCGTTCGGTCCGCAGCCGGGCAAGCTGATGCGGGTCAGCTCTGCCAGGATTCCCCTGAACGTCAAACCCAAGCCTGCCGACTACCCGGCCGATGTGCCCTGGCTGCCAGCCCGCAGTGTGACCCTCGAAGAAAACTGGAACCCCGAACCGGGCAACAGTCAGGTCGGCGACTCCCTGACCCGCACCATCATTCTCAAGGCCGAAGGCCTGTCCGGCTCGCAACTGCCGCCGCTGCCTGCCACGCAAGTCGCGGGCCTGAGGCATTACCCGGATCAACCGCAACTGGGTAATCTGGTCAGTGAACGCGGCCTGATCGGCACTCGCGAAGAACGTGAAGCCCTGGTGCCCAATCGTCCCGGCGCCATCGACCTGCCTACCGTGGACGTGACCTGGTGGAACACCCGCGAAGATCACCTGGAGCACAGCAGCCTGCCTGCGCGGACCCTGCAGATCAACAACAATCCGGGGCTTGCAGTGGACACCCCGGTCAACAACGAGCAAGGTGGCCTGACGATCATTGGCCCGCCGGTCTGGCCGTGGCAACTGAGCACCCTGTTTTTTGCCTTCACCACCCTGGTGAGCCTGATCCTCTGGTGGCGGGCACGCGGCATGCCAGCGGTGACTCGCACGGTACAGACCGGGCCAAGCCCGCGCACCGTGCTGGACGATCTCAAGCGCGCATGTACGGCCAACGATCCCCATGCAACCCGTCAGGCCCTCGACGCCTGGGCACGCCAGCAACCCGAAACCCTGACCGATATGGCCGCCCGTTTCGTGCCGCTATCCGATGCGCTGGATGGCCTGAACGGCGCGCTGTACAGCGAAACCGGCAAATTCTGGCTGGGTGAAGAACTATGGCGTGCCATCCGCACCCTGCCCGCTGCCGAGCGGATACAGGACCCGACGGGCGATGCAGGGTTGCCGCCGCTTTATCCGAAATGAGATCTTCGCGAATGAATTCGCTCCTACACCGCTTGTAGGAGTCCGCCCCAAAATACAGGTCAATCAATGCGTTTGTTTCACACCTCCGACTGGCATCTGGGTCAGAACCTCCACGGTCAGGAGCGGGACTTCGAACACGCCAACTTTCTGAGCTGGCTGCTGGCCCGTCTGGCCGAACGTCAACCTGATGTATTGCTGATCGCAGGCGATATCTTCGACACGGTCAACCCGCCGGTCAAAGCCCAGGAGCGCCTGTACGACTTTATCGTCAACGCCCATGAGCAACAGCCGCTGCTCACCATCGTCATGATTGCCGGCAACCACGACTCCGGCTCGCGTATCGAATTGCCTGCTCCGCTGATGCGCCGCTTGCGCACCCACGCGCTTGGGCGGGTATTGTGGCTGGATGATGGTTCGCTGGATGCAGAGCGCCTGCTGCTGCCGTTGCCTGATGCAAAAGGTGAGGTTCGGGCATGGTGTCTGGCCTTGCCGTTTCTGCGCCCGGCCGAAGTCACGGGCGCAACCCTGGGCGACGATTACCTGCGCGGTATTGCCAAAGTCCATGAATTGCTGATCGAAGCCGCCAACGCAAAACGTCAGCCGGGTCAGGCCCTGATCGCGGTCAGCCATGCGCACATGGCCGGAGGTTCGGTGTCCGAAGACTCCGAACGCAGCCTGATCATCGGCAATGCCGAAGCGCTGCCCGCCAGCCTGTTCGGCCCGAGCATCACCTACGTCGCCCTCGGCCATCTGCACAAGCCGCAGCGGGTCAACGGTGAAGATCGTATCCGCTACAGCGGCTCGCCCATTCCACTGTCATTCTCGGAAATCGACTACAAGCACCAGATTCTGGAAATCAACTGCGACGGCGAGCAACTGGTCAGCGTAGAACCTCGCCTGATCCCCCGCGCCGTCAACCTGCAACGCCTCGGCCCTGCCCCGCTGGCCGAACTGTTGCTGCAACTCAAGGGCCTGCCGGACATCGACCTGCTGGCCGACATTGACCGCCAGCCCTGGCTGGAAGTGCGCGTACGCCTGGACGAGCCGCAACCGGACCTGCGCAACCAGATAGAAACCGCCCTGCAAGGCAAGGCCGTGCGTCTGGTACGCATCGGTGCCGAATATGCCGGCAAGGGCAGCCTTGATGGCGGTGATGAGCAATCGACCCTGATCGAACTGGACCAGCTCAGCCCACAGGAGCTGTTCAGCCGTGCCTGGGAGGAAAACTTCGGCAGCGCGGTGGATGAACAGACCCTTACCGATTTCGCCACGCTGCTGCGTGAAGTTCAGCAGGAGAGCGAACAGCCATGAAGATTCTCGCCATTCGCCTGAAAAACCTCGCCTCGCTGGCCGGGCCGTTCGAGCTGGATTTCACCGCCGAACCACTGGCCAGTGCCGGTCTGTTCGCGATCACCGGCCCTACCGGCGCGGGCAAGAGCACGTTGCTTGACGCCCTGTGCCTGGCGCTGTTCGGGGCGATTCCGCGCCTGAGCAATATCGGCCAGTCCAAGGTCCCGGATGTGGAAGGCGAAATCACCACCAGCGACCCTCGAACCCTGCTGCGACGCGGCACAGGCAGCGGCTACGCCGAAGTGGATTTTGTCGGCATCGATCAACGTCGCTACCGCGCCCGCTGGGAAACCAACCGTGCACGGGACAACGCTGCGAAAAAGCTGCAGGCCAGCCGCCAGACCCTTACCGATCTGGACAGCGAACAAATCCTCAGCAACCAGAGCAAACGCGAGTTCGAGCAACTGATCGAACAGCGCCTGGGGCTCAACTTCGAGCAGTTCACCCGTGCCGTGATGCTGGCGCAGAGCGAGTTCAGTGCTTTCCTCAAGGCCGATGACAAGGAACGCAGCGAGCTGCTGGAAAAACTGACCAACACGGCCATCTACAGCCAGCTCGGACGCCGCGCCTACAGCAAGAGCAAGGAAGCCGAAGAAACGCTCAAGACCCTTACCGCCCAGGCAGGTAACATCACCCCGCTTGAGCCTGAGCAGCGCGCTGAACTCGAACAGAACCTCAGCGAAGCCCAGCAACAGCACAAGGCCCATCAGGCCCGACTGCGCCAACTGGAACTCAAGCAACAATGGCTCACCGAACTGCATCGCCTGCGCGATGAACAGCTCAGCGCCAACGAAAGCCTGAGTAGCGCGCAACAGGATTGGGACAACCAGCAAGGCCAGCGCCAGACACTCGGCCAACTGGAGCGTCTGGGGCCGCAACGCCATCGCTTTGCCCGCCGCATAGCCCTCAATGCCCAGCTAAACCCACTGGCTGAGCGTATTGGTCAGCATCAAACTCAAGAAGCCGCGCTACAGACGCAACAGCAGCAACTGGAAAGCGCCCGCAGCAACGCGCACGCCAGACTGCTCGAAGCCCAGCAGCAACAGAACGATGCCAAGCCACTGCTGCAACAGGCCTTTGCAAGCCAGAACACCCTGAACCACCTGACTCAGGAACTGGCAAAGATCGTCGCGCTCCAGCAACAGGCGGAGCAGAGCAGCACACAGGGCCAGAGCCAGTTGCAAGGTTTGCTCGACCAACAGCAACAGGTCGCAGAGCGCCTGGAGCGCATCGCGCAACAACTGGAGCAAAGCACTGAACTCGCACCGCTGGCACACGCCTGGAACGCCTGGCGCGACCGACTCAAATCCCTGACGCTGACCGCCAATCGCCTGAAGCACGGGCAAGGCGAGTTGCCTGCCCTGCAACAAAGTGCCGCCGATGCCGATGAGCAGTTGATCCAGCAGCGCAGCGACCTGGAAGTGCTGTACCGCGAGGCCGATTGCGAAGCAGAAGCTGTCACCGAACAGACCCAGATTCTGGGCAGCCTGTTGCAGGACAACCGCAAGCAGCAGCGCGCCTTTGAAGAACTGGCTCGCTTGTGGGCCAGCCAGCAAGAGATCGATAAACAACTGCAGGCACTCGCGCAGCAGCAACAAGACGCCCAGCAGGAACGTGAAAAGCTCAATGCCGAAGGCATCCAGACCCGGGACGATCTGAAAGTTGCCGAGCAGACCCTGAGCGTCACTCAGCAATTGCTGGAGCGTCAGCGTCTGGCCCGCAGCGCCAGCGTCGAAGAACTGCGCGAACAGTTGCAGGATGACCAGCCATGCCCGGTGTGCGGCAGCGTCGAACATCCCTGGCATCAACCCGAAGCACTGCTGCAAAGCCTGACTCGACACGATGAAACCGAACAGGCCGGCGCACAGAAAGCGGTGGATGAGCTAAAGGAAAAGTACACCCAGTTGCGCGAACAGGTCGGCGGCGTCATTGCCCGGCAGAAAGAACTCATCCGTCAGCAGGAAAAACTGACGCTCCAGCAGCAGGAACTCGCTCCTGATCTGCAAGCCCACGCCCTCGGTGCGCAACTGCTGGACCGTGATGCCACGCAACGTGACGGCTGGCTGAAGCAGCAGCTCAGCCAGTTGAGCGAAGTCATCAGCCGCGACGAGCAGCGCCAGGATGCATTGCTCAAGCTGCAAAAAGACGCTGCGCGCCTGCAACAGCAGGTCCAGGCCGCCCATGAAGCCAGCCAGACCGCCGCACGGCATGTCACGGACCAGATCAAGCAACTTGAAGCGGATCGCGAGCGTCTGGAGGAGGAACTGACGGCACTGGCCACGCTGGTATCGCCAGTGCTTCTGGACAACCTGCGCAGCGACGCTTCGGCCACCGTCATGCAGCTTGAGCAACAAGTGACCCAGCGTCTGGACCAGCTCGAACAGCAAAGCGAAGAACAGCAGGAACAGCGCGAACGCCAGCAGCGGATCGAGAAGGAACAGGTCGAGCAACAGAACCGTGTCCAGCGTCAGGCTGAACTGCTTGAACAGGTTCAGGCCCTGAGCCAGCAGCAACACGCCAGCCAACAGATATTGGCCGAACTGCTGGGCTCCCATGCCGATGCCCAACAGTGGCAAAACGCGCTGGAACAAGCCGTCGAACAGGCCCGACACGCTGAAACCTCGGCAGGCCAGACCTTGCAGGATGTTCACCACCAACTGATTCAGCTCAATGCCGAACTCAAGGCCGATCAACAACAGTTGCAGGCTCTGGAACAGGAGTCCCGCGAACTCGACGGCCAGATCAGCGAGTGGCGCAGCAGCCATCACGAACTGGATGACGCAGCACTTGAAAACCTGCTGACTTACGACGACGCACGCACCGATCAACTGCGCCAGCAACTAAGCCGCAGTGAAAAGGCCCTGGAGCAAGCCAAAGTGTTGCTGCATGAGCGCGAACAGCGCCTGCAACAGCATCAGGCGCAACACAGCGACATTACCGATAACGAGCAACTGGCCGCTGCCCTGCTTCAGGTTCAGACCGAATGTGAAATCAGCGAACAGCACTGCGCCGACCTGCGCGCCAAGCTGAGCGAAGATGAACAGCGACGTAACGCCAACAGCGAGCTGCAAGCGCGCATCGCGCTGGCCACAAGCGAGTATCAACGCTGGGCGCGTCTGGCGGCGTTGATCGGTTCGGCGGAAGGCGACAAGTTCCGCAAGATCGCCCAGGCCTACAACCTCGACCTGCTGGTCCATCACGCCAACGCCCAGCTCAGGCAACTGGTACGCCGTTATCGCCTCAAGCGCGGCGGCAGCATGCTTGGCCTGCTGGTGCTGGATACGGAAATGGGCGATGAACTGCGCTCGGTGCATTCGCTGTCGGGCGGGGAAACCTTCCTCGTCTCGCTGGCCCTGGCATTGGGGCTGGCCTCGATGGCGTCGAGCACCTTGCGTATCGAATCGCTGTTCATCGACGAAGGCTTCGGCAGCCTGGACCCCGAATCCCTGCAACTGGCCATGGACGCCCTGGACGGCCTACAGGCCCAGGGACGCAAGGTTGGCGTGATCTCTCACGTACAGGAAATGCATGAGCGGATTCCGGTACAGATCAAGGTACGTCGACAGGGGAACGGGTTGAGTACGATAGAGGTTGGGGATTGAGGGCGAGGTTGTTCGCTCTTGCATGAGCTGGATAACCTGCTTGAACGAACAGCCCGCCATCAAGGCGGGCTGTTCGTTTACTCCTGAAGACTACTGCCAGTTGGCTGCGATCACGGCATTGAGCTGATCATGCTGCGCCTGACTCAGGTTGACTTCCCCTCCCTCTGGCGCACCAAAAGCCGCCATGGCACTGACGAGGTTCTCGACCTGATTGGCATACAAGGTCGAACCGCCCGCCTGAATGGCATCCAGGCGCTGGGACGAACCGACATACCAATCCTGTACGGTAACGCTGTCTTGCGCTCCCCGAAGATCAATCACCAGGCTATTCCCCTGACGCGATAACCAGAGGTTGTCACGGCTGACACCTTCAATGCTCAGCACATCGTTATCAGCCTCAGGTGTGTTCGACAGGTTGTTTAGCACGTCCTGACCATCACCGCTGGCAAACGCATAGGTGTCACTCCCGCCGCCACCGATCAGGTAATCGTTACCAGCATTACCACGCAGGAAGTCGTTACCCGCACCGCCGTCGATCAGGTCAGCATCGGATGAACCCAGGATGATCTGGTTGCCCGCCTGACCAGCGAAAACCGTGCCGAAAGCACGCTCGTCGGGCAGGTTCAGGTAAGCCGGTGAACCGGCTGGATCGGGATTGCTCAGGCCAAAGGCATCGAACAACTGACTGGCCGTGATCTGCCCGCCCGAGGCGAATGTGATGCTGTCCACCACGTAGTCTCCACCCAGGAACCAGTTCCTGATCGTCACCTTGTCACTGCCGCCACTGACATTGAGCACCAGGTCATTGCCACTTTTCATCAGGCCGCTGGCAACCTGATTGAAGCTGACGCCCTCAAAATGCAGCGTGTCGGTACCGCCGCCGCTGTTGTCGATCGTCTCCTGACCGCCTCCGGCGGAAAAGACATAGGTGTCGTCACCACGACCACCGATCAGCGTATCGTTGCCTGCACCGCCGTCCAGGGTGTCGCTGCCGTTGCCACCCTCCAGACGATCGTTCCCGGCGTCGCCGAACAAGGCGTCATTGCCATTGAACCCCTGCAACAGGTCGCTCTGCGCAGTGCCGTCGAGCACATCATCGCCGGTCGATCCCTGGGCCGTATTGTCGAAGCCTGCCGCTGGAGCCGGCATGGACAGTCCGAAGGCACCGTAGATCTGCGCTGCCGTGAGCTGGCCGCCGGTTTCAAAGGTAAAATTCTCCACCAGACGGTCGCCGCCCAGGAAGAATTCCTTGAGCGTTATCTGGTTGGCCGAACTGCCGTTGACCCGAAGAATCAGGTCATTGCCCGACTTCATCAAACCACTGGCCACCTGATTGAAAGTGATGCCATTGGCGAACAGCAGCGTATCTGCGCCACCGATTTCCTCGATGACATCCTGGCCCGCGGTATAGACATAAGTGTCATCGCCAATGCCGCCAATCAGGGTGTCGTTGCCCGCAACACCATTGAGCGTATCGTTGCCGGCCCCGCCCAGAAGGATGTCGTTGCCAGTCGTGCCGGTCAGTACATCTGAACCGCCCACACCCGCCACCGGCGGCTCTCCCGTCCCGCCTGGATTGCCGGGTTCGGTCGGTTCCTCCGGTTCGCCCGGCTCAACCGGCTCTTCGCCACCGCTCCCGTCGGGCAGCGCCGTGAGCCGCCCGGCGATCTGGGCGGTGGTCAGGTAACTGCCGCCATCGGGTTGCACATAATCGATGGCGTAATCGCTGCCGAGAAAATGATTGGTGACACGGACCTGCTGACCAAGATCGCCATCGACCAGGATTATCAGATCATCACCATCACGGTGGTAACTCAGGCGGGACAACGCCACGTCCAGAAAGAACACTCCGTCGAAGCCGCCCCCACTGTTGTCGATGACATCCACGCCGTCGCCCGCGCGGTAATAGTAGGCATCGTCACCCGATCCACCGGCCAAGGCATCGTCGCCATCCTCGCCGATCAATACGTCGTTGCCAGCGCCACCGATGAGCCAGTCGTTACCTGAGCCATTGTGCTGGCCATTGCCGCCTGACAAGTAGTCGTTACCGTCGCCACCCTCGACCTGATCGTCGCCGCCCATGCCGAACACGGTGTCGTTACCTGCCAGGCCACGCAGAAGGTCTCGACCGTCGTAACCAGCCAGTTGCTCACCGCTTACCGTGCCTTCGATCAGGGCGTCAAAGCCGCCAGCCACGCCCTGCGCAGCGACGATATGGCCTATGCGCTCGGCGCTCAGCAGATAACCACCGGAGGGTTGCACGTAGCTGATAGCCTTGTCGCCCCCGAGGAAGTGACCGAGCACCCGCACCGACTGCGCGCTGTCGCCATCGATCAAAATCAGCAGGTCGTCGCCAACACGACTGAAGCTCAGGCGGTCCTGACCGATATCATCCGTGAAAAACACCCCTGAATAGCCGCCACTATTGTCAATGATGTCGGCCCCGCCTCCCGGGTTATAAACATACTTGTCGTCACCCGTTCCGGCTGCCAGGAAGTCGTCTCCGGCACCTCCGTTGAGCTGGTCATTGCCGCTGCCTCCGTAGAGGCTGTCGTTGCCGGCCTCGCCTTCGAGGTAGTCGTTGCCGTCTTCGCCATGAATCACATCGTCGCCAGCACGGCCCCATGCCTGATCATCACCGGCACCCAGGCGGATATGGTCGTCGAGTTCACGGTAGCCAATGAAGCTGTCGCCACTGGAAGTACCCTGCCAGACCACACGGTTCTCCACATCGGCCTGGCTCAGCGAGCTGCCGTCGGCGAACAGGAAGTGCTCCAGCTTGAAGTGGTCGGTCGGCTCCTGGAACCAGTTCTGCACCGTGATCGAATCGCTGCCGTTAGCATGCTCGATGATCAGGTCGTCGCCACGGCGCACGAAACTCAAGTCGGAAGCTGCGATACCGGCACCGAAGCTCAGGGTGTCGGTACTCGGCTCGATGTTGCTGTAAGACTCACCCGGCCGCCGCTCGATCAACAGGTCTTGGCCATCGCCCAGACTGAAGAGGTAAGTGTCATCGCCGAACGAACCGTAAAGCGTATCGCTGCCGGCTCCGCCCTCAAGTGTATTGTTGCCCTGATTCCAGGGGTTGCTGTAAGCCTCCAGCACGTCGTCACCCGCACCGCCTCGCAAGGTATCGAAGCCCTGACCGCGCAGAATATCGTTACCCGCGCCGCCGTACAGATCGCCGCTGCCTTCAAGCAGATCGTCACCGTCACCGCCGTCAAGCACGCCATTCCCCTGGAGAGTGTCGTCGCCTGTCTCGCCATACAGGACGTCGAAGCCACCGCCACCGATCAGAACGTCGCTCCCGTCACCGCCGTGCAGGGTATCGTTGCCACTGCCGCCGTCGAGCAGGTCGTCGCCGATATCGCCGCTCAGCAGATCATCACCGTTGCCGCCATAAAGGGTGTCGATACCATCGCCACCGCTGATCTGGTCATTGCCATCCTGACCGTAAACGAGGTCGCTGCCTGTCGCCGCACTGACCACATCGTCGTCGGCATGGCCGAAGATAATGTCATCCAGAGCGGTTCCTTCCAGAGCCTTGCGCTTGATCGCTTCGTAGTCCCAGGTGGTGCCGTCGAACACGAACTGCTCGATCGCAGTCGCTCCCGCAACGCCCGCCTGGTAAGAGAACTGGCCGAGGATACGTAACCGGTCATTGGTGACCTGATTGAGCACCACCAGATCGGTGCCATCACGGCGTAACAGCAGATCGGCTGGCGCCACGCCCTGAAACTGCACGCTATCGGTGCCGGCACTGTCGATGATGAGATCGTTGCCCCATCCAGCAGTGAACTGGTACCGATCGCTTCCCGCACCACCCTCCAGGTGGTCGTCTCCAGTACCGCCTTCGAGCAGGTCATCGCCATTGCCAGCCTGCAGGGTGTCGTTGTCGGCACCGCCATGCAAACTGTCGTCGCCAATGCCACCATCGAGCAAGTCGACTCCGGCACCACCGGACAGCAGATCGTTTCCAATACCGCCATAGAGTGTGTCGGTCCCTTCGCCACCAAGCACCGTATCGTTGCCATCTCCAGCCTGGACGTAGTCGTTGCCAGCACCGGCGTCGATCGTGTCATCGTCGGCATGGTCGTAGATAGTATCGTCCTGTGCCGTTCCTTCCAGCGCCTTGAGTTTGATGGCCTCATAGCCCCAGGTAACGCCGCCATCGAACACGAACTGTTCGATGGCCGTCACCCCGGCCACACCAGCCAGATAGGAGAACTGGCCACTGATACGCAACTGATCTCCGGTGACCCGGTTGAGCACCACCAGATCCGAACCTTCACGGCGCAGCAGCAGGTCAGCAGGCTCTACGCCGGTGAACTGAACGCTGTCGCTGCCAGCGCTGTCGATGATGAGGTCCTGCCCCCAACCGGCAGCGAACCGGTATTGGTCGTTGCCCGCTCCGCCTTCAAGGTGATCGTTACCGGTATCGCCCTGCAGAATGTCATTGCCATGACCTGCATAGACATAATCAGCGCCAGCGCCTGCGATGATCAGGTCATCACCATTGCCGGCGTCCAGAAGGTCATTGCCATCGCCACCGTAGAGGCTGTCGTTGCCATCTCCGGCACTCACCACATCATCGCCCCCAAGGGCCTCGATCAGATCATCGCTGGAATAGGCGTTGATCAGGTCGGCAGCCTCAGTGCCTTCAAGGGTGAGCAGGCGCAATTGCTCCGGGTCAATCACAGTCTCCAGCCCGTCTCCGTAGCGCAGGCGCATCCCGCCAAGCGGGATCTCGCCACTAAAGAAGGAGGACAGCGATAGCTGGTCGCCGACGCTGTCGGGGAAGACAATATCCAGGCTGGTGCCGTTGCGACGGAATACCAGACTTTCCAGCGGCAGGTCGGAGAGGTAGATCGTCACGACATTTTCGTAAGTATCCACGACCACGTCCCGGCCATCTCCACGAGCGAACAGGTAGCTGTTTGTGCCCGAACCACCATAAAGCTGGTCGTAGCCCTTACCGCCAGCCAGCAGATCATCACCGGCTCCGCCAGACAGCACATCGTCGCCGTCGCCTCCCTGCAAGGTGTCACGACCCGCGCCCCCCTGGAGGTCGTCATTGCCTGCACCGCCGCTCAGGATGTCGTCGCCAGCACCACCAATGAGCAGGTCGTTGCCGTCGCCGCCGTCCAGTGAGTCGTCACCTTCACCACCGAGCAACAAGTCGTTCCCGGCATCCCCGAACAGAGTGTCCTTGCCGGCACCAGCGTCAAGTGTGTCGTTCCCTTCCCCGCCGAGCAGAGTGTCGTTGCCGCCGTTGCCATACAGAAAGTCGTGGCCTGCCAGGCCCGACAGCACGTCGTCGGAAGCATACCCTTCGATCAGGTCATCACCATCGCTGGCTTGCAGCACCATCCCCATGACATCTGCGATGGTCCAGATGGTACCGTCGTGAAAGACAATCTCGTCAACGGCCATGCTGTTGGCAGCTTCGCTGGAAAAGTAGTTGTTCAGGCGAATGCTGTCGCTGGCAGAAGTACGAATGAACAGGTGGCTGTTGCTGCGCTCGATGCTGACCGCATCCGGGTCAATGCCTTGGCCGAACACCACGCGATCCACCCTGGCGCCCGTCACTTGTGCCGCGTTGTCTATGACATCGTTGCCATACCCGACCTCGAACAGATAGGTGTCACTGCCACGGCCGCCGATCAACGAATCGTTGCCTGTGCCGCCGATCAGTGTGTCATCGCCGTCATCGCCCATCAGTACATCATCACCGGCACCACCGGATAGCTGGTCGTCACCCGCCAGGCCATGGATGTTGTCGTTGCCTGCCAGAGCATCGATGGTATCGCCCACCGTGCTGCCGAATATCAGGTCGTTGCCCTCGGTGATCGAGGACGCGGTCAGGATATCCAGGATCTGCTCGATGTTCAGACTGCTACCGTCGGCAAAGGCCAGCCGCTCTATCGCACCGAAATCAAGCGTGCCGTCGAAGTCGAAGAAGTTGTCGATACGCAACGAACCCGAATCACTGCCATCGGGGTTCTTGACACTGATAGTGACCGTAGTGGCGTTACGCGAGAACACAAGATCGTCCTGGCCAATGCCCTCGCCGAACACCACCTGATCCAGACCGCCGCGATCAAGGATGGTGTCGTTGCCATGGCCCCAGGAGAAGTGATAACTGTCATTGCCCGTCTGACCGTAGAGCCTGTCGTCGCCACCCAGGCCATAGAATATGGAGTCAGCTTCTATCCCGGACAACGTATCGCTGACCGTCGTGCCGATCCTGGTCGAGAAGTCGAAGAACGAGGCCAGATCGGTGTTAGCGGCAGCAATGGCCTGAAAGGCAGCATCGCGCTTGTCGCGGTAGCCAGGCGAATAAGTCCCAAGGTCGGTCAGGATCGCAATGACACTGGCGATCCGGTCGACCCGGTCATTGGCGTAAAGGTTTTCCAATGTACCTTGCAGGCTGCCCCAGTCCACTGTGATGCCGTTGGCGTCAGAGCCGAATGCGGACTGGATGATGCTCATCTCCTGCGCATACTCGGTCTGCGCCAGAATCTGGGCAGCGGTAAAACGTTTGAATTCCAGATACTCGGCCACCAGAATCGGCGCGGCCTGGCCATGGGGGTTCGGATCGTACTCACCCCAGCACCAGATTCCCATGTAGGAACGCCCCACAAGGTTCTCCAGCGTCACCAGCTGGCGCGCGTCCATCACATGGCCATAAACCTTCATCGGGTCCCGGCTGTACGGGTCCACACCCTCGGCACCCGCCCAGCGGTAGATCAGATCGTCGAGCAGCGCGTCGCGGCTGGCGGCATCGCTGGACGACACATACTGTTCAAGCAGGGACTTCAGTTCGGGGTCCATTGCCATGGCCTGGTGCAGGTCATGCACCTTGCCGAACCCCTTGGCATTGGCGAGGGACAGGATGTCCGGGGCAAGCTCGATGTCGCCACTGTTCACCCGGCGTGTGGTGTCTACCTTGAACCACACGTCCGCAGCAGTGGAGGCGGTGCCATTGCTCAGCATGATGGTGCCGACCTGACGATGCTCGTGACCGTGAGTGTCCACATGGCTGGAGTCGGTGTAGCCCGTACTGATCGACACCACACCGGCATCGGCCAGGCTCTGCAACTCGCTCACATCGCTGATGCCGTTGCCATTGAGATCGCGCCAGACTTGCAGCTCAGCGTAAGAGCTGTCTTGCGCATCAATCACGCCATCGCCGTTGTCGTCATACTCGGCCAAGGCCTGAAAACCGTTCTCGGCAGTCTGGCCATTACTCAGGATGCTGTGGTTGCCGAACAGTTCGGTGCCGTTGCTGATACGGCCATCACCGTTGCGGTCGTGTACCAGCAGCCCGTCGTCCGGGCTGACCCAGCCGGACATTTCACTCAGGCCATCACCATCCAGGTCAAAGTAGCTGGCACCGACTTCCAGCGTTTCGATACCGTCTCCATCCAGGTCAAGGACGATGGGGGATGTGCGACTCTCGGCATCATCGGTCTCAGGCGTTTCGTCTTCTTCCTCTTCTTCCTCACTGAGGACAATCTGCAAGTCGCTGCTGTCCTTGTTGTAGTCATTGATGACGAGAGAGCCATTGACGACCAGAGTGGTGCCATCCAGGAAATAGGTATTACCGCCGCCGTAGTACGTGTTCTCGGGGTCGGTTTCCTTGCGGGAGCCACCGGTGAGTTGCTGATTGCCCAGGTAAACTTTCCCTTTGCCGTCAGTATCGGAAATGATGTCCTGGCTATCGGCCTTGTAGATGTCGAATCCATCGTCGCCCTTGAGGTTATCCTGGCCGTCGCCCCCTTCAAGGTAGTCGTCCCCGAGACCACCCTCGAGACTGTCATCTCCCTGGCCGCCATACAGGGTGTCCTTGCCTTCCCCACCCAGCAGGGTGTCGTTGCCCTGCCCGCCATAGAGAGTATCGACCCCCTCTCCTGCGTCGATATTGTCATCGCCAGCGCCGCCTTCGATGTAATCGTCGTCCTCCCCGCCATTGAGCGTATCGGCGCCATCCATGCCGAAAAGGTAATCCTTGCCCTCTCCACCCTGAATGTTATCGCTGCCGCTGCCGCCGAAAACGATGTAGCGCTTGTCCATGACGCCAAGATCAACGCCATCGATCGTCAGCTTGTACTCTGAGCCACTGCTGTAATCCCGGAACTCGATGTCACCGGGAATGGGAACAGGGAGGCCGAATGGCATTTCATAGGAGCCATCCGTGTCACCGGACTCTCGATAGAATTTCTCGAAGATGAGGAACGATGCACGCTTGTCGATCCACTCATCGGACAGAGCACCTTTTCCGGTTTTCACGTCCGCCAGGCTCAAATCGCTGGAGTAGCCTGGAAGCTCGATGGCGATCGGAGACAAGGCGTACAGCGCATTCCTGACCGAAATATTGCTCTTGGCCAACGAAACAAGTGCCCCCTTCTCGCCGGGCAGAAGGATCGTATTCGCGTTGAGCGCAATCGATGAATCAAGGCCGGAGAAAAAGCTTTGTGCCGCACCTGCAAAATTCTCGGGAGTGGTCGCCGAGTCTGAGCGTTTGCCTAGATAGGTCGCCCGAAGCCAGTCCAGGACCACATGCGTACCGGCTTCGGAAATGAGTTCTCCGAGTTTTCGTGCTTCGCCAGACAAGAGGGACGTGATGTTATTGGTTGCGAGTGCCCGCAACTCACCAAAGCCGGCAGTATCAAAAGTCTCCCATCCGACGCCCAGGTCATCCAGAAGGGTCTTGTCCAGAGTAAGAAGATCAGTCAGTCCAGCACTTCTGGTTTTTTCAAAGGCATAGGCATAAGCGTCATAGGCAAAGAGCAGGTTCTTGACGTCATCTACGCGATTGAGATCGTCCCCGCCCTGTCTTGTGAACCGATTGGTTTCATTCTGCCCGAGCGCCGAGAAAAGAATGGTCCCCGACCAAGCGGCATTTATTTCTCCACCGGCGCTGTCGTTCCCCAAAGAGGCAAATAAAACCTGCCCTACGCCAGTCGCATCATTATTTGCAATATCTGAAATAGTGGGGACCAGCCATTGTCCAGTGCTGGATCGGCGACTCGGATCGAGAATGTCATTCAGGGCATTGATTGCCACCTGATTTGAAGCCTTCTGCATGAGGGCGTCTGAATAGGCGACACCACGCAGTTCCATCTGCCGCTGACTGTAAGACCTGATAATTTCCGCAAAGACCCCTTGCCCCGCGTTGGCAAGTGCCGCCCCCTGCAACCATAACTTTACAGCGCCATCCGGAAGCATGCTGGCAATGGCGTTGTACACATCGGCATAGTTGCCATCAGCATTCGGAGCGCGGCCTTGAAGGTCGCGAATGATTGATATCTGTTCGTCCGTCAGGTAGCTATTGCTCATCGTGAACCTCCATGGCTTTGATTGTTATTTACTTCATATACATCAATCTTGTTACGCACTTCTTTCGTGATGGACTTCCAATCCTTCAGGAGGTCATAGGAGAAAAAAGATTGAATGAGCAGCCCTGAGTGACTGTAGAAAGACGTCCTGCACGTGCCGTTTTTTCTGGAAGGGTCGTTTAACCAGACAACCCAGCAGAAGAACTCTGTCGGGGGCGTGGTGTTGTCTGATTCCCGGGATTGGTAAATATAATTGCGGGAGAAGTCTGTAGAAGACGGGGCGTTTACAGGGTATTCGATCAAGTCCAGGTCTGTGCGCTCGACTGGCGTGTCTGTCTTTTCAAAAGACAACATGCTTTCCATCCGGGTGGGGTCTCCCCGCGTGGAGATCTCTGTCCTGATCATGTGCTTTTCCCCTTTGCCTGCCGGCCCCGTTCTGGGTGGGGTAAAGAGGAAGCCCATGTTGAGGTGCAAGGTCAGCATGTCAGCCTTTGCGGCTTGAATGGTGCCAGCCGTATACACATCGAACACAACATCCGCAGGCACGCGGAAAGTCGAGCTTGCGACCTGGATCGTGTTCGGTTCACCCTTGGTAATACCGTGGGCAGCAAGGTACTCGGGGGTATTGATCTTGGGAGCTTCCTTGTTGCAGGCGGCAAGAAAGAAGAACAAAGGCAAGAGAACGAGGCAGCGGCAGAGCCTTGCATAGGCGTCGTGAGTCACAGGAATCCCTTCGGCGTGATAGCTAAGTGATTCTGTATTGAAAGCAGGCTAATGTGCAAAATTCTTCGCGAATGAATTCTCTCCTACCCAAACCGTGTGGGAGCGAATTTATTCGCGAACAACCCGAATCACGACGCGCGTTCCTGTGAGTCCGCAGCCACGACCACAGAAGGTGCAGCCGATTCATAGGTGCGGGTTTTAAGCTGGGGGTTCATGCTGGTGATGGTCACTACAGCAATGAAAACCACATAAAGCGAAATCGCGATATACGCGCCTTGTTTGATTGAACCCAGAATGGCAGTGGCCATGTTTACTGCTCCATAATGTTTTGCATGGCCAACAGGATCGTCGATATCCACAACATTGAAAAACCATAGGTATGCATAGCCACTATCAGTTTTCTTGATGAGTGGAAAATAAAAGCTCAACCCAGGATAAACACCCACGCATAAAAATCCCCCGTCACTCATGAAGTAACGGGGGATTCGGTGTAAGCCCAGTCCACAGTAGATGCATGGTCTGCCACGCAATGGGCAGTGGTCGCAAAAACCTGTGTGAGCCAGTGAAAACCGTGGTCGTTCAGTGCTTACTGCGCGGTCTTGTGGTCCAGCGCGGCATAGAAGTTGGCACTTTGTTGCAGGTATTTTGGAGTGTAAGTCTGGGTGGCGTGGGCTTTATTGTCGCTGACTTCAACGCTGGCGCTGGCAGGGAGAACAACAGATGCCGAAATAGCCGATGCTGCAATGATGGAAAAGATATTGAAGTTCATGTCGTTAACCCTCGGTGGTCTTTTATATATGCACGCTTGGATTCAAGTGGTGGCCGTTCTGGCCGTGACTCAAACTTACGCCCGAGGCTGCTCATTCAAAAATCTTTTATGCCACTAACTCATATCATCTGGATTAATAGTTGCTCAAGCCCACGTAAACCACGGGCTTGAGCCTTGGAGGCAGTCAATCGCGAGACAGGAAATGCAAATCCGAAGGCGAGTCGAAATCGATTTTCTGCACCGTATCACCCAGCATTCCGCTTTGCGGGTCGCGGCGAACCGTCACGATCTGGTTGCTCTTCTGGTTGGCGATCAGCATGAATTTGCCACTGGGGTCGAAGCTGAATTCCCGTGGCTCCGTACCTTCCACCGAGCGACGCTGTAGCTCTTCAAGCTTGCCCGTGGTCGGATCGATCCGGAAAACCAGCAATTGATTGGCTTCACCCCGATTGGCGACATACAGAAAACGGCCATCGGGCGATGCATGCAAACCACCGGCACCATTGCGTTGTTGCACGCCCTGATTTTTCAGATCGACCAGTTGGGTCTGCTTGAACTCGCCATCCAGATAATCAAGCACCGCGACCTGAGCCGACATTTCCAGAACCAGCCAGGCATGCTTGCCTTCACGACTGAACAGGATATGCCGCGGTCCGCTACCGCCCGGCAACTGCACCGAAGCAGTACTGGCCGGCTGCAAAGGCCTGGCCTGACTGGCGTCATAGCGGTACACGAACAGTTTGTCGGCGCCAAGATCGGCAGCAACCACATACTTGCCATCGGGCGTAGGAACCGCCGCATGCACATGGGAAGACATCTGCCGCTCCGGGTTGACCTGGCTGGCAGCATTCGGCCCGGCAGACTGCACAACGTCCTGAAGCTTGCCATCCTTGCCGATCGGCAATACAGCCAAAGACCCGCCAGGATCGGGCTGTACCGCATAGTTGGAGACAAACAGATAACGCCCATCAGGGCTCAGGCTCGAATGCGTAGGCTCGTCGCCCTTGCTCTTGACCTGATTGAGAGGCGTCACCTGATGGGTCTTGGGTGCGATGGCAAAACTGCTGACCTTGCCTTCCACATCACTCTGCCCTGGCCCGTTCTCGTTGACCGCGTACAAGTAACGCCCGTCCTTGGAGAGGGTCAGCCAGGAGGGATTTTCGGCACGGATCACCTGACGCGGTGCGGGATCGATCTTGCCCGTCTGGCTATCGAAGCCGAAACGGTAGATGCCTTCGCTCTTGCCCTGGGTGTAGGAACCCACCAGCAAATCGGTATCGGACATGGTTTGGGCCTGTACGGGGAAAACACTGATTGCACTGGCAAGCGCCAGCCACGGCAGAAACGCAGGAGTCATGGGGGCATTCCTTTTCTTGTTCAAATTATGGGTGCCGGCTTAGCGACAGTCAGGGCTATGACAGGCTATCGCTCATGTAGTTTTGCGGGAGAATCAATCCAGCTCGCTTTCATCCTCATCATTGGGGGTGAACGCATCGAGGCAGATGATGCGGTGATCGGCATTGCCATCGTTGACGACCCAGCTTTGCAGGCTTTCATCGAAGGACGCCGCCTGAATCTGCGCCAGGCTGAAACGCCATACCTTGCGCTCGCGGCCATCCATGCATTCGATATTCAAATCATCGCCCAGAGAGAACTCCCAGGCGTGAAGCCCATCGATTTCCAGCATCGTAGAAGCTTGCAGGGCGGCCAGCAGGGTGGTGGGTGTGGTTGTCATGAGGGATCATCGGCCTTTGTAAAAGGGCGAATGATAGGGCAATACCGATGGGACGGCTATGAACATGCCGTGAGGCACGGAGACACACTTCCGGTTCCGTATCTCCGACGTCTGCCTTCTGGCACTTTTTATTCAAGATTAATACCCAGGTCTTCTATGCCACAGGTTTGATGACTCCATTATCAATCGAAGCCACCTTATTCATAGGCACTTTTATTATCTGCCCTGGCGAAGTGATACTATCCAAAACAGCCAGATCCGCTTCATAATCAACCAACTTAAGTGCAGCATGCTGAGGCTGTTGAGTTCCACAGAAATAACCAGGAATTATAAGCTCAGTGCCCTCAGGAATTCGAGAGAATGCAGTATCCATATCAAGCCCTAGACCATGCGACCACTCGTTATACCACTCTGTACCCGTCCAGGCAACAACACTCTGATGCCCTATTAATTCCGACCCAATAGAACGTGCACCCCACACTTCATCTCCATTGACACGTACGATTTTATCCACAGAAACAGTATAAACTTTTCCTTTATAAACCTTATCCAATATGCCGATCGTCTTTTTGGCAACATCAACCGACTTCAGCTCACCCTCGTATACAAAGCTCACACTCCCCGATTTTTCCTCCACCCTGAATATAGAACCCGGCGCAGCCTTGACAAACGTATCCATTAAACTTTCCATTGTGCCATCTCCTATGACACCCCTACTCACTCTTTACGGTAGCAGTATTTTCTCGTCACTTAATGGCACCAGACAGAGTCGCTAGAATACTTTCAGGTTTAAACTACCCGTGTTATATCCAAACAGTTGACGAGTCTCTTCCTTCACGATTCAAAAACACCGCCCCCTCGCCTGCTTATCACCTTACACTCTAATTTTCAGCATCGATATTCAATATCTCGATTGATGCATGGCTATAATCGGGTCAGATCAAAACCACATAAGAACTGAGCCCCAGCCCCTTGTCCCCCCGGATTTCGGGATCACTGATGCTCACGGGGATCAACCGCTCGATCAACGTCCAAAAAAGAGAGAGACAGTGGCGGCTCAATATTGCGCCACTGCTTGCCGAACTTGCATTTCTATAGTGACAGTTGAAGCTCAATAAACACGATCCTCCTGCTTCAGGACATAGATACGCCTTATCGTCCAGAGAGAGATCAGTAGCAGGATCAGTGTCAGTGATAGCCCACCGGACAGGATGTAAAAATCCGGACGGTAAGTGTGCAACTCGGAAGCAATCGCGTTTTTCCCGGTAAACCAGCTCGAATAAACCAGAGAGATGGCGTCTCCCACCTCATAGTGAGTATTTTCGTCATAGCGCGGATCGAAGTATTGATCGTCGTGAGCCTCGCCTTCCTCATCCACATACCGATAATGGATTATTTTGCCCATACTGTTTCGGGGAATATTTTCCAGCGCTTTTACACTCCCCGAGACCTGGACGGCACCAAGCTGCATGACTGCATAAGTCGATCCTTGATGCCGAGCCAGCGAAGCCAGAAACAGAATCGCGCAACAGGCAAAGGTAAGCAGAATGACTCGATTGAACAGATTATCTTTTTCAGCTTCGCGCGGATAAAACATCAAACATTCCTTCGTCGTACCAAAGCGGTCAAGAGCATTGATTTCGGCAGCCAATGCGCAAACTTGAGGCTTTGGTACATCACTGAAGGGTTTCTACAATCTGGTAACTGCCAGCCAGATCAAAACCACGTAAGAACTGAGCCCCAGCCCCTTGAGCAACCCTCGGGTTTCGGGGTCACTGATGCTCACGGGGATCAACCCCACGATCAACGTCCAGCCAAAGTAAATAAATAAGAGTATCAGCCCCCAGACCAGGTAAGGCATTCGTCCCAGAAACTCGACAATGGCATTACGTCCAGATACTGAGTTGATGATTTTTTCTGTATCGAGCGTGCCCTTCAGAACAAACCTGGCAATAAAATCCCACTCCTCTTCTTTGATACCAGCGTCGTGCTGCCCCTTCAAATATTGAACCTGAAATAAACCATTCGAGTTCTTGAAAGCTTTGAACCCATCGTGGCCAGCACTACCGAGATCCTGCCAACCGAAAACCTGAAAAAGTTTAGGAAAAAAGGCGACGACCCAATCGGAAGTGGCAACAAGGTTGAGCACATTTTTCACTCTGGGCTGATTGGCATCAAGAAGCTTCTCCCAGTCGTACCCGACCCGGACAACGCTGCCTGCAAAAACCACATTTTTGAATTTACAGCATGGATACAACTCCAGAGCTTTGGCGATCAGGTAAGTGCCGTTGCTATGTCCGACGTAAGAAAACTCGGCATTGGGGTAGCGCGCCAAGGCTTCTGTGTACTGATCCATCAACCATTCCACTTTATTGCGGCGATACCATGGCAACAGGAACGGAAGCATTGGAAAGTAGCCATAGCTGGAGGTTTCCGTAGCCCACTCACATGATGCCAGGACGGCGTTAGGTGCCGTGGCTTCTTTGGCAGCCAGAGTCCTTACCCTTCTGGCGATTTTCTGCGTCCAGAACCCTTGATCCCGAATACCGTGAATGACAAACACAACGTTCTCTATGGCAGGATTCTCCACAAAAAACTTCTCATCCGCCGGAATAACTTCTAATCCGCGTAAAGACTCCTTAGACGAACTCAATGCCTGCTTTAGGACTGCTTTACGATCAAATCCATACTGTAGATCCTGCAAGTCCACCACATCGGCATGGCCTGAAAATGGCACATCCAGATAAATGAAATCATGCCCGGAAACAAGATCCAGATTATCTTGCGGCGATACAACATCATCCCGAGAGCCCAGCAATTGTACTATCAGAGTCTCACCGGGAAACGTTGGACGCTTCAGCCACTGAATTCTCAGTTGAGTAATGAACTCAGCCCCTCGTCTGAGCTTGAAAATCAGAAGCCAGCGCCGGGTGAAAAACCTGATGATATAGGCCATCACCAGACCAAGACGCCAGCCAATTGCATGTAGAGGGCTCAAGTGATGGGAGATCTGCCAGCCTCGATTCATCCCCGCAAGCAGCACAATGCGCGTTACCAATGGCGCCCAGGTTCGCGCCGATAGCAGTCCATTTTCACTCTTGAAGCCTTGCTGGTGATAAATCGGCTCAAAAGGTGCTTTGGAGGTTTCACCACAGGCAGCGACATAAAGCTTACGGCCAATGACACCGCCTACACTGTGCCCAACAATCACTATTGATGTGAAAGGGCTGCCTTCATGACTAGCCAAGTCGACCAGCTCATCGACACCAACAAGCAGGCTGCAAACAATTTCATCGGGATCGACCCGTGAGAAAAGGCCTGTAGGAAGTTCTGGACACCAGATTCTTGCTTTGGGCCAAAGCTCTTGAATTGAATCGGAAACAGCCTTGAGACTCGAGGCCTGTCGTAGATAGGCATGAAGCAGTACGACCAAGCGACCCTCCCCCGAACAGTTGTCCGACAGAGTCATGTTCAACTCACTCGTAGAGGCGTGCTCTTCTTTAACGATCATGTCGATATCCCTATCCTTACAATCCATCCAGATAAATTGAAGCCAAAGAGCTTCCCTGACTCAAAGCCGAAACCGATCCACCGACTGCGATAACTGCCCCGCCAGCGCCGATAAGTCATCGGTCGTCCCCGCCGTCTGGCCAATGACTCTGCTATTGCCTTCGGACATGTTGGCGATCATTTCCACCTGATGAGCGATTTCGTTGCTGGCCAGGCTTTGTTCGCTGATGGTGCGGCTGATGTCGTTGACCAGTTGGGTCGTGCTCAGCGTGGCTTCGAGGATTTCGCGGATGGCGCGTTCGACTTCGGCGGTGACGGCCATGCCCTTGTCGACCTGGGCAACGCCCGCTTCCATGCTGGTGACGGCTTCGCGGGTGTTTTGCTGGATACGCGAAACCATGCTGGCAATTTCCTGGGTGGAGGCGCTGGTGCGCCCGGCCAGGCTTCTGACTTCGTCGGCAACCACCGCAAAGCCACGTCCCTGCTCTCCGGCGCGGGCGGCTTCGATAGCGGCGTTGAGGGCGAGCAGGTTGGTCTGGTCGGCGATGCCCTTGATCACCTGGATGATGTTGAAAATGCCCTCGGACTCTTCATCCAGATTGCGGATCACCTGGGCCGATTGCTGCGAAGAACGGGCAATGCCTTCCATATCGCTGACCACCTGATGAATCACTCGACCACCATTTCTGGCCAGAGCTTCGGCCTGGTTGGCCATGTTCAGAGCACGCTCGGCATGCCGGGTGATTTCTTCGATGCTGGCCGTCATTTCACTGGCCGCTGCAGACATGGTGCTGGCTGCGGTGCTTTGCTGCTGGCTGCTACCCGCCACTTCATGGCAGCCGCTGCTCAGTTGCTGGCTCATGTCGGTGACGCCGTGGGCATTGCGGCGCACCACTTCGATCATGCCTCGCAAGTCGCGCTGCATGGTGGCCAGGCTGCGAATCAGCATGCCCGCTTCGTCTTGTTGCCGGGGCTCGGCGATGGATTCGCTCAGGTTGCCATGGGCGATGCTTTCAGCGATCCGGCTGGCGGACTGCAACGGCCCCATGATGCTGCGGATAACCCAGAGCCCCTGAACGACCAGCAATATCAGGCTGGCGACGAGTACAACACCAAGGGTGAGGTTGGCATTGCTGCTGGCTTGTTGAGTTTCTTCGCTGGTCTGTTGCGTGCTGCTTTCGATGACCTCGCTCAGGCTGGCCATTTCGTCTTCAAGCTCGCCGAACGCCTTGTTGAAGAAGCCCAGTTCCTTTTGTGCGCTCTCAGGGTTGTCGAGGGCCAGCCCGACAATTCTTTCGCCAGCGGCAATGTAGGTTTCGAGGCTGGGTTTGACCTTGTTCAGGCCTGCCTTGATGGTTTCATCGACCGGCAGCTTGAGGTTTTCGTCGAGCACTTTACGAAAGAGTGCGGCATGTTCGGCAATGGAGCTTCGCACCTCGTCTTTGGTGCTGTCGCTCTTGCCCAGGCCAACCAGCATGGCCGAGAGCACATCGGCGCGCAAAGCGTCATGCATCATGTCGGCTTCAAGATGGTTGCGCAGCGCGGTCATGCTGACCTCGTTGTCCTCCATCGCATGGGCCATCCGGACATTGCCCACATAACTGACCAGACTCATGATCAGGATGGCTAGCACACCGGTCCCGATAAGCAGAAGCAAACGTAGTTTTATAGACACCCTGCCGTCCTCTTGTGGTCCTTCAGATAGATACAAACGTAGCTCTAGATGGGTTGTCGGCACGCTCGCCGGGTTAGTTAAGACTATTTGCAGGTTTTCGCTGATTGGCTACCGATACTGGCTGCATCCGGGCGTCCGCAACCGCTCTGCCACACTCATTGAAGACACATCCAGCCAGAAAACAGGCATAGTGCTATCCTCGGCGCGGCATCCACAGTCAGCCTGCTGGCAGATGCCCGAAGGCCTGAAAACACACATTTGAAGACAGGGATAAAGGGATGATTGACTTCAGTAACAAAGGTTTCTTCAAGCTGAAGCAGAACAGCGAATACGCCGAGCGTGTGACTGAACTTCTGCTGGAAGGCGAACAGATCATCGATTCCTATAAATCGTTGCGCGATGGCGTGGTTTTCACCAGCAAGCGAATCATTGCGGTCAACGTGCAGGGCATCACCGGCAGCAAGAAGGACTTCACGTCCCTGCCCTACAAGAACATCGTCGCCTATTCCGTGGAAACCTCCGGGACCTTCGATCTGGACTCCGAACTTGAGGTCTACTTTTCAGCGCTGGGTAAAGTGAAATTTGAATTCACCGGCAAGACCGAGATTGTCGAGATTTCAAAAATCATTTCCAGGCACATCTTCTAAACTCGCGACCTGCTCAGCGCTAGTTGATCGTTCCATCTCCAGTAGACAGGCACGATCAACATCCACCGGTTTTCAATCCCTGCTCCGCAAATACTCCGCCATCGCAGCAAAGCGCCGCCGGGTTTCGTGCTCGAACAGTCGGTTGACCAGAGGATCGAGGACTCGGCCCAGCCAGCGTGGGCGCATCTGGATTCGGAAGGTGTAAATCAGCTCCGAGCGTTCGTCATCAAGGTCGCGGTGCTGCATCGATGCAGCCCAGCCCTCGAACCAGCCCGCAGGCTCAACCAGCACGGCAGCCGCTACCTTGCCCGGCTGATAATTCACAAATCGAGTGCGCATGGCGAAAAAGCGTTTCCAGCCGCGCCCCTGATTGAAGGTGATCGCGCCCACATAGGGATGGCTCCCGCCGCCTTCCACTTCAGCCCGCGATAGCAAGCTGTCCCAGCACATTCGTACATCATGGTCGTGGAAGGCCTCAAAAGCGTCGGCGGCGCTGGCTGGCATGATCATCCTGATTCGGTTTTGCCGCATTTTCTGCCTCTGATGATTACGCTTTGCTTACCCGACCAGACGCTGGACGATGCTCACCAGTCGTTCACCAACCTTCTGAGCATCGCCCCGGCTTTGCGCCGCCAACTGCGCGCCGTCGAGCACAAACAGGATTTCGCTGGCGGTGCCTTCCGGGTCCGTCAGACCTGCCTCGGTACACAGCGCAATCAGACGCTCGCTGAGGTCGCGTGAGTGAGCTTCAATCACAGCTCGCGCAGGATGCTCCTTGTCCGGCAGCTCGGCGACCGAGTTGGCGAAACAGCAGCCTCTATCGGCATCGGCGGCCAAACGACTGGCAATGAACCGAGCCCAGCCCAGCAACTGGGCCTTGGGATCATCGGGGTGTTGCACCTTGAGTTGGTCCAGCACATCGGCATAGGCCAGGGACTCCAGTCGCAACCATTCGGCAACCAGCGCGTCCTTGTTCGCAAAGTGCCGGTAGATCCCCATTTTGGTGGTGCCTGCATGGGCGGCGATAGCCTCCACGCCGACGCCACGAATCCCGTCTCGATAAAAAAGCTCATCGGCGGCGAGCAGGATTCTCTCCCGAGGCGGCAATTTCTGACTGTCTCTTTTCATGAGTCACCCTTGACTATGATACCGACCGGTATCAACATGATACTGATCGGTATCAGCGAGATATTAACATGAACGCCAAGCACTACACATTTGGCTCGACCCACATCACCCGCGTCAGCGAAAAACTGTTCGACGCCTTTGCGCCCAATGCGCTGTTGCCGGACTGGGACAACAGCGCCATTGACCCGCAGCGCTCATGGCTGGTGCCCGATAGCCTCACCGCCACAGGCCAGAAGGTGATCATCAGCGTGCATACCTGGGTCATCAAGACGCCGCAGTATACGGTGCTGGTCGATACCGGCGTCGGCAATGGCAAACATCGTCCTGCACTGCCCATCTTTCACCAGTTGAACGAGCCCTGGCTGGAACGCCTGGCGGCTGCCGGGGTAACCCCCGAAGAGGTCGACTACGTACTGCTCACCCATTTGCACACCGACCATATCGGCTGGAACACTCATCTGGTGGATGGCCAGTGGGTGCCGACCTTTCCCAATGCCAGGTATGTGTTTCCAGAGGTTGAGTATGAGTATTTCGTCAATGGCCCCGGACGTCAGGCCATGGGTTATCAGGCCTTTGTCGACAGCGTGCTGCCGGTGATCGAATCCGGTCAGGCACTGATGATCGGAGCCGAGGGCGGGCCGTTTCTGGAGGACTTCCACTTCCATCCGACCCAAGGCCATAGCGTGGGCCACATGTCCATCAGTTATCAGCACGATGGCAAGACGGCCATGTTTGGCGGCGACGTCATGCATCACCCCATACAGGTTTCGCAACCGCTCTGGGCTTCCTGCTTCTGCGGCCTGCCAGAGGCCGCCAATCGCTCACGGCAATGGTTGCTGGCGTTTCTGGTTGAGCACGACGCCCTGTATTTCAGCTCCCATTTCGCTGGCACCTCGGCCGGGCGTGTCAAACGCCAGGGCGACGGTTACAGCTGGCACTTTGAATAATCCGCCCTTCACTCATCGCACAAGGACACTGCCATGACTGCACCTCACCTCGCGCCCACCCTGAACGTCAGGACGTTGGACCCCGGCGCCGCGCGCGTGGTTGCCCTGATGCGTCAGGCCTCTGCTGCCACGGGCGAACCGACTCCCGAACAAGCCCGGGCAGCCTTTCGCAGCAGCCGCCAGGCCCTTGCGGCAGCGCCTGTGGAAATCGTTGCCGTTGAAAACCTGAGCACACCAGGCCCGGGCGGCGAGATACCTTTGCGTCTCTATCGCGGGGTCGAAACCAGCGAGGGCGAAAATCTGCCTGCCCTGATGTTCTTTCACTCGGGTGGCTGGGTCGTCGGTGATCTGGATACCCATGACGGCGTTTGTCGGCAACTGGCCCTGCTGGCTCGCTGCATCGTGATCGCAGTGGATTACCGCCTGGCGCCAGAGCACAAATTCCCTGCGGCAATAGAAGATGCCTTCGCAGCTCTGGATTACGTCCGGGCACAGGCCGCGCAACTGGGCGTCGATGCCGAACGTCTTGCCGTCGGCGGCGACAGCGCCGGTGGCAACATCGCCGCTGTCCTCGCCTTGATGGCGCGGGATGCAGGCTACCCGCCGTTGGTATTGCAGGCACTGATCTACCCGGTAACCGACTTCCATGGCGTTCATCGCTCCCAACAACAATTGGCCATGGAACCGCCGCTGACAGCCGCCACACTGAACTGGACCAAGGCTCAATACCTGCGCAACGATGCCGACCGCCTGGACTGGCGAGCGTCCCCGTTATTGGCCGAAGACCTCAGCGGCCTGGCTCCCGCCTTTATAGTGACCTGTGGCTGCGACCCTCTCGAAGACGAAGGCCGCGCCTACGGCAAACGCCTGCATGAAGCGGGTGTCACAGTGACCGACAGCCACTTTGCGGGGCAGATCCACGGGTTTATCACCATGGGCCGCCTGATCCCGCAAACCACCGAACTGCTGGCACAGATCGCCGGGGCGCTGGATGCCGCGTTTCATAGAGGGGCCGAGCAGAGCTTTGGACAGTAGGAGATCACCCGCCGCCTTGGCGCCGCGCTGTCGCGCAGCAAACAGAGGACGGTGGAGCGCGCTTGCTCTGAACAGGCAAAAAAACCCTATTTCCATCACAAGAATGAATCCCGCAAATCCTGAATCCTGTTTGGCACCAAGGCTGCTAGGCTAACCAGTCAAGTGCCGTTTCCCCAACATGGATGACCGGGATGTCGTACCAACGCTTGTTTTATCATCCTGTCTGCTTGTGGCTGATGGTGCTGGCAGCACTTTTTCCCGCCAGCATCGTGACGTGGGGATTGTTCTGGCAGCGACTTGGCCTTGGTAACGGCATGACGCTGACAGCGGCAGCGTTGCTAATGATGCAGGGGATTATCTGGGCATCCGCGTTTGGCATTCGGTCTTATCGGATAAATTCCGGCAATCGCAAAGTCTGGCTCAGAGCACTCACGATACCGGCCATCGCTCACGGCGCACTGTTGATGATTGGCGTATTAGCGTCCTCAGCACCTATGACCTACAACACGTTTCTGTTGGGTGGACCGATCCTGGCTTGCGGCTATATATGGATGCTGGTGCGTCAATCGCAAACATGGCAACCGCCCCGCCCAGTGCCCTCGCCCCGACGTAAATGGCAGTGGCGATCAATGCCAGCACGCGCCCTGGCAGTGGTGACTCTCGCAAAACTGCCCTTGCCTCAACCCAATGACCGGCAGACGGTATTTACTCTGGTGTATACCTCAGCCATTGGTTTGGTCGCTACCGCAGTTGTTATTCACGGGATCGCAACCAATGACCTGGTGATCGTGAGCAAGCGAGGCTCATTCCATGTCAGCGGGACCGAAATCATACCGTATGCCATCATTTATATTTGCCTTGCGTTGATCTGCATATCGGTCGTAGCCGGTCACCGTGATGAACGGCCCAATGCTCATTTTTACAGGCGGTTTCGCAGCACTCTGTCGTGGATAACAGGAATCCTGCTGGCCTATACGGTTTTATCAAACCTCGTACGCCTCATCGCGGCGATTGTTGCGGGAGCAAACCGCTAACCAGCTCAGGACATCACGATCAGCCAATGCCGATTGATCGCCCCCACCTCTCCAGCCGGAACGATCAACTCATCACATCAAGCAAAAAACGACCAACGCCGACACAGCAACCGCCGCCACCAGGACCCGGTCACAGCCTCGGACTGCACCTGAACCAGCTCCGGCAAATCCCGCAACTTCACCCACAGCTCCCCATGCCATTGCAGCGAACTCAGGGCATTGCCCTGCCAGCGCATCTGGTAAAGCAGAGGTTGATCGGTTGTATCTGCAGCATCCAGAGCTGGCAAGACTTCCTGCGCCAGCCAGCGGCGCAGTGCGCGGTTCTCCGGGACGTAGTGATGCACCAGCATCGCAAAGACGCCCGATTCGCTGATCATCAGACATTTTGCCCAATTGCCGTGGGTCAGCAGCCAGACCGTGCGGCGTTGGTCGATATCGAGTTTGAGGGTGGCGCGTTCGTCCAGTTGCTTGCCCATCAGCCGGGCCAGATCCTGCAAGGGAAACCAGACCTGGGCATCGAGCATCACGGCGCGCAGCATGCGGTGATGGCGGATGAAGATGGTGGGCTCGAAGTGGTCGGTGCAGGATGGTGAGGGGTATGGAAGGTCCATGGGGGTAAAACTCCTTTGGGGAATTAACCACCCGATACGTCGCTAAACGCATTTGGGTGGCGACTGTACGACGGTTAGCGAACCGGCCCCAAAGGCACACCGGCAGACCCTAAGGTCTCCGACGCACAGCCGCCATAACGCATGCCTCAAGCATAAAGCTCGCTTGAAGCAGGTTGTGTAGCACTGCTGTGCCTTTGATTCGGATCGCTAAACCCGGCCGCTGATTTTGCAGCGACGCCGCACCTTAAATCCCCGAATCGACACATACAAGCGGTCAGGATTTTCTAGGAAATTTCACTCAAGGGAAAGGGAAGAAACCATGCGACTGAGCTAATAAGGCGCACATATCACTTTGTAGGAGGCAGCTTGCTGGCGAAGACTGATGTGAAGACGCCGCCTATATGCGCACTTCACTGCTGCTATCGCCAGCAAGCTGTTCTGGTCAGGTTTTGCCAGACACAAGATTTGTGAAATCAGCCTCTTGACTGACGGGCATCAGGCCAAGGACTCTCCCGCGGGATTGTGACGTTAACGATGCACTCAGCGATTCACCTTCGCCCGCGCCGCATGCAGTTTCTTGTAGCTGTCGATCAAACGCTGGTGTCTGTCGAGGCCTTCCAGCTTCATGCTGGTCGGCGTCAGGCCGTAGAAGCGGACGCTGCCGTCCATGGAGCCCAGCACCGCGTCCATTCGCTCATTACCGAACATGCGACGGAAGTTGACCTCGTAGTCCTCCAGCGCCAGCTCTTCGTCCAGTTCCACTTCCAGTACCACGTTCAGGGCTTGATAGAACAAGCCGCGCTCGACGGTGTTGTCGTTGAATTGCAGGAAGGCTTCTACCAGTTCTTTCGCCTCTTCAAACCTCTGCAAGGCGAGGTAGATCAGCAGTTTCAGCTCAAGGATCGTCAACTGGCCCCAGGCCGTGTTGTCATCGAACTCGATGCCGATCAAGGTAGTGATGTCGGTGTAATCGTCCAGTTCGCTGTCTTCCAGGCGCTTGACCAGCTTTTTCAGGCTGGCGGCGTTCAGGCTGTGCAGGTTCAGGATGTCGGCGCGGAACAGCAGCGCCTTGTTGGTGTTATCCCAGATCAGGTCTTCCAGCGGATAGATCTCGGAGTAACCCGGCACCAGAATCCGGCAGGCCGATGCACCCAAGTGCTCGTACACCGCCATGTACACTTCTTTGCCCATGTCTTCGAGAATGCCGAACAGCGTCGCGGCTTCTTCGGCATTGGAGTTTTCGCCTTGGCCGGAGAAATCCCATTCGACAAATTCGAAGTCGGATTTCGCACTGAAGAAGCGCCACGACACCACACCGCTGGAGTCGATAAAGTGTTCGACGAAGTTATTGGGCTCGGTCACCGCATGGCTTTCAAAGGTCGGCTGCGGCAGATCGTTCAAGCCTTCGAAGCTGCGGCCTTGCAACAATTCCGTCAGGCTGCGCTCCAGTGCCACTTCAAAGCTTGGGTGCGCGCCAAACGAGGCAAACACGCCACCGGTACGCGGGTTCATCAGAGTGACGCACATTACCGGGAATTCGCCGCCCAGCGAGGCGTCCTTCACCAGAACGGGGAAGCCCTGCTCTTCCAGGCCCTGAATACCGGCCAGAATGCCAGGGTATTTCGCCAACACGTCCTGCGGCACATCCGGCAGGGCGATTTCACCCTCCAGAATTTCGCGTTTTACTGCCCGCTCGAAGATTTCCGACAGGCATTGAACCTGCGCTTCGACCAGCGTGTTACCGGCACTCATGCCATTGCTGAGGAACAGGTTTTCGATCAGGTTGGAGGGGAAGTACACAACTTCGCCATCCGACTGGCGCACATACGGCAGCGAACAGATGCCGCGCTCGACGTTGCCGGAGTTGGTGTCGTAGAGATGAGAGCCGCGCAGTTCGCCGTCAGGGTTGTAGATTTCCAGGCAGTACTCGTCGAGGATTTCCTCCGGCAGCGCATCTTTACGGCCTGGCTTGAACCAGCGCTCGTCCGGGTAATGCACGAACTCGGCATTGGCGATGTCTTCGCCCCAGAACTGATCGTTGTAGAAGAAGTTGCAGTTGAGTCGTTCGATGAACTCACCCAGCGCCGACGCCAGCGCACCTTCCTTGGTCGCACCCTTGCCATTGGTAAAACACATCGGCGATTGCGCGTCGCGGATATGCAGCGACCAGACATTGGGCACGATATTGCGCCACGAGGCGATTTCGATCTTCATGCCAAGGCCCGCCAGGATGCCCGACATATTGGCGATGGTCTGTTCCAGCGGCAGGTCCTTGCCCGCAATGCAGGTGCCCGCTCCCGAAGCCAGGCTCGGCATCAGCAAAGCCTGAGCATCGGCGTCCAGGTTCTCGACTTCTTCGATCACGAACTCCGGCCCGGCCTGCACCACTTTTTTGACCGTGCAGCGGTCGATGGAGCGAAGGATGCCCTGACGGTCCTTGGCGGATATATCGGCAGGCAGCTCGACCTGGATCTTGAAGATCTGGTTGTAGCGGTTTTCCGGATCGACAATGTTGTTCTGCGACAGGCGAATATTGTCGGTGGGGATGTTGCGGGTTTCGCAGTACAACTTCACAAAGTAAGCCGCGCACAAGGCCGATGAGGCCAGGAAATAGTCGAACGGACCCGGTGCCGAACCATCGCCCTTGTAGCGGATAGGTTGATCGGCAACCACCGTGAAGTCGTCGAACTTGGCTTCAAGTCGGAGGTTGTCGAGAAAGTTGACCTTGATTTCCATGCGGGATTACCAGAATAGCGAGCAAACGATTGGCGGCCATTATCCGGTTTTTCAGCGGGAAGTCTTGCGCTTTGGCGGGCTGTGGTCGGGTTGCTTTGGGAGAGCGCAGGCAATATGGCCATGCAAGACACGTCAGACCATCAGACTCGCGCCACTCAACGCCAGGAAACGTCACCCACAGGAATAAGATGCAAGGCAGCAGATTCCCTCTGGACTGCACTGCGCAACCGACTGGCATCCCTGGCCGGTGACAAACCGAACATGCGGGCATAGTCCCTACTGAACTGCGAAGGGCTTTCATAGCCCACCCGGTAACCGGCACCTGCCGCATCCAGCGCTTCGGCCACCATCAAGCGACGGGCCTCCTGGAGCCGCAACTGGCTGCGAAACTCCAGCGGGCTCATGGAGGTGACGGCCTTGAAGTGCGCGTGGAAGGTAGAACGGCTCATGCCTGCGATATCGGCGATGTCATCAATGCGGCAGGTTTCGCTGTAATGGCTGCGCAGCCAGGCAATTGCCTTGGCAATCTGGCTCAGACGGCTGTCGGCTTTGGCCAGTTGTCGAACCACACCATTACCGCTGCTGGTCAGCAGCCGGTAAAGGATCTCGCGAATCGTCAGCGGAGCCAGTGCTTCGATATCGTCCGGGGTATCCAGCAAAGCGGCCAGCCTTGCGGCGGCGTCCAGTAGTTCGGGGGTTGTGTCGTTGAGTTCGATGCCTGCGGCAGGCAGGCCGCTCGTTCCGTCGGGAGCCGGGTATCGCAGGACGAGGTCGCTCAGCACAGTCATGTCCAGGTCGAGAACAAGGCACAGATAAGGCGCCGTCTCGCTTGCCTCGATCACCGAGCCCGTCACGGGAATGTCCACGGAGGCAACGAGGTATTTGGCCGCATCGTAGACATACGAAGTGGTTCCAACCACCACTTGCTTGCGGCCCTGGGCGATCAGGCAGAGCGTCGGCTCATAGACCACAGGCATCGGAATGGTCGGCGCGCCCGAGCGGACCAGGCTGACGCCGGCAATCGGCGTTGAATGTATGCCGTCAGTCGGGGAGTGACGACTGATGAGATCGACCAGCTTTTCCAGAGAGCCCATGCTTGCTCCTTTGAAAGTCAGGATTATTGCGTACACGGATAATCATGCAAGGACTCAGGACAATCCGGCTACAGGCAGGCGCGCCACTGAATGCAGACTCATTCCCTACAGGTTTCAGGTTCCACTTTCTGTGAGGAGTTCAGTATGTCCACTATTTCAGCACTCGACCATTACCGCCTGCTCGGACGATCAGGCATGCGGGTCTCACCGCTCGCCCTCGGCACCATGACCTTTGGCTCTGACTGGGGCTGGGGCGCGGATGAAGCCCAGGCGCGGCAGATTTTCGATACGTACGTCGATAACGGCGGCAACTTCATCGATACCGCTGTCAATTACACCAACGGCGCTTCGGAACGCATCTTGGGGCAGTTTCTCAAGGGCAAGCGTGATCGCCTCGTAGTTGCGACCAAGTACACCATGGCCCGCGACCCTGGCGACCCCAATTCGGGCGGCAACCATCGCATGAATCTGGTGCGCTCGGTGGAAACCAGCCTCAAGCAGCTCGACACGGATCGTATCGAACTGCTTTACCTACACGCCTGGGATTTCACCACCTCTGCCGACGAAGTGATGCGGGCACTGGACGATCTGGTGCGCAGTGGCAAGGTGCTCTACCTCGGGATCTGCAATACCCCGGCGTGGAAAGTCGCGGAACTGCAAACGCTGGCCGACCTGCGTGGCTGGTCACCCCTTGTGGCCTTGCAGATCGAGTACAGCCTCGTCGAACGCAGCGTCGAGCATGAGTTGATCCCGATGGCGCAGGCGATGGGCCTTGGCGTGCTGCCATGGTCGCCGCTGGGTGGCGGCATCCTGACAGGCAAATACAGCCGCGATGATCTGAGTCAGGCCAGCGAAGCGAATGTTTCGCCGACTCGCAAAGGCGTAATCAGCTCATCCGGGCATATGAATGAGCGCGCCTTGCAAATCGCTGCCGTCGTGGGCGATATCGCCAGAGAAATCGGTACGACGCCTTCCCGGGTGGCGCTGGCCTGGACGTTGCGCAATCCTGCCGTAGTTGCGCCGGTCATGGGGGCCAGAACCCTGGCTCAGGCGCTGGACAACCTGGCCGCGCTCAGCCTTCAACTGGATGACGAGCATGTGGCGCGCCTGGATCAGGCCAGTGCGCCCGAACCGATCTTTCCGGCCCGTTTCGTCTCCCGGCCGATGGTTCAGCAACTGATCTTTGGCGGGGCTCGCAGGCCGGATTTTGGCCCGTGGCAAGGGCGGTAAAAATCATCTGCCTGTAAACAGTCGCCGGCAAGCCGCCTCCCACAGGGAAAGCGGCGTTCCAGAAAAAGGAGTCTTTAACATGGGCATAGCAAGCTTCAGAAACACCCTGGCGTTCGTCGTGCTGATCATGTCGGGCATGGCCGATGCCGCTTCAGAGCGCGATGTAGCAGCACGTAACAAGCAAATCGTCAGCGAAGCATTTGATCGCTGGGCCGCAGGCGGGAACAGCTTCTTCAGTGAAATGCTGACGCCGGACATCATCTGGACGATCAAGGGCTCGGGACCGAGTGCCGGGGTGTACCGAGGTATCGACCCGTTCATCGAGCAGGCCATCCGCCCATTCGTATCGCGGCTGTCCAGGCCGGTTAGGCCCGTCAGCAGGCAGATATGGGCGGATGGCGATCACGTCATCATCCAGTGGGACGGTGCCGGTGTGGCGCGTGACGGGCAGGCCTATAACAACAGCTATGCCTGGATCTTTCACATGCGCAACGGCAAGGCCGTCGAGGTCACTGCCTTTCTCGACCTTGCGCCTTATGACGATGTATTGCGGCGCATCCCCGAGGCTGCGGCGTCACGTTAACCAATGCCATAACAGCAGCGTGCCGATCAGCCCGACAACCGAAACGATGGTCTGCAACACTGACCAGACCCAAATCGTCTGCTTCAGTTGAAGCCCGAAATATTCGCGGACCATCCAGAAACCGGCATCGTTGACGTGGCAGAAAAACACCGAGCCTGCACCGATCACCAAAGCCACCAGCGATGCTTCGACCGGTGCAAGGCTGGCCATCATCGGCGCCAGGATGCCTGCCGTCGTAGTCGTCGCCACGGTGGCCGAACCGGTTGCCTGCCGCAACGCCACGGCAATCAGCCAGGCCAGCAGCAGATACGGCATGTGCGCGCCCTCCGCCACTTTGCTGATGGTCTGGCTGACACCGGCATCCAGCAAAGTCTGTTTCAAGCCGCCACCGGCACCGATGGTCAGCAACAGCACGGCTATCGGTGCCAGGCTTTTGCGCAAGGTCCCGCCCACATGCTCACGTGAAAGACCGTTGGCCCAGCCCAGGCACACCGTTGCAGCCAACACCGCGATACCCAAGGCAACCAGCGGCTCGCCAAGAAACTTCAACGCCAGCGCAAGGCTGCTTTCAGGTGCCATGAGCACCTTGGCCAAAGTGCTGCCGAGCATGAGAATCACCGGCAAGAGAATGATCAGCAACGAAATGCCAAAACTCGGCTGACGGCTGACATCGGGCTTGGCACTGAACAACTCGCCCAGTTCGGCAGGCTCTTCGATGTGCATGCGCTTCGACAGCCAGTTGCCGTAAAGAGGCCCCGCAAGAATCACCGCCGGAACAGCAATGCAGAGCCCCAGCAACATGGTCAGCCCCAGATCGGCGTGCAAGGCACTGACCGCGATCAGCGGCCCGGGATGTGGAGGCATCAAGGCATGCAGCGTGGTCATGCCCGCCAGTGCCGGAATGGCAATTTTCAGCAACGGCTGATTGGACTGACGCGCCATGACAAAGATGATCGGCACCATCATCACCAGCCCGACCTCAAAAAACAGTGGCAGGCCGATGACCATTGCCACCAGCGCCATGACCCAAGGCAGGGTCTTGCCCTTGCCCAGCCCGAGCAAGGTGGAAGCAATCCGGTCCGCCGCGCCCGACTCGGCCATCAACGCACCGAGCATCGCGCCCAGGGCAATGATAATCCCCGCCTCCCCCAGAATACCGCCCGCGCCCTTGCTGAAAGCTTTTGCAACGGCTTCAGGCGGCAACCCTGCGCCTATCCCTGCGATGAAAGTCCCCACCAGAATCGACAGAAACGGAGGAAGTTTGGTAGCGCTGATCAGCACGATGATCGTGGCAATCGCAATCAGGCAGCAGATGATCAGACGGGTGTCATGCAACACCCAGGCAGCAGACGACAGATCCAACGTAAACCCCTTCTTGGTACGGTTTTCTCACGAAACAACTGAAACAATTTGTCTCAATTTTTCCAAACCATACCGGAATGCGGCATTGCGTCGCAGTTAAATTTTCACAAAAGGTCACATTCCGCGCTGTCGTGCAGCAAACAGGGGCTGGTGATTGCTGAGAGGAAGCGGATGAACCTTCTCGTGTGGGAGCGAATTTATTCGCGAAAGGTCGCTACACCCGACAAATACTGGTCGTCTGGAATAGCGTCTCACTGCTTGTGCACTGGCGAAGTTTGTCGGCAATTCATGACCACACTCAAAGGTTTGTGCAGCGGAACTTAAAGTCTCAACGCAGACCAAAGGTGCCAAACCCGACACCTGGGGCACGCGACGGTCAATGGCCGTTCTGGAAAAGTGATGGCGGTGAAATATGGCAAATAAGGCGCAGTTGATCGAGCAGGCAAAACAGGCATCCGAGACTCTGTTTGCCTGGGCCAGTTTTGTCGCACGCACCGAGTTTCTTTGGCAGGACAGCACATTAGTGACGGATGCCGAAGCCTGGCAAAGCCTGTGGTTTGAGCTGGAGATCCTGAACGGCCTGGCGCTGGCCGAGTGGGAAGAACAAGGGCGGCCTGCCGACTGGTCAGCAACCTGGCGTGAAACCTATCAACAGGACGCACGCGAGCTGGCGGCTGAACTGCTGACGTTGACTGCCTGATCGTCGCCTCACGGAGAAGAGTGCATGTACCGCAAAACCGCTGTCGCCCTGTTGCTGATGTTATCCAGCGGCTGTAGCCAGTTTCCCCACAACAGGTTTTTCACCCCGCCCGCCGCTGGCCCGGATACGGCGTGGGTGCGTATTGTGGGCGGCACCGAACGGGCCTCTATCGAGCAGGAGTTGAATGGCCAACGCACTGGCGGCCTGGTGCGCAGCAGTGAATTCATACTCACACGAACCCAGGATCTCGGAATGCCTGTGGACAGCGAACAGAACAAATCGACCTGGAGCGATTATTACGAAACACCGGTGATTGCAGGCCGGAAAACAAGCATCGGCCTCGCCTATCACGGCCCCAATAATCAGTGCAGCAGCAACATGACCTTTGTGCCGCAGAAGGGCCACTATTACCAGTTCGGCCTGCAGGTCGACGTGCGCCTGCGCCAGTGTCGCGGCCTGCCGTATGAACTGATCAAAAATGAGCAGAGGCAATGGAAGCTACAGCGTCAGAAGGATGTGATCTGGGGCGGGAAATATGGTCATGAAGATGAGAACTGGCAGAAGATGCCAGACTCGCTGATGCCTCCTGCTGTTCCGTATGAGATTCGGTGAGACTGCCTTCATACTTTTAAACTTTATGAGACGACGCGCTTATTCAACGGCACGCCGCCACCGACTCACGGTTTAAGAAACCTTGATGACCACTTTGCCAAAAGCGCCACGTGCCAAGTGCTGGAAGGCCTGATGAGCGTCTTCAAACGAATAGGTTTTGTCGATCACCGGGCGGATCGCGTGTTTGTTCAAGAATTCGTTCATCCGATCAAACGATGAACGGGGGGCGACCGCAATGCCACGAATGGTGGTTTGGCGGAAGATCAATGGCATCAGGCTCAGCGTGGTGGTCTGCCCGGTCAAGAACCCGATTTGCGCAATCTTGCCAGCAGCTTTGGTTGCTGCGATGGACTGATTCAAACCTTCACCGCCGGCAACATCGAGCAACAGGTCTACGCCCTTTCCATCCGTAAGCTTCAGTACTTCTTCTTCCCAGCGTGGGAAGGTCCGATAGTTCACGCCTGCAACGGCACCGAGCTTTTTCACTGCATCAAGATTTTCATCATTGCTGCTGGTAACGATCACCTTGGCACCTAGCGCTGTTGCCAACTGCACGGCGAAGATCGACACACCACCGGTGCCTTGCACCAGAACGGTTTGGCCCGGTTGGATCTGGCCGTAATCCACCAACGAATACCACGCTGTCAGTGCCGCAATCGGCAGGGTTGAAGCTTCTTCGTCGGACATATTGTCAGGAGCACGAACGGCGCTGTCTTCATGGATGATCATGTATTCGGCCAGACCGCCTGGTAGCGGCATGCCGAAGCAGTAGGCAGGTTCGTCCGGGCCGGGCTCGCCATCGATCCACCGCGAATACAGATGCGAGTTGACACGATCACCTACCTTATAGCGGCTTACGCCTGCGCCAACCGCAACGACGGTGCCCGAAGCATCGCTAACCGGTATCAGTGGCTTTGGAACCAGATGGGGTTCGTAGATACCGTCAACGATGGCCTTGTCGCGGAAGTTAAGCGAAACAGCACCGATTTTTACCAGCAGTTCGCCTGCTTCAGGCTCAGGGGTAGTCGCTTCGCCAAGTACCAGATTGTCGAGACCGAAATCTTTCAAAAGCCACGCTTTCATCTGTCTATCTCCGGGAGGGTGTGAATCTGTTGGCGGTATTTTTCCGTAAGAAAGACGAGCAATAAATGCGTAATCCGGCACAAGATTGTTATTTTTATAAGCAACAATATTAATTTTATAGTTTCTTTTTAGATAACAAATCTAATGCGTGAGGGAGGTGCCATGGAGCTGCTTCAGTCAATGCAGGTGTTCGCCCGACTGGCTGAGCTTGGAAGTTTTACCCGTGCGGCAGATGCAATGCAGATAGGCCGCCCACAGGTGACCCGAGCGATCCAGGAGCTGGAAACCTCGTTAGGTGTCCGACTTTTTCAGCGCACCACGCGCACGGTGCGGCTCACTTCCGAAGGGGAGCGATTCTACGAGCGGGTTAAAGACATTCTCGGCGATGTTGCAGAGGCCACAGCGATGTTTGCACTGCCAGGCTCAACCTTGCGTGGCCGACTAAGGGTCGATATCCCCACAGCCTTTTCCCAGCCTGGGCTGATAGAGAGCCTGTTGAATTTCACCAACCTTTATCCAGCAATCGAACTGGCACTCGGTGTCACAGACAGAACCGTGGATTTGGTTGCAGAGGGAGTGGACTGTGTATTGCGCATTGGCGAATTGCCCAGTTCAAGTCTGGTGGCGCGACGGATTGGCCTGGCGACGATGATTACCTGCGCGGCACCCAGATACCTTGAGCAGCATGGCGAGCCCAAGACCCTCGATGATCTGGATGCACATCGGGGAGTTACCTTTCTCTCTGGTCATAATCAGCGCCCGCTGCCCTGGCAATTTCTGCATGCCGGTAGCGAGCAAACCTACGTGAGCCGACGCGGCATTACCGTCAACGAATCCAACGCCTACGTAGAGTGCGGGGTTGCTGGCTTTGGGATTCTTCAAGCACCCGGTATTACCCTCGACCGCTTTCTTGCCGACGGCTCATTGGTCGAGGTGCTACGACCTTATCGCCCGCATCCCCGGCCCGTATCAATCCTGTACCCGAGCCGGTCCCACCTGGCACCGCAGGTCCATGTCTTTGTCGATTGGGTGCGCGAGCAATTCCCGATCATCTATGGCCGTTGGCTGGAAAATTAGCAATTGCTTGAAATACGTATCAAATACCCTGACTGGCGCAGCAGTGAATGTGCAGGTATTCAAAGCGCATCTCTACCGGCTCAGCTCTACCTGCACACGGCAGTGATACAACGCATTGAATTGAAGTCATATACCGCTGAATGACCGGGCTGTCCTTTCGGTACCGGAACGCCTTTGGGGATGAAAAGCGTTGCGGCATGTGCGCCGTACAGACCAGCCGGGTAGGTAAAAGGTTTAAGGACAACATAGGCGTTGAACAAGTCTGGCGCGCTCGGACGAGGCTTCCCGACACCCGCCACTGGCGGCACATCGCGTTCGGGCGTGCTGGCGATCTTGGCGTTCACCCAGGCCTGGGCGTCCTCATTCGTGGCTGGGCGGAGCAAGCCATTGGTAACCGCCTCCTCAAGGCCCGGCTGACCGGCCAGCGGCGCGCCCTTTTCTTGAAAGCTCTCGGGGGTTATTGCCGTCGAGGTGACAAGCCGGGAGTCAGCGCCGAGTGGCTGGCCGATCAGAATATTGCCGGACTTATCGGCGTGATAAACGAGCTTCACCGGTTGGCGAACAACTGGCGCGACAATGGATTGAGCGCCGTGTTTTGCTCTTTGCCCACATAGAGATAACCGCAAGGGCCTTTGTTTTCATAACTGCTGTTGAGCACAGGCACCTTGGGGCCCAGGCCAGCCACGGCTTGACGGTGATACCCCGAAACATACACCGCCACGATCTTCGTGCCCTGGCTCCAGCCGATATTCCACACCGTCGGCTCGTACGCGCCGAGTATCAACGCAACCGGTTGCTCAGGGCTGTTGACAGCAATATCGAACTGAGTGGCCTGATGGCCGCTTTGATCAATCTGAAACGGCAACTCACGCCCCGAATAAGCTCCCGCCGCGTATACCTCCATGGCGTCAGGTGCCTTGAAATCCTTGAAAGCGCAGGTAGCCGGGGTGTCGTTTTGCACAACGGGTAGCGGCGTAGAGAATTTGAACTCCTTCAAATCTTCTGCGGAGGAAGAGGTTGCAACGGCAAGCAGTGCTGCTGCGATCCTTGCTTTCATATTCGTTCCCTGAGGGTTGGTGGCGAGGGGGGACGGTAGCTTGGCGGTAGGGGAAATATACTTGGTTAGGTTTATGGTGAGGTGGGTTTGTTTTGAGAGTTGGAAGATTGCTTATGGCCGATTCTGTTGAAAAAGCCGGCTGCGATTTATGAGTGAGAAAAGTACGCGTCGGAGATTGAAATCTTGAATCTCCACAGAGTTCTTCGGACTCAGATTTTACGCAGATGCGCGCTAAAGAGGCGCTTTCACCGCCTTATGATTTAGGATTTTGAAAAAATCGCCTTTTTCAACACAGTCGGCCGACTTCTGCCTTTCGCGACTGACCGAGTCGACCCGAAACAGTTTTCGCCATCTCAGAGGTAGCCGCCCAGCCCAGTCCTTCATACACCGATTTGCCGGCCTTGGTCGCGTGGAGTACGGCAAAACTTATTCCGCGTTGGGCGAACTCGGCTTCAGCCAACTTCATAAGGCTTGAGGCCAGGCCCCGGCCCCGGTAAGCGGGTTCGACGAAAACGTTTAGTACATAGCCGCGCTGGTCTAAGGTCGGATGGGACGGATGAGGTGGCCAGTCGATGCTCATCAGTCCTATCGCCGCTACAGGCTGCCCTGTGTCCATCAGCGCAAAACCGTAGTAGCGGCCGTCGATTAAGCGCTGGTGCAACTAAGGCCGAAAGTGCTCAGTCATTACCCGCAACTCCGATGGGTCTCCTCCCGCTTCAAGGAACATCGTTTCGCGGTGCACACAAATGATTTCACGGTCATTTGGCTCTAATCGACGGGCCGTCAAGCCTGAGAAATCGATGTTGCCGGGGATCTCTTTCATCGCATGCACCTAGACGGAGCGTCTGATGCTAGGGCGGTCAAGAGGAAAGTGTTAGACACAGATTGAACAAAAGCGCGCCATACAGAGCAGCTAAGCACTCCGGCGGGCTAATGCTGATCAGTTAAGGTCATAAATCACCTTGCTGGCGACTTCACATTGAACGCAGAATTTCTGTCGGTTTTCAGGTCTTTTTCGCCAGCAAGCTGCCTCCCACAAGTTTCGTTGTGCCTTAACTGATTGGCATTACTCCGACTGGCCGATCTTGTTTGATGCCAGAAAACTCCTCCCCAGCGGAATCAACTCACAATCAACACGCAGCGGTACTTCGCCGTAATCACAACGCGAGATCAAGCCGTCTCGTTCAAGCTACCGCAAGCTGCGAGTCAGCATGCGTTGGGTGATGCCCTGCAAGCGACGGCCGATTTCGGCGTGGCGCAGTTTGCCCTCTACTCCCAGCGTATAGACGATCTGCCCCTCGTTCGACGCTGAGCGCGTCGCAGATAGCTTGTAGCTTGTAGCTTGTGACAGACGGATGACCTAATCGTCACCCATTACTGTTCGTGCTAAACCCAATTCAAAGCCGCTCAATCAACATTTCCAGAAAGGCGCGTACAGCCGGATTGGTGCGGCGACTCTCGGGCCATATGGCCGTGATGTTGTGTCGGTCCACGGCAAAGTCAGACAGGATCGGGACTAACTCTTGGCGCTTTACCCTGGGAGCAGCCATGAAGCTTGTGGCCATTCCGATACCTGCGCCTGCAGCAATGGTTGCCATGACGGCTTCGCTTGCATCAACGATGACAGGAGATGACGGCAATATCTCAATCTCCTTATCCCCGATCCTGAACGGCCAGCGAAACAGTTGGCCCGTACTTTGATAGCGCAGGTTGACGGTTTCGTGCCCTACCAGTTCATCGGGATGCATCGGAGTGCCGTATCTGGCCAGATAATCTGGCGAGGCATAGCAGCAGAGCCTGTATGGCAAGAGTCGGCGCGACAGAAGAGACGAATCCGCAAGGTCGCCGATCCTTACCGCAAGATCAATGCTCTCTTCAACCAGGCCTACGATGTGATCACTCAGCCGCAGGTCGATCATCACCTTTGGGTAAAGCTTGCGAAACTCCGTCATGGCCGGGGCAATGATGTGGAGGCCAATCGGAAGTGATGCCGCAATGCGTAATGTGCCCGCAGGTTCGGAACGAACGGCCTTAGCCATCTGTTCGATCTCTTCGGCATTGCGTAGCAGCTGTAGCACGCGCTCATGCAAGTCGCGGCCTTCAGCCGTGAAGCTCAGCGAGCGGGTCGTACGGGTGAAAAGAGAGAAGCCGAAATGACGTTCCAGCCGCTGAATGCTTTTGCTTATCGCAGAGGGAGAGACAGACAGCGAGCGGGCTGCGGCGGTGTAGCTGCCCAGAGAGCCAACACGGGCGAATGCGATCAAGCCTGTCAGTCGTTCAAAACCAATTTGTTCCTTCATGGCAATATTAAAACGAAATAAGGCACTATTATCAACCTTAAAGAATCCTCATAACATCGGTCATCCAAACTGATCTCTAAGCGAGGTTGCGATGAACGACATGATGAAAGCCGTGCAATTGCACGAATTCGGTGCCCCTGAGGTCTTGCTATACGGGGATGCTCCGCGACCACTAGTGAAGGCCGGAGAAGTGCTTGTTCGCGTAAATGCTGCAAGCCTCAACCCACCAGATCTATACCTACGTGACGGCTATCGGGCACTACCGCCTGAGTGGCAGCCCGATCCAATCTTTCCGCTGATTCTGGGCACTGATGTATCAGGTGTCGTGGCTGCGGTTGGTGAAGAGGTTTTCGGGGTTAGCGTGGGTGACGAAGTCTATGCAATGGTCCGTTTCCCGGAAGATCTGATGAAGGGCAGTGGCGCGTATGCCGAATATGTGGCCGTCGCTGAATCCGAACTGGCCCTGAAGCCCAAGGGTATAGATCATGTCCAGGCAGCCGGTGCACCGATGTCGCTACTCACTGCCTGGCAGTTTCTGATCGACCCCGGCCATGATTTGCCAAACCCGTTCCAGTCGTTTCGGCATATGCCTGTCCCGCTCGAAGGCAGAACGGTTCTGGTGAATGGCGCTGGAGGTGGCGTTGGGCATCTGGCGGTTCAGGTTGCCAAATGGAAAGGTGCGCGTGTGATCGCGGTCGCTTCCGGCAAACACGAAGAGCTTCTTCGCGACCTGGGCGCTGATGAGTTTATCGATTACACCAAGGTAGCCGCCGAAACGGTCGCCCATGATGTTGATCTGGTGCTGGACGCTGTCGGCGGCCCGAATATGGAACGCTTTTTGAGCGTAATCAGGCCGGGCGGATCGCTCTTCCTGGTCAACCCTCTGGGATTCTCGGGGCATGGTGATGCAGCCAGGTTCGGAATCACTGTGTCATCGACACAAGTGCGCTCCAACGGCACGCAACTGGCGCAGGCCAGTCGCCTGCTCGACAGCGGTACTATTCATGTCGTTATCGACAGCACATATCCGCTGGCAGAAGCATCGGCTGCGCATAAGCGAGCTTCACAGGGCAGTATTCAGGGTAAGGTCGTTTTGATCGTCTGACCAATCGATGCCCCCAACTGACAGCACAAGTGGGAAGAGCCTTGGCCGCGACAGCATGTTGAAGACGCTGAAAATGTGTTGCCTATACGCTGGTCGTCGCGGCCAAGGCCCCTCCCACTTCAGGACATGTACGCCTTAACTGATCGGCATCGCCACCGACCTCACTTCAGACACTCCCCCCATCAAACCGCCCCCGCGCCGCCCGAAACTCCTCTGCATTCTCCAGCAACCACATCCACAACGGCACCATATGCGCCAGAAAACTCCTTCCCAGCGGAGTCAGCTCATAATCAACACGCGGCGGAACCTCGCCGTAATCGCAACGCGAGATCAGGCCGTCTCGTTCGAGTTGTCGCAAGCTGCGGGTCAGCATGCGTTGGGTGATGCCTTGCAAGCGGCGGCCGATTTCGGCGTGGCGCAGTTTTCCCTCGACTCCCAGCGTATGGACGATCCCCAATGACCAGCGATTGCCCGCATGGGTCAGGACCTCGCGCTTGAGGCCGTCATCTTCGGCGCTGAGCGCGTCGCAGGTAGCTTGTGACAGGCGGATGACCTCATCTTCACTTATTGCGTTCATGCGGTATCACTCGTGTGCCTTCTTCTGAATATTCGCCAAGGGTGACAGGATAAAACATCGCTGATCACTCACCGGGAATTACTGATGCACTCACACGATACTGCAACAACCGACACTATTCTGGTCCTGGGCGCGGGCGAGTTGGGCATGGCGGTGCTTCGCGAACTGGCAGCGCAGCCGGCTGCGCGCGTCACTGTCATGCTGCGGCCATCGGCTCTGGACACGACGTCTGAACCTAAACGCCAAACTCTCGACGAGCTGAGTGCTCTGGGCATCGAGGTGGTGTCTGCCGATGCTGCAAACGACTCCGAGGAAAGCCTCGCCGCGTTGTTCAGCGGCTTCGACACGGTGGTCAGTTGCCTGGGTTTTGCAGGCGGTGCCGGGACACAACTCAAGCTGACCCGCGCCGTGTTGCAGTCCGACGCGAAACGTTATGTGCCGTGGCAATTCGGTGTGGATTACGACGTGATCGGCTATGGCAGCCCTCAAACCCTGTTTGACGAGCAACTGGACGTGCGTCAGTTGCTGCGCGGCCAGTCGCGTGTGCAATGGCTGATCATTTCCACCGGCATGTTCACCAGCTTTCTGTTTGAACCTGCGTTTGGTGTGGTCGACCTCAGCCAGAACATCGTACGTGCCTTGGGCAGTTGGGACACTGCCGTGACGGTCACCACGCCGGAAGATATCGGTCGCCTGACTGCATCCATTCTCTTTGAGCCCGCACTGACCAATGAAGTGGTCTTCACGGCGGGCGACACCCTTACCTACCGGCAACTGGCGGACACTGTCGATCAGTTGCTCAATCGCACGGTTGATCGTGTGGAATGGACGGTACCAGCGCTCAAGGCCGATCTGGCTGCCGCACCCGACGACTCGCTGCGCAAGTACCGGGCGGTGTTCGCGCAAGGCAAAGGCGTTGCCTGGCCCAAGGCGCACACTTACAACGCCGAACGGCAGATCGATACCATCACTGTGGGTCAGTGGATTGAGCAACATTTGCTCTGAGCAGGTGGCGTGAGCTGCGACCCGCTCTTTACCTGATCAAGACCGCATCCCCATCCAGATCACCGCCTCAGTCCACGCAGTCACAACCGGTGTCAGTGCCCTGAACCAGGGATCGCGAACATCGATCTGCGCGGCTGAGTGGTCATGATGGTGCTGCTCTTCTTCCACGATCGAGGTAATGGCCGTTACTGCATGAGGATCGATATCGCGCAGCTCATGCAGTTGATGGGCAAGGTGCTTGAGCACCACACTTTCAACCGCGACGGTCGTTGCGACAATGGCCTTGCGACCTAAGAGGCCGGTGATCAAACCCAGCGCCAGGCCACCGAGGCCGCACAGCCAGTAACTGCGGCAACGGGGATAGTTGCGGCGTTGCAGTTCAGCCTGAAAGACCGTCCGATGGCGGCGTTCGTGGGAGAGAAACTCCTTGAGCTCATCCACCATGCCCGGCGCGAAAAGCCGGGCCATGAACAGCTGGCCGCTGTAGATACAGATCGCACCGTGCTCGCCTGCATGGTCAACCTTCATCATGCGGTTACCGAGGTCACTTCCATTAGCCATATAGTCTTGGGGGTTCACGCTGAGAGGCCTTGTTCGATGGGGGCAGGACATCGGGTCTGTCCTGATGCCAGTCAGTCAGGAGGCTGATTTCAAGAATCTGGTGCCGGGCTCACAATCCGTGGGAGGGGCCTTGGCCGCGACAGCTTCATGAAGACGCTGAAAATGTGTTGCCTGTAAGCAAGTCGTCGCGGCCAAGGCCCTTCCTACAAGTGATATGTACACCTTGACTGATCGGCATTAGAGCATGTCCTTGCTCTTCAGCATGCATCGTGCTGTCACCTCGGACAGATAAACAAGTGCAGCGTTCACATTCCCGCCTCTCGCCCTCGCCCCACAGAAACCAAAGCCGTCCCCAGGCTGCCTACGCCGGCCACGCCCATCACCAACGCCATGCCCCTCGGTGTCCCGTCGGACAACCAACTGACAAGTGCCGCGCTGAAGATGCCGCTGCCGTAGTGCATCGCGCCCACCAATGAGGATGCCGAGCCTGCCCGCTGGGGGAAGAAGGCAAGCGCGCCGGCCACGGAGTTGGCGACGATGAATCCGTTCATGGACATGTAGAAGAACACCGGTATCACCAGCCCCCAGAGTCCGCCCCAGCCGAACCATGCGCACAGGCTGAGGATCATGCCGAAGAAGGCCAGTGCCCAGGTGCCGAGGTGGAAAAGTCGTTCGCTGCCCATGCGGTTCAGTAATCGGCCGTTGGCAAAGTTGGCGATCATCATGCCAAGGATGTTGACCCCGAAGAGCCAGCCATAGGCCTGCGCTGATACGTGGTAATAGTCGATGTAGGCAAAGGGTGTTCCCACGATGAAGGCGTAGGCGCCTGCGTAGAAGAAGCCGCCCGACAGTGCATACCTGATCAGCCGTGGATCACGGATGAGTTGCAGATAGGTGGCGAACGTATGCACAAGCGGCTCGGTTGTTCTCTGATCGGGAGGCAGGCTTTCCGGCAATTTACGAAACGAAAAAAGCGTCACCAGCCCGACAAGAGCCAGCGACCAGAAGATGCCTTGCCATGACCACCAATCAAGAATCTGGCCTCCAATCAGTGGCCCGGCCAAGGGCGCTACTCCCATGATCAGAATCAGGGTCGACAGCATTTTTGCCGACTGCTCTCGCCCATACAGGTCACGGACCATGGCGCGGGACAGCACAGGGCCTACGCAGGCGCCCAGTGCCTGAATCACCCGCCACACCATCATTTGAGTGACATCGGTCGAGAGCGCGCAGCCGACCGAGCCGATGATGAACAGGATCATTCCGATGGCAATCGGCAACTTGCGTCCGTAACGATCGCTGACCGCTCCCCATATCAACTGCCCGAGGCTGAAGCCCAGCAGGAATGCAGAAAAGGTCAGCTCGATGCTGGCTGTGTCGGTATGCAGCGCCCGGCTGATGGTTGGCAGCGCGGGCAGATACATGTCGGTGGAGATGGATGCGAATGACATCAGCGCACTGAGATTAAGCAGCAATCGCAGGTCGGCCGTTTTGCGCGGCGGTTCGGTGCTGGTGGCAGAGAGTGTTGCAGGGCGTTGGAGTAAAGACATGGGAATGGAGTCTGCCAGTGACGAAACCCGCATCGTAGTGACTGTCGGCCTATCAATGAATGCCATGATTTCGCAAGGTGAAATGAGCTGAGCTCATGAATCTATCGACCCCGCCTCCAACGCCATCCATGCCTGACCTCACACGATAGAAGCCGACTCATGAACTTTCTTCATAAGTCCTTCCCGACTCAGGCATCTAGTACCCCCTCGCCTGCTCGCTTAGTGTTTTCACAACGGCATTGCCTCCAGCCATCTCTTTTACCGAACGCTCAAGCTGGGAGATTTGACATGCAAAAGCGCAAACTCGGAAACAGCTCTCTTGAAGTCTCGGCCCTCGGGTTGGGCTGCATGGGGCTCAGCCACGGCTATGGCCCGGCCACGGATACAGATCAGGCCGTCACCTTGATCCGTGCGGCAGTTGACCAAGGCATCACCTTTTTCGACACCGCCGAAGTCTACGGCCCTTATCTGAACGAACAGGTTGTGGGCCAGGCGCTGGCGCCGGTCAGGGATCAGGTGGTGATCGCCACCAAGTTCGGTTTTACCTTCGGGTCCGACAACAAACAGCAGGTCCTCAACAGCCGTCCCGAGCACATCCGGGTTGCCGTCGAGGGTTCGCTGCGCAGGCTGAAGACCGACTACATCGACTTGCTTTACCAGCACCGGGTCGACCCGGACGTCCCCATCGAAGATGTCGCGGGAGCGGTGAAAGAACTCATATGGGAAGGCAAGGTCAAGCACTTCGGCCTGTCAGAAGCCGGCGCACAGACCATTCGGCGTGCTCATGCCGTGCAGCCTGTCACTGCGCTGCAAAGTGAGTATTCCCTGTGGTGGCGCGAGCCTGAGCAGGAAATTATCCCGACCCTGACGGAACTGGGGATCGGCTTCGTTCCCTTCAGCCCTTTGGGCAAGGGCTTCCTCACCGGCGCGGTATCGGCAGACACCTCATTCGGCAGCGACGACTTCCGCAGTATCGTGCCCCGTTTCAGTCAGGAAGCGCTTCAGGCCAATCAGGCACTGGTGGTTCTGGTCCGCAAGATTGCGGAGCAAAAGGATGCAACACCGGCCCAGATCGCGCTGGCCTGGCTGCTCGCACAGGCGCCCTGGATCGTGCCGATTCCCGGTACGACCAAGCTGCACCGGCTGGAAGAGAATATTGGCGGTGCGGCCATCACGCTCGATGAGGTCGAACTCAAGGCCATTGATGCGGCGCTGGAGCAGATCAGCATTCAGGGCGACCGCTATCCCGAATCCCTCAAGGCCCGCGTCGGGCGCTGAGGGCAATAGCCATGAGCAATGATCACGATCCGCTACGCCGCACGGTAGTCGCCGCACTCGCCAGCGCGCCACTGCTGGCACTGGCCGGTACGCAAGCCAATGGCGAGCAGCCTCGCTCAGGGTCTCGCACTCTGGTGGCGTATTTTTCCCGATCCGGAAATACCCGCGTCGTCGCCGGGCTCATCCAGCGCAGCCTGCATGCAGACCTTTTCGAGATTCGCCCGGCCAGGCCCTACCCCGAGGATTATCTGGAGACGGTGGAACAGGCACGCCAGGAACGCGATAGCGGTTTCGAGCCAGCGCTGGAAAGCAAGGTTCAGGACATTGCCGATTACGACACGCTGTTCCTCGGTTTTCCGATCTGGGGTGAAACCACGCCTCCCGTTGTGCGCTCGTTTCTGTCGGCCCACGACCTGGCCGGTAAAACCCTTGTCCCCTTCACCACCCATGGCGGCTACGGGCTCGGCAACAGCCGTTCCGTTCTCGAAAGCCATGCGCCCAAAGCCAGGATAGTCGATGGCTTCGTGATGGAGGGCGAGCAGGAACGCAAGACCATGGAGCGCGTGAACGAGTGGTTGAGTGAATCAGGTCGTTAATACAGGCAATTGCTGTTTCGAGAGATGACATATGAATGCTGGAAAAACCCTGTTGGGCATCGCCCTGCTGAGCGTGCTTGCCGCTTGCGAAACGCACTCCAATGGCCCGGCTCCCCTGCTGATTCAGGAACAAGGCAGCTTCGCCGCTGGCGGAACCATGGCCACGGCACCGGGCACGTTCAACCCGCACAAGCCCATGGCACCCGATGGCCAGACCTATCACGGCGACCATGCGTACGCCTTCTATCAGATTCCGGTCAATGCCCGAAAACTGCCCATCGTCATGTGGCACGGCGCGGGCCAGTTTTCCAAGACCTGGGAAACCACCGCTGATGGCCGTGAAGGTTTTCAGAATATCTTTCTGCGGCGCCAGTTCGGCGTGTATCTGATCGACCAGCCGCGTCGGGGTGATGCCGGGCGCAGCATGGTGGAGACGACGATCAAGCCTGTGCCGGACGAACAGCTCTGGTTCAACCAGTTCCGTATCGGCCTGTGGCCTGACTATTTCAAAGGCGTGCAGGTTGCCCGGGATGCGCAGACGCGCGACCAGTTTTTCCGTGCGATGACACCCAATACCGGGCCGTTCGACATGAACGTGGTTTCCGATGGCGTGTCGGCAGTGTTCAACAGGGTTGGCCCCGGCATCCTGTTCACCCACTCGCAGGGTGGCGGGCCAGGCTGGCTGACGGCGATCAAGAACAACAAGGTCAAGGCAATTGTGGCCTTCGAGCCTGGCAGCAGTTTTGTCTTCCCGGAAGGTGAAGTGCCAGCGCCGATCCCCAGCGCGTTCGACACCGTGCAAGGCGCAGCGGTGCCGATGGAACAGTTCATGGCACTCACGCGCATTCCGATCCTTGTGCTGTACGGCGACAACATCCCGGAACAGGCCGTCGACCTTCCCGCTCAGGACAGTTGGCGTGCCCGACTCGCGATGGCTCGCGCATGGCGTGACGCCGTCAACAGGCATGGCGGTGATGTGAGGCTGATCCATCTGCCGCAGATAGGTATCAAGGGAAATACCCACTTCCCCATGTCGGACTTGAACAACGTCGAGATCGCGGACCTGGTGTCCGGATTTCTCACCGAAAAACACCTGGACTGATACCCACTCTTTTTAATCCTCAGGAGATTTCATATGCGAAACACCCTTTTGAAAGCGTCGCTCATGGCGGCAATGGTCGGAATCTCTGCCGGTGAAGTCGGGGCCGCGGACTACAAAAAGAATCCCTTCACTCTGGTCTACGACGGGGCGATTGCGAAGAATGAACCTGGCAAGGTGAATATCCACGCGGTCACCTACAAGCTCAATGACCTGGACATCGCTGCCAACGTTTATACCCCAGCCAATTACGACCCGAAGAAAACCTACCCCACGGTGGTCGTGGCGCACCCGAACGGCGGAGTGAAAGAGCAAGTGGCAGGCCTTTATGCCCAACGCCTGGCAGAACAGGGCTACATCACGATTACTGCCGATGCGGCGTATCAAGGCGCCAGCGCAGGACAACCGCGCAGTGTCGACAAGCCAGCCAATCGCATCGAAGACATCCATGGCATGGCCGACTTCATCACTCAATATGCCGGGGTCGACGGGAAACGCCTGGGCCTGCTCGGCATCTGTGGCGGTGGCGGGTATTCCCTGGCGGCGGCTGAAACGGACAAGCGCTTCAAATCGGTGGCGACGGTCAGCATGTTCAACTCCGGGCGGGTTCGCCGCAATGGTTACGCCGACTCGCAACTGAGCACCATCCAGCCTCGTCTGCAACAAGCTTCGGCTGCCCGTGCTCAGGAAGCCGCTGGTGGGGCAGTGCTTTATTCAGGGGATGCCAACCTGACGGACGAGCAGATCGCCAAATTGCCATTCGACCTGTATCGCCAGGGCTACGAGTACTACTGGAAGACCCACGCGCATCCCAACTCGACCTTCAAGTACACCACCAGCAGCTTGCTCGACCTGATGCGTTTCGACGCCACCCACCAGATCGAGCTGATCGAACAGCCGCTGCTGATGATCGCGGGCAGCAAGGCCGATAGCCTGTACATGACCGAAGATGCCTTTGCCAAAGCCACCGGCACCCAAGAAAAGGAGTTGTTCAAAATCGAGGGGGCCACCCATATCGAAACCTACTGGGTGCCCAAATATGTCGAGGCAGCCGTCGGCAAGCTGACCGGGTTTTATGCAAGAACGCTGTAATTGGCAGATTTTGCTACCGTCAAATAATCCTGTGCCCTCATGAGCCTCTCATCAATGTCCCGAGCCAGCCTCAACGACCTCCAGGCCTTCGTGGTCATTGCCCGCGAGGGCAGCTTTACCCGCGCCGCCGCACAACTGGGCGTTTCGCAGTCTGCTCTGAGCCACACCATGCGCGCCCTTGAGGCGCGCCTCGGCGTTCGATTGTTGACCCGGACCACACGCAGCGTGTCACCCACCGAGGCAGGTCAGCGGCTGTACCTCACCATGGCGCCGCGGTTCGAGGAAATTGAACTGGAGCTGGCAGCCGTCAGTGAGTTTCGGGACACTCCGGCGGGCAACGTGCGGATTTCAGCCTCGGAACATGCAGCGAACAACATCCTGTGGCCCAAGCTGTTGAAGGTGCTTCCCGACTACCCAGACATCAAGGTCGAGATCACCGTCGACTACGCCCTCTCCGACATTGTCGCCCAGCGCTTCGACGCGGGTGTACGCCTGGGCAATCAAGTCGCCAAAGACATGATTGCCGTTCCGATAGGCCCTCCGTTACGCATGGCGGTAGTGGGCTCCCCGGACTACTTCAAGCAGCGTTCACTGCCGAAAGTGCCCGGCGACCTCGCGGCCCATAACTGCATCAATCTGCGCCTGCCGACTTATGGAAGCCTGCTGCAATGGGACTTTGAAAAGGATGGCCAAGAGCTGAAAGCGCGTGTCGAAGGACAGTGGACGTTCAACAGCAGCATGCCGATCCTGCGCGCGGCCCTCGCGGGTTGCGGGTTGGGCTTTCTGCCTGAAGATATGGTCTTGACGGCGATTGCCGAGCAAAACCTGGTCCGGGTACTGGAAGACTGGTGCCAGCCCTTTGCCGGTTATCACCTCTACTACGCCAACCGCCGCGAGCACTCGTCGGCTTTTGGCGTAGTGGTTGATGCGCTGCGTTATCAGCGCTGAGAACCCAGCATTTCGCTGATCCAGCGAATCTGCCGGGTGAGTTCCTGCAGCTTTTCCTCGGGCACGGCCTGCCGTGCCTGGGCAAAGCTGGTCAGGGTCTTTTGCCTCTTGTGCAGCAAGCGCTGCCACTTGAGCATGAAGGCCGGGCTGCGTGTCTGCATCTGCAACGGGCCGAAAAACAGTTCTTCAGCGCTGTACATCACCGGCCCGGAACGCTCGGCGACGATGATTTCGTAGTCGAAGCGGTTTTCTCGCAACACTTCTTCGCTGAGGATGCGGTAGCCATTTTCCATCAGCCATTGGCGCAGCGGTTGCTCGCCGCCGTTGGGTTGCAGGATCAGACGTTCCTGGCCGCTCAGATTCGTCTTGCCGCTGTCGAGGATGTCGCGAATCGTCTCGCCACCCATGCCACACAGGCTTATCGCCGTGATCCCGTCTCCCGGTTCGATTGCCGCCAGCCCATTGGCCTGACGCACGGTAATCAAGTGCTCCAGATCATTCTCGCGCACGGTACGTTGCGCCGCATGAAACGGCGTCAACGCCACCTCGCCAGCCACTGCCGCAACAATGGCACCACGGCGCATCAAGGCCACTGGCAGGTAAGCGTGATCCGAACCGATATCGGCCAGACGCGCACCTGCTGGTACATGCGCAGCTACACGCTCCAGGCGCATGGACAATGTCTGTTCGTTCAACTGCCGCCCCTTTTCACCACAAACGTTCGGCACCCTTGGCCGATCGGGGCGGGATTCTGTCGAGTAATGGCAGGTATTTCAATCCCGGAACATCGATATAAGCCAAAGAACGTGAAAGATGATTCAGTTCCTGAAAGAACAACACACTAAAGAAGAGCTGAAAAACAAATAAGCGGGCACAACTGATCGTCGAGACATGAATCGGAAAAACCGAATACATATCACTATTTCCACCAACTGTAGAACAGCTCTTCGATAGATGTTAAGCGCGGGTGTTACTTTCTAGTTCACATCAAGCCTGGCTGATCGGCATGATGAGCAGTTCAGCAATATTGACGTGCGCAGGTGCCGAGATGGCATATAACACGGTATCAGCAATATCCGAAGGGGACAGAAACTTAACATGAGCAGAGAAGCCTGCCATCATTTGCGAATATTCTTCGCTGGTCGTGTGCTGCGAAAGTTCAGTTGTCGTCGCCCCCGGTTGAATACTCGTTACCCGGATGTTGTGCTTCTGGCCAACTTCCATGCGCAGCCCATCAGTAAAGGCGTTGACCGCGAACTTGGTGGCCGAATAGACTGAAAAGCCCGGGCCAAGCACTTTTCTGCCGGCCACTGACGATGTATTGATGATATGCCCCGAGTTCTGCTTGATCATCTGCGGAAGAACAGCCGCAGACAAATTCAATACGCCTTTGACGTTGACATCGACCATGCGCTCCCACTCATCGGTTTTGAATTCGTCAACACTCGACAGTGGCATCAACCCTGCGTTGTTAAATGAAACATCCAGGCTGCCATAAGTATCGATGAGTTTTTTAACTCCGGCTTCTACGGAAGCCTTGTCGACAACATCCATTTCCAGAACAAGCGCCTGCCCGCCAAGTTGTTCGATCTCGGCCTTCAAAACTTCCAGTCGATCCGTACGACGAGCTGCAATACCCACTTTCAATCCAGCGAGAGCGAGCTTTTTAGCTGTGGCTTCGCCAATACCGCTTGATGCTCCGGTGATCAGAGCGACTTGTTCATTTAACGGCTTCATGATGCATCCTTCTTGCTCATCCTGAAGATTGAGGATGAGATTATGGGTTGAGCGATCATGATATACATTGGATACTAGGTTTCAATTACGCACTTGAAAGGTACTAGATATGCTCGACGATACTGGAACGGAGTGCTGCTCCCCCGAAAGGCTGGAGCAAACCCGCGCTGTGCTGGATCAGATCGCCAATAAGTGGTCGATCATGATTCTGACCCGACTGGGTGACGGCCCGGTCCGGTTCAATGAATTACAACGACTGCTGGGGACCGTTACTCAGAAGTCACTCACCGAAGCACTCCGGCGACTTGAACGCTACAGGTTGATCAGCAGACAAGTGATTTCCTCGTCTCCGGTTGCTGTTCAATATGAAGTCACCGACCTTGGACGAACACTTGAAGTCCCTGTTTCGGCTTTGGTGCGCTGGGCAGAGCAGCATGCAGCGGAGATGATGCAGGATCAGATTGAAAACAAATCAACCTGAAAGGCACCCTGGCACCGAGCGATGGCTTTTTCACCGAAACGCCCAGTTGCTCAGGCGGCGCCGATCAGCGCCGCCCGGTCCGGGTGCTCACATCGACCCACACAGCCAGCACCAGAATGCTGCCCTTGACGATCATCTGCCAGTAGCTGTCCACGTCGAGCATGGACATGCCGTTGTCCAGGCTGGTGATGACCAGTGCTCCGAGCAAAGCGCCATAGACCGTGCCGGAGCCGCCGCGCATGGAGGTGCCGCCGATGAAGCAGGCGGCAATGGCATCGAGTTCGCCCATGCTGCCGGCCGAGGGCGAGCCTGCGGCCAGGCGTGCGGTGTTGACCATGCCGGCGAGCGCACACATCACGCCCATGATGCCGAAGATCCACAGCTTTACGGCCTGCACATTGATGCCCGACAGCCGCGTGGCCTCCATATTGCTGCCCACTGAATAGACACGGCGTCCGAAGACGGTCTGGCTGGTCACGTAGCTGAACACACCCAGCAGAATCAGCAACAGCAGCACCGGCACGGGGATACCGTCGTAGCTGTTGAGGGTATGGACAAAACCGGCCAGCACCGCGCCGATCAACACTACGCGCAGGACGTCACGCACCAGCGAATGCGCTGCCAGCCCATGGAGGGCACGATTGCGGCGCTGCTTCCAGGTCAGGAACAGCGTCAGTGCAAACAGCACAATGCCCAGGCCCGTACCCACCGTATGCGGCAGATAGCCCTGCCCCACGTAAACAAGCTCAGGCGATACCGGGGCGATGGTGGTGCCGCCGGTGATGCCCAGCAGAATGCCGCGAAACGCCAGCATGCCGCCCAGCCCGACAATGAAAGACGGGATGCGCAGGTAAGCGGTCATGTAACCGTTGGCGATGCCGATCATCAGCCCGCACAGGACGACAATGCTCAGGTTCGCCAGCAGCGGTACGTGATAGATCACATCGAGAATCGCCGCCAGGCCACCGAGCAAACCCAGCAATGAGCCGACCGACAGATCGATCTCGCCACTGATGATGACCAGCACCATGCCGCAGGCCAGAATCCCGGTGATGGACATCTGGCGCAGCAGGTTGGATAGGTTGCGCGGGGTCAGGAATCCGCCGTCGGTCTGCCAACTGAAGAACAGCCAGATAATCGCCACGGCGATGACCAGTGCGAGCATTTTGTAGCGGGTGAAAAGCTGTTTGACCTGGTTCATCTACGCAGACTTCCGATCATTATTGTTATGGCCAGTAGCCTGGCTGAGCGCGGCGGCAAGCACCTGCTCCTGAGTGAGTTCGTGGTTGATGAAGTCACCGCGCAACTGACCTTCACCGATCACCAGCACCCGATCCGAAACGCCGAGCACTTCGGCCAGCTCCGAGGACACCATGATGATCGACACGCCCTCGGCCGCCAGCGCCCCCATCAACTTGTAGATTTCATACTTGGCACCGACATCCACGCCACGGGTAGGCTCATCAAGAATCAGGACACGGGGCTTGGTCAGCAGCATCTTCGCCAGCACGGCTTTTTGCTGGTTGCCGCCAGAGAGGCTGGTGATCGGCAAGGAGGGGCTCGCGGTCTTGAGGTGCATGCGCGCGATTTCCTGATCGATGCCATGCAGCTCGGCTTCGGCGTCGATACGGCTCAACCGCGAGTAATTCTCCAGCACCGCCAGGGTGATGTTCTGGCCGACGTCCAGATCCGGAATGATGCCCTGGCGCTTGCGGTCTTCGGGGACCATGCACAGCCCGGCACGGATGGATTTGAGCGGTGTGCTGGTATCAACCTGCTGGCCTTCCAGCCAGACCTCGCCTTCGTAACGACCGGGATACGCGCCGAACAGCGCCGAAACCAGCTCCGTGCGACCGGCACCGACCAGCCCGGCGATACCGAGGATTTCACCGCGTTTGAGAACGAATGAAATGTCGTCGACCCGCTTGCGTTTGGGGGTATCGACGTCGTAACAAGTGATGTGGCGCGCCTCGAAAATCACTTCACCAATGCCATGGGGTTCGGTGGGATACAGGTTGCTCATTTCCCGCCCGACCATCTGGGTGATGATCCTGGGGATGTCCATGTCCGCCATGTCGGTCGTGGCAATGTGTTTGCCGTCCCGGATCACCGAAATGGTGTCGCACACGGCGGCCACTTCATCGAGTTTGTGGGAGATGTAGACACACGCAACGCCCTTGGCCTTGAGGTCGCGGATGATGTCCAGCAGCACCTCGATTTCCGAACGGGTCAGGGCCGAAGACGGCTCATCGAGGATCAGCAGGCGCGCCTGCTTGTTCAACGCCTTGGCGATTTCCACCAGTTGCTGGTAGCCACCGCCGTACTGGGAAACCGGTAGCGAGACGTTCATGTCCGGCACTTTCAGCTCACGCATCAGGGCTTCAGCGCGGCGGGTCATGGCCGGGTAATTCATGCGCCCGCCAAACAACGTCAGCTCATGGCCCATGAAAATATTTTCGGTCACCGACAGGTCGGGAACCAGGGTCAGTTCCTGATGAATGATGACGATGCCGGCGGCTTCGGTTTCGCTGATCGACTGCGCCTTGAGCGGCTGGCCGTCCCAGAGAATTTCACCGTCCCAGGTGCCATGGGGATAGACCGCCGACAGCACTTTCATCAGCGTGGATTTACCGGCACCGTTCTCGCCGCACAATCCGACGCACTCCCCCGGCCTGATCTTGATGTCGATGCCATTGAGGGCTTTGACACCGCCAAAGGTTTTGACGATGCCGTTCATTTGCAGCAGGTAGTCGGACATGGCGAGGGCTCACACAAAGGGTCCACTCCCCGGCAGGGCCGGGGGTTGTACTCAGGTCAGTCAGATCACTGCCCGGCAATCTGTGCCTTGGTGTAGAAGCCGTCCTTCTCCAGCAGGTCGATGTTGTCCTTGGTCAACGGGGTTGGCGTGAGCAGGATGGTGTCGACCTTCTTGCTGCCATTGTCGTACTGAGAGCTGTAGGTGGGTTTCTCGTTGCGCGCCAGTTGCACCGAAAGTTTGGCGGCCTCGGAAGCGATCAGCTTCAGCGGTTTATAGACCGTCATGGTCTGAGTGCCATTGATCACTCGCTTGACCGCTGCCAGGTCTGCATCCTGCCCCGAAATCGGCACCTTGCCGGCCAGTTTCTGCGCAGCCAGAGCCTGAATCGCACCGCCAGCGGTGGCGTCGTTGGAAGCGACGATGCCATCGATCTTGTTGTCGTTACGAGTCAGGGCATTTTCGACAATGCTCAGTGCTTCGGTGGGGTTCCATTCCTTTACCCACTGTTGGCCGACGATCTTGATATCGCCCTTGTCGATGGCCGGTTGCAGCACTTTCATCTGACCTTCACGCAGGATCTTGGCGTTATTGTCGGTAGGCGCGCCCCCCAGCAGAAAGTAATTGCCCTTGGGCGCGGCTTGCAGCACACCGCTGGCCTGCATCTCGCCGACCTTTTCGTTATCGAAGGAAATGTAGGCATCGATATCGGCGTTGAGAATCAGGCGGTCATAGGACACCACCTTGATCCCGGCCTTCTTGGCCTCGGCCACGGCGTTGGTCAGCACGGTGGCGTTGAACGGCACGATGACGATCACATCGACGCCACGGGAGATCAGGTTTTCGATCTGGGAAATCTGCTTCTGCTCGTTGGCATCAGCCGACTGGACAAAGACCTTGGCGTTGAGCTTTTCTGCCGCCGCCACAAAGTAATCCCGATCCCGTGACCAACGTTCCAGGCGCAGGTCATCAATGGAGAAACCGATTTTCGGGTTGGCAGAATCGGCCATGGCCGGGATGGACAGCAGGGCCAGAGCACTGGCCAGTAACGTGCGTTTGACTTTATTCATGGTGGTGCGTCCTTTTATTGTTGTTTGAAAGACACTGCCTGACGATGAGTATCGTGCTGGTACAACTGTAGAGCGTCGTGGAGCCGGGCCAGTACAGATTTGTCGTGGGAATGTAACAGCCTGCCTGTCAGCTATAGATGAACCGGTTGACGACGTTTTCAAGCATTTCCTGCCTGCCGCTCACGGCCTGCGGGTTCAGTTCCTGGGCGAAGGCATGTTCGGCCAGTGATTCCAGGCTGAAGCCACCCGCCAGCACCTTTTGCCCCAACGGCTGCTGCCAGCCTGCATAGCGTTGATCCTTGAATTGCTGAAGCCGGTCGTTCTGCAGCATGACCGCTGCACGCTCCAGTGACAGGGCAAGAACATCCATCGCGGCGACATGACCGTGGAACAGGTCCACTTCATCAAGGCTCTGGCGGCGCACCTTTGAGTCGAAGTTGAACCCGCCATTCTTGAACCCGCCGGCCTTGAGAATCTCGTAAGTGGCCAGGGTCATCTCTTCGACGCTGTTGGGGAACTGGTCGGTGTCCCAACCGTTTTGCGGATCACCGCGGTTGGCATCGATGCTGCCAAAGATCCCCAACGACGCGGCCGTCGCAATCTCGTGATGGAAGCTATGCCCCGCCAGCGTCGCGTGGTTGGCCTCGATATTGACCTTGATCTCGTTTTCCAGACCAAACTGCTGCAAGAAGCCGAAGACCGTGGCGCTGTCGTAATCGTACTGGTGCTTGGTGGGCTCTTGCGGCTTGGGCTCGATCAGCAGGTCGCCCTGGAAACCGATCTTGTGCTTGTGTTCGACCACCATCTGCATGAAGCGGCCCATCTGTTCGCGTTCGCGCTTCAAGTCGGTATTGAGCAGGGTTTCATAACCTTCGCGCCCGCCCCACAACACGTAGTTGGAGCCTTTGAGGCGCTGGGTGGCGTTCATGGCGCTGAACACCTGAGCGGCGGCGCAGGCGAACACTTCCGGGTCCGGGTTGCTGGCGGCACCTGCGGCAAAGCGCGGGTTGCTGAAACAGTTGGCAGTGCCCCACAGCAGCTTGATACCACTCTGCTCCTGATGCCGCTCCAGATGATCGACCATCTGCGCAAAGTGGTTGCGATACTCCTTCAGTGAACTGCCTTCCGGCGCCACATCCGTATCGTGGAAGCAGTAATAGTCGATCCCGAGTTTGGTGAAGAACTCGAAAGCCGCCTCCGCCTTGCCAATGGCAACTTCCATAGGATCACCCGCACGCTGCCACGGACGCTTGAACGTCCCCGCACCGAACACATCGGACCCCGGCCAGACGAAGGTGTGCCAATAGCAAGCAGCCATGCGCAAGTGCTCGCGCATGGGTTTGCCGAGGATGATTTTATTGGCGTCGTAGTGGCGGAAGGCTAGAGGAGAATCGCTGGCCGGGCCTTCGTAGCGAATCCTGTCGAGGTCGGGGAAGAACGGCATGGGTCGTATCCTTTTGTTGTTCTTGTCGGTGTATCGATACTAGCAACGGCGCTGTGCCCGAAAATTATGAAAGTCACCAACGCAGGGTGCGATTTTGAGTATTGAGATTCACCCTCGACGCGCCTAGGCTGTGACGACCACCTTGGTGTTGGCAGACCCGGGACAATAACAATGAAAACCGTACCGCCCGTTCACCGCGTTGCACTGTTGTTCAACGGCAGCAAGATCTACGACCGCGGCATCATCAGCGGAATCGGCAATTACCTGAGCAGCACCCGCGCCTCCTGGGACCTGTTTCTTGAGGAGGATTTCCTGTGCCGCCTGAAAGGCATCGAACGCTGGCAGGGCGACGGGATCATTGCCGACTTCGACGACCCGCTGATAGGCGAAGCCCTGGCCGGGATCAAGTTGCCAGTGGTGGCTGTGGGCGGTTCGTATCAGGATGAACGCGCCTATCCCCAAGACATCCCCTACGTCGCCACCGACAACAAGGCCATGATGACCCTGGCCTACGAGCACCTGATCGAAGCAGGGCTGACGCGCTTTGCCTGCTTCAGCCTGCCCGAAGCGCAGGCCAATCGCTGGGCGCAGGAACGGGAAAAGGCCTTTCGCTGGCTGATGCAACGCGATGGCCTGCACGCCGAGATCTACCGAGGCATGGGCACCAGCGCGCCATTGTGGGACAGCGCCGTCGAACAACAGATCGCCTGGCTGCAAAGCCTGCCCAAACCCATCGGTATCATCGCCGTCAGCGACGCCCGCGCCCGCCAGTTGCTGCAAGCCTGCCTGACCGCAGGGATCGCCGTGCCGGAGCAAGTGGCCCTGATCGGCATCGACAACGACCCGCTGACCCGCAGCCTGACCCGAGTACCACTGAGCTCGGTCGTCCAGGGCACCGAAACCATGGGCCGCACCGCCGCACGCCTGCTCCACCAGATGCTGCACGGCATGCCAGCCAAAGGCACCCAGATCCTGATCCCACCGGAATCGATCAACGTGCAGGTATCCAGCCTGCATCAACCATTGGGCGACCCTTACGTCATGCAGGCCCTGCTGTTCATCCGCCAATATGCCTGCCAAGGCATCAAGACCGCCCAGGTGGCGGCTTATGTCGGCGTATCGCGCTCATCGCTGGAATCGCACTTCCGCAAAGTACGCGGCTGTAGCGTCCATGACGAAATCCTGCGTTTCAAACTGGCCGCGGCAGCCAACGGGTTGAAGAACACGGATTCAACAATTGCAGACACGGCGCGTAATTGCGGATTCAAGTCTGCGCAGTATCTGCATACGGTGTTCAAACGGGAGTTTGGGTGTACGCCGCGCAGGTATCAGTTGGATGGGGCCGTGTAGATATCGTTACCCTCCCACAATTCGTGGGATGGAGCTTGCTCGCGACGGCGGTGTTTTGAACGACACATCTCTATCGGATGTAACTGCCCGTCGCTCCTGCAATCAGGTTCTACGCACCTCAACATGTGCCAGTGAACGATCAAGTTCGGTCTTGGCCATGCCGATTAGATGTACGACCGAAAAAGGGTGGCGACTTTGACGCGGGTTAGCAGACCGGTGGGAACAAGCGCAATTAACCGGCGCACCCGAAGGTGCCCCACGCAAAGCCGCCATAAGCGACACTTGCGAAACTTGTAATCCTCACCGCTGATGCTCAGCGACCGACGCAGCCTGGTGCCGGGATTTCACAGGCGCAAGGGCTTGAGATTTTCCAGGAAAGTTCGCATAGGAGAAAGGGCAAAGCATGCGGGAAAGGACCTGCGCGGGTGGGGTTTTCGTTAGGGGAAGTAACGAATACACATCCGCCGCGTAGGAGCGAATTTATTCGCGAAGATGGTGTTGAAGACGACATATACCTGTTGCGTGATTGGACTGACTTTAGCTGCTGACACCCATATGAATTTGATCTGATCAGTCATTTGTACGGTATTTGACCAGCGCATGGGGTGATATTGATTGGCAGGTTTCGATTTAGAGAGCCCGGGGAAGCGGCAGGAAACGGCCAGAAGCAGAGATGGACACATTGATGGCATATGGTTAGCATCACGAATATTCTACTTGAATAGTTTCGTCTTCTGGGCAATGTCGTATTTATCGAGACCACAGGACAACGGAAGGAAGAGTGCCATATGACACACTATCACGACAAGAGCGCAACTTTACGCATCTTCCAATACTGCTATACGCACTGAGAATTACTTATGGACTTAAAATTATTTATTTTAAAGCTTATTGAGATAATCAAAGGCACCCTTATAGGCAAGGTGATTGTCGCCTTAATTGCTGGCGGACTAAGCTTGATTGGAGCCTCCCCTTTTTTTGATAAATACATATCGGCGACCCTATTAAAATATTTATCAATTGAGGCGTCAGACCCCTCAGTGCCTATTGGCTTATTTCTAATAATTGTTGCAGTTACCTTAACTATATGGGAACGTAAAAATCAGATATTGATCGAAATTAAAAAACTCGATGCAGCCTCCAACAAAACGTCAAGACCCATTATCGATCTTTGCCACAGGGGAATCTCAGTTAAGGAAATTGAACCGCAGAAAATATTTTTTGATATTCCATATTGTTCAGGGAAAAATGCAAACGCTTACAACGTAAAGCTCGAAAGCGCAGTCATCACACCGCTGAAAGACGATCTCGTTTATACCTCTTGTTTCGGTGATACTTTCCCTGATGACATCACCCTTTCTTACGAAACGGGTAAGTCCATGCATTATTCCTTGCATCCTTTTACGCTAGAAAGTGCCTTGAGCTCTTACATCGTTGTAAAAGGCAATTATAGCGATGCCATTGGAAAATTTTATAATATTTTTGATGTATTTAAATTTAGCACCCCTACCAATAGCTGGGTGCGCGCACTAGGAAATGAAGATTTAAAAATCAGAAAATTTGTTCAATATAGTGCAAAATGAATTGCTCCGTTTTTTTCTAGATGAAACCGGCTGGTTGCTTCTGGTTGATAGTTGCCGCTTCTGAATGGCTACCCCGGCCAGAAGCGGACTGTCGTCGAGCATTTACCTCTGAATCTGCGCAGCACCTTTTTCCTTAAAACGCTGGGATATACGGAAGAACATCGCCTCCATGAGAGACTTGCTTGCAAGGTTCAACTCTTGGTCAATTTCTTGAAGATCTCTAATGGTATGGCCTTTTGTTATTATTGCTGCGAACTCGTTCGCTAGATTTATGACTCTTTCGCTTTTTTCGCCTTCAGGGACCACTAACTCTGTTGCCGCTACAACGTTGGTAGTGAAAGCTAAGTATTGATCCGAGTGAATGGCAAACATTGTTTGATTGTCGTCACCTTTCTTAGCCCATACGTCATGCTGTACTCGATTACGTCGTAATCGTACCAGATCGAGTTGGTTCAAAGCTTTTGTGACGGACTCAAGCTCTGCTCCTGTCAGGTATTCCGCAGCGAGCTTCCTTGCTCCATCTGCCGCTCTCGCTGCGCTGCTGTATTTTTTGAGCTGATTCGCGGCCTCGTCCGGAGTTGTATCTAGTAGGACTGCGAATAGGCAATTCAGATTAACCTCTGCCTGTGCCCATGATGCGGCGATTATGCCTATTTTCTCAGCAAACTCAGAGTTCTCTCGAACGAGATGCGGTCCAACCTCTAGGACAGGGCCTCCCGTCTGATCAAAAATTTGGATTCCGTGCTTCTCTTGCGTCATGAATACTCCGTCCATCGGTTCAAAAAATGAAACTACTTACTCTGCTTAACAAAGTACGGAGCCGAGGTCAAATATTGCCTGTCGCGAGATCCTCAATAAAGTGTAGTTGGTTGTCTGCTCTCGCCCCAAAGCGGCCAAACGCAAGTTATGCGAAGTGTAACTAATTTACGGTTGCTCGCGATTTAGAAAGATAAGAAGGCTATTTGAGCTTCCCATATTTATGCGATGGATTATCTACAGTTATGGCATCCCCCATATCCAGAATTTTAAGTTGTGCTTTTTTTGCCTTTTCTGCTGCGTCTGACGCGGCTATCACATCCGAAATCATGCGCGTAGCCAAGGCCCAACCCTCAAGGCCCGCGTAGGAGTTTTTAACAGTATTGCTAGAAATAGGGATTGCCTGCCTATAACTAGATTCCAGATCATTAACTTGCTGTTTCAGGGCTTCGATAATTTCACGTTGCTCGTCACCAGAAGCTGGCAGCGTTTGCAATTTTTCAAGATTGGTCTTGAGCGTACTGATCTGGGAAGGTGTATCTTTTGTCTCACCTGAGCTGTCAGTTTTTCCAACAGAGAGCGCATCGGTCAGTGTCTTTACGAATTCACCCATTTCGTCTGCCCCACCGCACAGACGATTGAAGATGCTCAGAAACTGCTTCACCACCGCATTATCATTGTAGTCAGGATAACGGACGTCATGATCGATTTCAGCCCAGCCCTCCTCGAAAATAGTTCGGACCTGAAGCTCTGAATAAATGACGTCCCTGAAAGGCGTGGTCTGGATGATGTAGTGCACCGATCGGTAGGCATCGGCGTGCTCCTGTACAATGAACCCCTTGCGTTCCATGGCCGACTTTAAGTCACCTAGGCGTATATAAGCAGTTGGCTCTTCCAGAAGGTTGAGCGTTTTCCTGATTTCGTCGTCAATAGAAAACATACCGCTTTTATAAAGATGCAGTGCTCTTAGGCCTATGAGGTCTTGAATAATCGATCGATAGCTCATCGCATCGATGTTTTTGTATTTTACATTGCCGCTCTCGTGCTTTCTTATGATTTTCGAAATCAGGTGCGAAGCGTCCTTGATTCTCCAGCGCACCGAGTGAACGTCTGGAATTTTCTGAATCGTGGATGCCAAGAGAGTAGCCGTGTTCTCCAGTTCGGGTTTTTTTTGTACGTGATCGTCGTATATTTCTGTAAGCGTGGATACCTTCAGATCATATTGCGCAAGCTTTTCAGCGCTTGTGTTGTAGAAAGCATAGAATTCTTTGTTTTCTTGAGGTCTCATTAAACTTCAACATCCATTTACAGTTGGCTTGAGTAGGTGGTTGTGTACGAATTTTCTTTAAAGGTATGGCTATTGACTGATGGTGTGCTCGCTGGCAATCCGCTCTGTGCAATAGACATGCTTCTCCGTTTCGTCCGTTCTTGACTTGGGCAGAATCAACACCTATTTGAGAACAAAGTAACTATACAGACTCTTCATACCTCAATGTACGATTTACCCAAAACTATCGCAGGACACCTCGGCGAAACAATACTCAGTAGGCTGCTGACTGATTTTTGATAGGCCGATCTTGGCCGAAAGCTGACCTCCCAGCCCAGTAATCGGTCATTAGTATCATTGCCAGGGAAGGCGACATCCACCCAATATGATTCAACCAACCCGCAGCGAATACCATGCGATATCTCTATTTAACAAACCTCAAACATGCGAACCCAGTCTTGATTTTCAGCTGTTGAATGGGTTCGATGCTCTCCTGGTCGCCGACTTTCTTGATGGCGCCTACGCCGCAGAAATGTTCCTCGCGGTTGAAGATCGGCAGAATGCCTGCCTTGGGCTCACTCCAGGAACCCTGGATCAAGGTATAGGTGGCGCCGCTATGTGGCGTGAAGGAGAACGGTATCTGGCAAACGCTGCTTCCTGCGGTCTGCCAATAGGTCAAAATCAGTTCCTTATTCACAGCGACCCGAGATTCGATGTAGTCACCGTTAGAGGGCAGCACGGTGTAACCCGCATAGCATCCATTGTCGCTGAACGTCATGGCATCCAGTCTCGCACCATTTCCAGCCTTGAGGCGAATCGTTGCAGAGGGTTCATCGGGGCTAGGAACGACATACTGCTTACCCTGTAAAAACGAAGTGCAACCGCTGATTACCAACACGCCGGCCAGCAAGATACAGCGGCTGGATTTTTGATTGAGGTACATCCATCTCTCCGTGATTCTGTTGCTTGTGACTGCCGAATAGCGGGCTGATGATAATGGTTTCGGTGATGTATCAACCAGTACTCAGGGCATAGGTCTATGCTCTTTGTTCCATGCCCTTCGCGAATGAATTCGCTCCTACGATCAGGCTCGCACCTCGACACGCGCCAGCGAACGATCCAGCTCGGCCTTGGCCATACCGATCAGATGCACGACCGAAAAAGCCAGATCACGTTTGGGGCCATTGAGGGTGTCGCCGGTTTCATAGGCTGTTGCAGCGGCGCAACGTAGCAGGTCACTGACATGCAGCAGGGACTCTTCCAGTGATGGGAAGGGTGGTGACGGTGTTGAATCGATCATTGGGAAAACTCCGATAAAGCCACCGGATGTTTGCTGCTAAACGAACAAGGGTGGCAGCTTTGACGCGGGTTAGCAGACCGGCAGTTTTCCCAATTCCGGCGCACTCGAAAGTGCCCCACGCAAAGCCGCCATAGCGGAACTTGCGTCGGAAAAAACTGATTCAGGCTGCTAAACCCGATCGCTGATTTTCAGCGACCGACGCAGCCTAGTGTCGAGATTTCACAGGCGCAAGGGCTTGAGATTTTCTAGGAAAGTTCGCACAGAAGAAAGGGCAAGGCCTGCAGGAAATGTCCTGCGCGGGTGGGATTTTCGTTAGGTGAAGTAACGAATTCACATCAAGCGCGTAGGAGCGAATTCATTCGCGAAGGTCCGGTCCATCCGACAGAGATACGTCGTTTGAAATGACGTCTCGCGAATGAATTCGCTCCTACGCGGTAGTCGCGGCCAAGGCCTCAATCAGCCGGCAACCGGCACCGTAAACCTGAACTCGCTGCCCTGCCCCACCGTGCTGTCTGCAGTCAGCACGCCGCCGTGGGCCTTGATGATGCCTTGGGAGATGTAGAGCCCAAGGCCGGTGCCGGTCGGGTTGCCTTCCTTGATGGTCCAGTAGCGCTCGAAGATGTGCGGCAGTTGTTCGGGCTGGATGCCTTCGCCGGAGTCGCGCACGGTGAAGACGATCTCGTTGCCGTCCGGCACTGCGGCCACGTCGATCCGGCCTTGCTTGGGCGTGAACTTGATGGCGTTGCCGATCAGGTTCGACAGCACCTGGAACAGGCGCTCCGGGTCGGCGCTGACTCTCAGGTCCGGTTCGCTATGGAAGGAGATATCGATGGATTTGTCCATGGCCAGCGGCGCCAGCAATGAATAGGCTTCCTCGAAAATATGACTCACTTCCAGCGGCTGAGGCGAAATGATGTAGCGGCCTGCTTCGATTTTCGAGGTGTCCAGCAAGTCTTCCAGCAGAACATTCATGCGGCTGGCAGCCTGTTGCATGGTGTCGATCGCGGAAGAAATGCGACGCGAGGTGTGCGGACCATCGGAGCTGAAGGCTTTTTGCATCATGCCGCAGAGCATGGAAATGACGGTCATGGGGTTGCGCAGGTCATGGGACACAACCGCGACCAGTTCATCCCTGGCACGCACTGCCAACTGCTCACGGCGTACCTGACGAGCCAGGTCGTCTTCCAGCGCCGAGCGACGCAGGTCGTTGGCGGCGAAGACATCGCCGTGGGTCCATTTGGTGGAAATGCCCGCCATCTCGACTTTCCAGATCTCGAACGACGTGCGCGGCCTCAGCCGCAGGCCCGCGCCGGAGCCTTCCATATCCAGCGGCTTGTTCGGGTTGCCGCTCCACTGAATGCTTTCCTTGACCTCGGGACGGAACCACAACACGCCGTTGTCGACCGGTTTGGGCAGGCTCATGGCCAGAACACCGCTGGCATGCTGCTGATAAGCCTCGGCCGCAGGATAGACGCTCGACAGATGATGGCTGGAAAAGACCTGCTGCCCTCTTGCCATCAGCCATTTATGCAGCGCCTTGATTTCAGCAGGCTCAGGACAGATACCAAAGACATGCAATTGCTTGTCTTCAATGATCGCCACACCCGAAGCGCCCACCAGATCCATCAATACTTGCGGTTGTTGCCCAAGGCCGTCGAAGACGTTTTCCGACGCCGCGACCATGGAGTCGTTCAGGCTCTTGAGCATTTGCAGCTTGGCCTCGCGCTGACGGCTGACTTCCAGAGCCTCCATTGCGCGGATCTGCAACGACAGGACCTGACCGATGGCCTGGCAGGCGCCGCGCAGTTCGTGAGACACGTACAGTGGCGTGCGGTGCCCGCAACTGATCAGGCCCCAGAGTTTGTCGTCCTTGAGCAGGGAAACGCTCATGGAAGACAGCACGCCCATGTTCTTCATGTATTCGCAGTGGATCGGAGAAACACTGCGCAGCGTCGAGAAGCTCAGGTCCAGCGGCTGCTGAGTATCGGGGCGTAACTGTGGAATCAGCGGAACCGGCGTGTAATCGGCATCGGGAATGATGCGCAACCAGTTGCGACGATAGAGTTCGCGAGCCTGATCAGGAATGTCCGAGGCTGGGAAGAACAAGCCGTTGAACAGTTCCATGTCCGGCGAAGAGGCTTCGGCGATGACCTGACCGTGGCCTTCCTCCTCGAAACGGTATATCAACACACGGTCATAGCCGGTCAGTTTCTGGATTTCGCGAACACTGATTTCATACAACGCCTGCAGTGTCTTGGCGGCCTGCAATTGGCGCAGCATGCGCCCCAGATTGGAGATCCGCTCACTGTTGGCGACCTGCGAATCCTTGTCCTGAACTTCAAGCTCCAGCACCAGTACGCCTTGGTGCCGATGCAACATCGCCTCAAATTCACGGCCATTGAGGGTGATCAGAAGTTGCGGAATGTCGTTGAATGACTCCTGAAGGCTGGCGCTCTTGAGCACGGCAGCCCACCCCTCCCCCACAACCGACTCAAGCGGCTGCCCAAGGATGTGATCGGGGTTCTTGTCGAGCAGTTCCTGCACATTGGCACTGACCTGCAATATGACAAAGTCCGGCTCGGTGACGGTAAACAACACGCCGTGAGGCTGAATGGCACCCGGATACTGGATAGGCTCGTTTGCACAATTGGCCAACAGGGCTTCAAAAGTCTCTTTATCGAGTTGGCTCATAACAGTACCTCTTGACCATCGAGCCAGTGCTCGAAACATGCAAATGTGGATTGGGCCGCCAGCACGGTAGCCTCTGTGGTTACAGCGTCGGCCTGCACACTGTCCATATAGGCCAGAAACGCTTTCCAGCGCATGCCGGTGGCCGTGCCATAAACATTCAGAAAGGCCGAGCCACTGTGCTCGTCCAGCCCTAGTCGCTTGTGGATTTCACGGCGCAGGATCTGCCCGCCGAGAGTGGCCCCCTCCAGAACATACAGCACTCCAAGGCAGGCTCCGGGCGAATCGATCACCGGCAGTTGCCTGCACTGGGCAAGTGAGTTTATGGCCTGTTCTGTCATGCCAAGGGTATGCAGATCCTGAAATAGCACAGGGGTTTTGACTCGATCGGCTGGCGTCAGTTCTGCCGGTATCAAGCCACTGGCCTGCAAGGCAGCCTCCAGCGGACGGTAGAAACCGTAGTAAGCCTGGAGCAGACGAAGGTAGTAAGCGCTGTTTAAAACAGAAGAGAAAAACGGCAGGCGCTTTTCCAGACCGACATGCAGTTGATTCGTTTCAGCACGCAGAGCATCAAGCAGTCTGGCCGGGGAAGCCTGGGTACACGTTGCCAACATCCACAATGCTCTCAAAGGTGGGAACGACAAAAAACCGCATCCAGGCGAAATAGAGCCCCCAACATACAGACTGCCGACGATATCCGACAGAGCTTTACAAGAATTACCGATGAATTACAGAAGGTTAAGCATCGGAAAAGTCTGTTGTTGACCTGCGAAATTTCACCTGTTGGACAATTTTCAGCGTAGCAGAGCACTCCGCACTGTCTGCTATTCCATTGCCAGGTGCGAAAACTCATTTACGTCGCGCAAGCGCTTCTGGATCACAGAGGCGGAAACATTTATTTCAGACAGGCCGCGACGGGCCTGGATGATGAGGGATTGCGGGTAAAGCATGCCCCTTCATTGCGACTGAATGTCGTGAATGAAGGGGCATGTGAAAGGCGCTGATCAGCGCACGTTGCGATACAGCATCAAGCGCGAACTCTCATGCAGACCGCGCGTCAGGTCGCGTAGCCGCTCAAACTCCTCAGGGTTCTGATCGGCAACGTTGTCCAGCGGGGTGCGCGAGGCCAGGTCATGCAGCGTGGGCGAACTGCCGTCGTGTTCCATTTGCAGCAGGTAATGCCGGGTGACAGCACCGATCAGCGGGAAGGTGCCTTCACGCAAGACCAGCGGCACCACTCGCTCGCCTTCCGGTGCCGGTTGCTGGATATCGCGCCCCATGGCGCCATTGCTGAATTCGACGCCCGCCATGCCGGCGACCGTGGGCAGCAGGTCCGCCAGCCCGACCGCTTCTTCGATGACCCGCGAGCCCAGCAGCGCAGGCGCGTGAATCAGCAACGGAACGTTGTTGCTCTCCAGCCCCAGTTGCTCGAAGGCCGGCGCCATATGAGGAATCTGGCTGATGCGGGTGTTGTGGTCGCCAAACATCACGAAGATGGTGTTCTCGTAGTAACCGCCCGCCTTGGCCAGCTCCATCAGGCGACCGATATTGAAGTCCAGCAACCGCACCGCGTTGTACTGCTCGACACTGCGCGAACCCGCCGCCTGCACCTGCTCCAGCGTCAGGTTACTGACCTCGAATCCATCGTTTTCCTTGGGAATGGTAAAAGGCCGGTGATTGCCTGCGGTCTGCACATACGCAAAGAACGGCCGGTCCTTGGGCAGCTCGCGCAGGATCCTGTCGCTTTCCTTGAACAGGTCCAGATCGGAAATGCCCCACACGTCCACCTGAGGCGACTTCCAGTCGCGCTCGTCATAGAGACGCACGTCATCGATGCTGCGCCGAATCAGCGCGTTCATGTTGGCCCAGCCCGAGTTGCCGCCAATCATGTAGAGCTTCTGGTAATCCTTGAAGTCATTGATGATCGTGTTCTGGCGGGTAATCAGCGGATGGCGTGTCGCGGTTTCCTGACGGGTGACGTCCGGTACGCCAGTGATGCTGGCCCAGACCGTTTTGGCCGTGCCGGTCACCGGAACATAGAAATGCCTGAAGAACCAGCTTTCAGTCGCCAGACGATCCAGGTTCGGCGTGGGGTTGAGCGGGTTGCCATAAGCCCCTACGGCGCTGGTGCCCAGGGATTCGAGCATTACGAAAATCACGTTCGGCGCACGCTCGCCGTCGATCCGGTAAGGCTGCACGGGCTGCTGACGTTTGAAGTTCAGGGCCTGGGCATCGGGCTGCTGGACACTCAGGTAATTGGCGACCACGTCATAGTGCTGACGTACCTGATCTTCGTCATAGCGCGACTGGGAAACCTTGAGGGTGTCATACAGAAACAGCGCAGGGTTGAGCCCCAATGCCGCCACCTGGTTATTGCCGGAGAAAAACGCATCGCTCCAGCGCAGCGGCACCGGGTTTTCCAGGTTGAGGTTGTCCACACGGCCCAACAGCCCAAGGAAAGTCGCGCAGACAATCACTGCCGCGCCCCAGGCCGCCGACCAGCGTTTGACCGGGCGCGGCGCTCGCTCAAGCGTCATGCGTTCCAGCCAGATCAGGACGCGGCCCAGCACCAGCAAGGTCAACAACCAGCCGAGACTGATCCACACCACCGGATAGGTTTGCCACAGCATGTCGCGAGATATCTGGGCATCGTCCAGATAGCGCAGGACGCTGGCGTTGAGCCTCACACCTAGATAGGCGTAATGGCCGAAGTCGATGACATGAATCATCGTCAGTGCCACCAATGCCAGCAGCAGATATGAACGGGCTATCCAGCGCAGGGCTCGAACGCCGAGCATGTTCCAGCGAGGCAGCCATAGCAGGAACGCCAATGGCAGGGACACCAGCAACGCCAGACGCAGGTCGAAGCGAAAACCGATGCCCAGGGTTTGCAGCACGGTCGGGTCGCTAAACAGCTTCTCGTGCTCGACCCCGGAAAAGCTCCAGAAGAACACGCCCCTCAACAGTGCCGACAACAGGAAAAACAGCACGATTGTGCCTGCCCAATACTGCAGGCGTCGTGATTGCAGCCAACTCATTTTCGTTCCTCGACTAATGCCACATTCGCGAATGAATTCGCTCCTATGGGTGATAGGCCTGTAGGAGCGGACTCATCCGCGAAGAGCAGGTACATCCGACAGAGATGTATCGTTTGAAACACCGCACCTACAGGCTCTGTGAACGGCCGCGATAAAACTGCCGTGCCACGAACATCAACAACGCAATGCAGCCGTACAACGCCAGGAACGGGTCGATCAGGTAATCCCAGTAGTTTTCCGAAGGTTTGATCCGGAAGGTGAAGGCCAGCGTGGCCAGCGCCAGCATCAAGGCACCCAGATGGCTGCGCAGGTAAACCAGCCCAAGGGTGAGAGCCGCGATGGCGATGATCATTGGCCGTGGGTTGAAGCCCCAGCGGTAAGGGTCGAAATACGTAATGCCCAGCGTGGCCGGGTAGAGAACCAGTGCCAGCGCCGCGAGCACCGACAACACCAGCAAACGCTGGCGACTCTCCAGTGGCTGGATGAGCCCCAGGCGCTGGGCGGTCAGCCAGACCAGGCCTATCAGAGTTGTGATAGCCAGATCATCGCTCAGGCTGCGCACGTAGGACGCCAGGGACAGGCCGTCGATGGAAACCACACTCGCCAACGAGGCACCGGCCAGTATCGCCAGCCGCCAGCGCGGCGAGGACGTCCAGGAAGACAGGATCAGAAACAGCACCAGCGCAAACGCCAGATGTGTCAGCCATTGCGCGATCATAACAAGTGCTCCGCCAGCCAGGCCTCGTTGAAGCTGACATGTTTGATGAAGGTGTTATTCCAGGAGTAGACCAGGTGATACATGCCGTCCGGGCTGCGGATGAAATACGGGTATTCGTATTCAAAATCGCACCCTTGCGGCGAGCAGACTCGCTGGTCCAGGTTGCTCAGGAACTCCGCTTCCAGAGGCTGACGCCGCGCACCACTGGAGGCCCGGAAACCTTCACCGAGGATTTCCCGATAGGCTTCCAGCGAGAACGGATTACCCAGCGGATCGGGAGACTTATCCAGATCGATCACCGGCCGCCATTGGTTCATCTGCTCGTCGGTGCCATACAGGCTCAGTTTGAAACGACCGTCACGCAGGTCGTTCAAGGCCACCAGCAAACCACGCCCCGGCACACCGACCGCCGCCAGCGACGAGTTGGGGTTGCTCGGCTCCAGCGGGTGCGGTTCGCTCCAGGTCTGGCCGCCATCTTCGGTGCGGCTGGCCAGTACGCGGTGATAGGTATTTCCTGCATAACGCAACAAGGCCACGGCCCGCTGCCCGTCCAGCGGTACGACCGTGGGTTGCAGGGAATTGGTGCCGCGACTGATGCGGAACTTGTCGATCACATCACCATTGGGGCTCAGATAAAGGTACTCGGCAAACTTGCCCAGAAACTCGTGATAGACCGGCAGGCCAATCGAGCCGTCGGCATGAAACACCGGCGCTGCGCGAACCAGGGTGCTGATGTTCAGGAAAGGCGAGGTAATCAACTGGCGCGGCGTCGACCAGGTGACGCCCATGTCCTGAGAAACCATGGCATTCACCGAACTCCCGGCCCAGCCACCGACCGATACCGACACATAAAACAGCCAGAGACGCTGGTCCGGAGCCAGTGCGACCACCGGATTACCCAGCTTGCGAATGTATTTGCCCGTGCCGGTCTGGGTGGACTCTCGGGTCGCGAGCACCTGTTCATTGCCCCACTCACCGGCGCTGGCATCGAATCGGGAAGCACGAATTTCCACATCCCCCGCTCCCTCTCGGGAACCAGCGAACCATACCGACATCAGGTCGCCGCCGGGCAAGGCGGTAACGGCAGATGAGTGGACGAAATCGTCGAGATCGGAAGATGCGAAACGCGAGCTGTAGGTCGCGGCCGTGGCGACAGCGCCCTCGACACTGACCGGCGTTTCGCTGACTGCGAAAGGAGACAGCTTGTGCAGCGGATGGCTGAGCCAGGCGCTGAAAAAAATCAAGACAACAGCAAGGCCTGCGCTCCATGCAGCCAGGTTTCGGGAAATAACAGGCATGAAAATCCAGCACCTTAGCGAAGGGAGTTACGGGTCTGTTCAGTTGTCGGTTTGCTCGGGCAATGAGCGCCGCTTGCCGGTCAACATCGACAGCGGCAGGTTGTCGCGCACCTGAAAACTCTCGAATACAGCGGCTGCCATATGCAGCACCACCAGCGCGCAAAGCACGTCGGCCAGGGTTTCGTGGATCTGCAACGGCCAGTCGGCCCCCCACAGGGCATCCACTTCTTCCATCATCCAGCCGGTCAGCCCGATGGAGAAAATCAGCGCCATCATCAGGACCATGACCAGCGCCCCCAGAGGCGAATGACCGAGCCGGTGAACAGGTCGCCGGTCGATCAGCGACTGCACATGAGCACGCAAACGACTCGGGCTCGGCCAGAAGTCACTCCAGCGGGCACTGCGTGGCCCGATGAATCCCCACACCACTCGCACGCACAGCCAGGCAACTGCGTAATAGCCCAACCAGACATGCCAGTCGCCACCGGCTTCGTTAAGGAAGTAGTTGGCAATGAAGACGCCCGCGACAGAAAGATGAAACAGTCTGACCAAAGGGTCCCACAGGCGCAGGGAAACGCGGTTCATCAGCCTTTGATCTCGGTCTTCACGGCCTTGCCGGACACAGGGTCATGGTAGATTTCGACCTTGCGCTTGTCCTTGTCGAAACCGTAGATCTCATAGCAGTTGCCGTCAGTGACCTTGAACTTGCTGATCTGGTAACCCTGGGCCTTGAGTTGTTCCTGGAACTTGGCCTGATCCTGCCACTGGGATTTGTCGGCGGTGGTGCATTGCGGGCCGGCAAGTGCCAGAGGGCTGGCCATCAGCAAGGAAATCAGCAGGACTTTACGCATGTTGGATACTCGCAGCAGTTAAGGAGCCGCTACTGTGCGAAAGCAATCTTAGGAAAAGCTTAAGGTGCAACAGATCGTTACATCTTCTCGACATATGGCTCTACGCGAGCCTCGGCCATAACGGCATGATGGCGCCCGCCCTCCCCCAACCCATTGCCCGGAACCTCTTATGCGTCTGCTCCTGGTGGAAGATGATCGCGCCATCGGCCAAGGCATCAAAGTCGCCTTGAACACTGAGGGCTATACGCTTGACTGGATCGAGGACGGACTCAGCGCCCTGCATGCCCTGCGCAGCGAGCGCTTTGATCTGTTGCTGCTGGACCTCGGCTTGCCACGTCTGGACGGCTTCGACCTGCTGCGCCAGTTGCGCGCCGAAGAGCAATCGCTGCCGGTGCTGATCCTGACCGCTCGTGACGGTACGCAAGACCGCATCGCCGGGCTGGATGCAGGAGCGGATGATTATCTGATCAAGCCTTTCGACGTCAACGAACTGAAAGCCAGGGTGCGCGCCCTGTTGCGCCGCAGCCAGGGTCGGGCACAACCGCTGCTGGAACACGCGGGTATCAGCCTGGACCCGGCGTCGCAACAGGTCAGCTATCAGGGCAGTGAAGTCCCCATGACGCCCATGGAGTATCAGTTGCTGCATCAACTGATGATCCGTCCCGGCAAGGTCGTCACTCGCGAGCGTCTGTCTACCACGCTCTATGGCTGGCAGGAAAAAGTCGAAAGCAACACGCTGGAAGTGCTGATCCACAACCTGCGCAAGAAACTGTCCACTGACCTGATCCGCACCGTTCGCGGCGTCGGTTACCTGCTGGAGCTCAAGGCATGACCTCGGTACGCGCACGAATCCTTGCCCCGGTATTGCTGTTGTTGCTGCTGGGCGATCTGATCATCGGCCTGCTGGTGCTGCGCGACAGTCACCATGAAATCGAAGAGGTCTACGACGCCCAGTTGGCGCAAAGCGCCCGTTTGCTGCAAGGCGTGCTGCGTCAGCGGGCGGAAGGTGAAAAGGACCTGAGCAAGCTGTATGAAGCCTTCGATGAAGCCATGAGCCGAGTCGGCACCAGCGGCGTGGCCCATCCTTACGAAACCCGGCTGACCTTCCAGGTCTGGCGCACTTCGGGTGAACTGCTGGTCCGTTCAGCCGAAGCCCCGGTACTCAGCGAACCGCCCAAGGAGGAAGGCTCCCACGACCTCGTGGAAAATGGCCGTGAATGGTGTGGCTTCCTGCTGGCAGATCCACAGCAAGGCTTCCTGATCTGGGTCGGCGAGCGCGACGATGTGCGTCAGGGCCTGATCCAGATCATTGTGAGTCACACCGTCTGGCCGACCGTGATTGGCGTTCCGTTATTGATCGTGTCGATCTGGCTGGTCATCGGCTGGGGCCTGCGCCCACTGCAATCCATGGCTCAGGTGATCCGCAAGCGCGATGCAGAGAGCCTGGAGCCTCTGGCGCTGTCGCCATTGCCAAAGGAGCTGGAGCCCATGCAGACCGCGCTCAACCGTCTGCTGACCCAGATCGACAACCTGCTGGAACGCGAACGACGCTTCATTGCCGATGCCGCCCATGAGCTGCGCACGCCCTTGACCGTGCTGCGCATCCACGCACAGAACGCCCGTCAGGCCGAACTTCCCGAACAACGCCTGGAAGCGCTGGATTTCCTGGTACATGGCGTTGACCGGGCGGCACGCATCGCCAGCCAGTTGCTGACCATGGCCCGCCTTGAACCGCGCCTGAGCCCGGATCAGTTGAAGACCTTTGAGCTCAATACGCTGGTCCAGGAAGAAATGGCCGAACTCACGCCACTGGCGCTGGAAAAACGTGTCGAGCTGGTACTGGAGGCCGATGAAGTGTGCGTGATCCACAGCGATCCAGGAGCCATCACCATCGCCTTGCAGAACCTGCTGACCAACGCCCTCAACTTCGCCCCGGCTGCCAGCGAGATTCGGGTTGTGCTGCAACGTCAGGACGATGGCAGCGCCCACCTGTGCGTAGAAGACGCTGGCCCCGGTATCGACGAACAACACAAGGCACGCCTGCTCGAACGCTTCTACAGCAAGGGCAACAGCAATGGCGCAGGATTGGGGCTGGCAATTGTCGACATGATCGTGCGCAAGCTCGAAAGCAGCCTGCATCTGGGCAACTCACCGCAAGGCGGGCTGCGGGCGGAATTGCGGATCAATAGTCAGGCAGTTTCGTAAACACCTCGTCGTGGGCAAGCACTCCCCCTCATGCGTTGCTTTTGTGGGAGGGGGCTTGCCCGCGACGCTTTTGACTCATCTGGATGCCGCAGAACTCACATATCCCCCTGCCGCCTTGCGACGCACCAGGGCAATCAGCAGAATCGTCCCGGTAACCGCCGCGGTCATCAGCGTTTCATAACGGTAGGTGGGGGTGATCAGCATGTATCCCAGCACCAGTGTGATCAGCCCGATCACCAGCCAGGTCAACCATGGGAACAGCCACATCTTGAAGGCCGGCTCCTGGCCTTCCTTCTCCAGCCTTGTCCGCATCCGCAACTGGGAAACGGCAATCACCAGGTACACCAGCAACGCAATGGCACCAGTGGTGGACAGCAGGAAACCGAACACCTTGCCCGGAAAGGCGTAGTTCACGAAGCAGCCGACAAAGCCTGCCAGGGTGGAAAGAATCACCGCGACAGTCGGCACACCGCTGCCGGAAACACGTCTGATCTGCACAGGCGCTTCACCCCGTGCGCCCAAGGAATACAGCATCCGCGAGGCGGTGTAGAGGCCGGAGTTCATGCAACTGGTGACAGCCACGAACACCACGATATCGACCACCATATTGGCGCCCGGCACATTGATGATTTCCAGTGCTCGCTGGAACGAACCCACTTGCAGCAAGCGCGGGTCATTCCAGGCCACCAGTGAAACGATAAAGAAGATCGAGAAGATGTAGAAAATCGCGATGCGGTACACCACCAGGTTGGTGGCCTTGCGGATCTTCTCTTTGGGGTTGGCCGTTTCATCGGCGGCAATGGTGACGATTTCTGCGCCGAAGAATGAAAAGATCGTGATCAATACGCCGCCCAGCACAGCGCCAAAACCATTGGGCATGAAACCGCCGTTCTGCCAGATCTGCGAGACACCGGAGGTTTCGGCCAGTGGCCAGAAGCCCAGTACGGCCAGGGTGCAGACGCCGATGAACGCCAGGATCGCAATGACCTTCACCAGCGCGAACCAGTACTCGAATTCACCGAAATTCTTCACGCTCACAAGATTGGTACAGGACAGCGTGATCATGATCAGAAAGGCGAACAGCCAGGACGGCACCGAGGGCATCCAGGCGTGCAGGATATCGGCACCGGCAATCGCTTCGACCGGAATGATCAGGACCCAGAACCACCAGTACAACCAGCCGATGGTAAACCCGGCCCATGGCCCGATGGCTTGTCCGGCATAGGTGGAGAACGAACCGCTATCGGGGTTGGCAATCGCCATTTCACCCAGCATGCGCATGACCAGCAAAACCAGCAGGCCGGCAATGCCGTAAGAGATCAGGATCGCTGGCCCCGCCGTGGCGATGGCCTTGGAGGAGCCGATGAACAGGCCGGCACCAATGATGCCCGCAATGGAAATCATCGAAACCTGACGAGATGTCAGCCCGTGTTTCAGGGAGCGGTGCTCGTTCTTTTTATGAGAAACCATGTTCTACCCTCAACGTTGAAGTTGCACAGGGCGGCACGCAAAGAGGCAGCCCGACGACGCAACCTGTTTTTGAATAAGCATTCTTGTTGGCGCAGTGTTCCCACCGCTTTATTGGCTTACTTTCAAACGGAATTCAGATAGACCGGATGCCGAAAGACCGCCACGGCAAAGCCGGGCGAGTATGAAACTTGCCATTTGTATTTCCTTGAATCGATTTCGTACGGCAGCAGAAATTGAATGAAATTTATTGTTGTATGGCGTTTTATTCTTTTAAGAAATCAAAGTACGACGCGCAGGCATTGCCCGGCGTGATACAGCGTAAAACCCGCATCGTAAGCCAGGGTGCGCAATGAACTGCCCAGTACCGTCTTGCTCTTCGAGAAGCTGACTGGCAGGGCCTTGGCATCGTTGGTCAGCAGGTAATCGGCAAAGCATTTGCCCACCAATGTTCCGGTGGTGACACCCCGTCCATTGAAACCGGTCGCAGCCAGGAGGCCTGGGGCTGGCTCGAACAGACGCAGCAAATGGTCTGGCGTAAAGCCGATACGGCCCGTCCAGGTGCATTGCCACTCGACCTTGCCCAGTTGCGGAAAGTAGTGCTGCTGAATGCGGTCGGCCCACTGACGAATGAACCACAGCGGGTAATTGCCGGCATTACCCAGGCTACCCAGCAACAGACGCCCGTGTGCATCACGGCGAATGCTGCTCAATACCGTGCGCGTATCCCATGAGCCTTGCCCACCGCGCAGCACGCTTTCCTGCTCGGGGCCACTGAGCGGCAGCGAGGCCACCTGATAGTAGTAACCGGCAAAAATGTGATCCTTCACATCCGTCCATTCGCCCTCGGTGTAGGCATTGGAGGCGATGACGACCTTTTCGGCCCGCACGCTGCCCTTGTCGGTGGAGACTTTCCAGCCATCGTCCGTGCGTTGCAGCCCGGTTACTGGCGAGTCACCAAACAGCAAGCCGCCACGGGCAACCACATTGGTCGCCATGCCCGAGGCATAAGCCATGGGGTTGACGGTCCCGGCCCGATGATCCAGCAGCGCCCCGGAGATCTTGTCGGTGCCGCAGGCGTCTTCGCAGGTCTGGCCGGTCAAAAGCTCGACATTGGCACCACGACGCTGCCACTGCTCGGCACGGCTGCGCAGGTCAGCCAGCCCTTTGGCGTTGTGCGCCATATGCAAGGTGCCAGTGCGGGTTTCCTGACAGTCGATGTTGTACTTGTCGATGGTGGAGAACACCAGGGCCGGCGCAGCACCCAATGCGCCATTGAGGCGATTGGCTTCAGCGCTGCCCAGAACTTTTTCCAGCTCGTCCGGCGCAACCCAGGTCCCGGCGTTGACCAGCCCCACGTTGCGCCCCGAGCCGCCGTGGCCCACTTGATGGGCTTCCACGATACAAACGGACTTGCCACCTTCCAGCAATTGAAGGGCGGCGGACAGACCGGTAAAACCGGCCCCGATCACGCAAACGTCGGCGGATAGCTCACCGGTCAACGGCGGGTAGCTCGGCCGTTGCGGCGTCAGTTGTTCCCACAGGCACCCTTGACGAAATTGCGTCATTGCAGAACTCCAGCCTCATGAAGTTTCAGGCTCGCCGGGCGAGCCTGATGCCCTGTCTGTCAGTCGAAAACAATCCCTTGAGCCAGCGGCAGCTCGCGGGAATAGTTGACGGTATTGGTCTGACGACGCATGTAGGCCTTCCAGGAGTCGGAGCCGGATTCACGCCCGCCACCGGTTTCCTTCTCGCCACCAAATGCGCCGCCGATTTCGGCACCGCTGGTGCCGATGTTGACGTTGGCAATGCCGCAGTCGCTGCCGGCAGCACTCTGGAAAGTCTCGGCCTCACGAATGTCGGTGGTGAAGATGCAAGACGACAGGCCTTGTGGCACTTCGTTGTTCAGGCGCAGCGCTTGCTCGAACTCGTCGTAAGTCAGCACGTAGAGAATCGGCGCAAAGGTTTCGTGACGCACCACATCACTCTGGGCCGGCATCTCGACGATCGCCGGGGTCACGTAGTAGCCATTCGGATATTTGTCCTGCAACTGGCGCTCGCCGCCGAATACCTGGCCGCCCTCATCACGGGCCTTACTCAGTGCATCCTGCATGGCCGCAAAAGCCTGCTTGTCGATCAACGGACCGATCAGGTTGCCTTCACGCGGGTCGCCGACACGGACCTTGCCGTAGGCCGCTTTCACGCGGGCAACCACTTCGTCCTTGATGGAGCGATGCACGATCAGACGGCGCAGCGTGGTGCAGCGCTGGCCAGCAGTGCCCACCGCACTGAACAGAATGCCGCGCACGGCCAGATCCAGATCGGCACTCGGGGCCAGGATCATGGCGTTGTTGCCGCCCAGTTCCAGAATGCTGCGACCGAAACGAGCCGCGACACGCGGGCCTACTTCACGGCCCATGCGGGTGCTGCCGGTGGCGCTCACCAACGCGACACGCGGGTCATCGACCAGCGCCTCGCCAGCCTCACGATCGCCGATGATCAGTTGTGCCAGACCTTCAGGCGCATCACCGAAGATTTTCAGGGCCTTTTCAAACAGGGCCTGGCTGGCCAGAGCGGTCAGCGGGGTTTTCTCCGAAGGCTTCCAGATCACAGGGTTACCGCAGACCAGCGCCAGCGTGGTGTTCCAGGCACAGACCGCTACCGGGAAGTTAAAGGCGCTGATGACACCGACCACGCCCAGTGGATGCCAGGTTTCACGCATGTGATGGCCAGGACGCTCGGAGGCGATGGTCAAACCGTACAGCTGGCGGGAAAGGCCGACGGCGAAGTCGCAGATGTCGATCATTTCCTGCACTTCACCCAGGCCTTCCTGAGTGATCTTGCCGGCCTCGATGGACACCAGTTCGCCCAGCTCGGCTTTATGTTCGCGCAGCACTTCACCAAAGATACGCACCAGCTCACCACGGCGTGGAGCCGGTACAGTGCGCCACTTCAGAAACGCACTCTGGGCACTGTCGATGCGCGCCACGACCTGCGCCTTGCCTTCCAGGCTGACGGAGGCAATCTGGCTGCCATCGATAGGGGTGTAGACGGGGTAGCCCCCTTCTGTGTATGCATTTTTCGCTACGCCCAGGCTTGCTAACAAATTGGCAACCACATTGATTCTCCTGCAAATGACACTGGTTGAAATCATTGATGTGGATCAGTATTGATCCGCAACAGTCCTTGTCACAAACGACCATTTAGAAAAACATGATTCCGTTTTGGAATGAACCACCCCGCACGTCAACAGGTAACCGGTAATGTCCAAGCGTTTGATGCCCTCAACGACCGCCTTGCAGTGTTTTGAAGCCTCGGCCCGTCACTTGAACTTCACTCGTGCAGCCCAGGAACTGAACCTCACCCAAAGCGCCGTGAGCAAGCAGGTCGCGCAACTGGAAGAGATGCTCTGCCACCCGTTGTTCCAGCGTATCCGCCGTCGTCTGCACCTGACTCCGGCAGGCGAGTTGTACATGGCCGAGGTGAGCAAGATCCTCATTCAGGTCGACATGTCGAGCCGCTACATCCTGACCTATGGCGGCGAGACAGAGGTACTGAAAATCGCCACCCAGCCGACGTTCGGCGACCGCTGGCTGGTGCCGAACCTGAAGGGCTTCGGCAGCCAGAACCCCGGCATTCACCTGGATATCCGCAGCGAGCTGGAACCCTTCGATCTGGTCAGGGCCAAGGCCGATGTGGCGTTCTTTTTCGGTCAGGGCACCTGGCCCGGAGCCACTTGCATCGAGCTGTTCAAGGAGGAAATGGTGCCGGTGTGCGCGCCGGACCTGCTGGCCAGCAACGGCATCCCGAGTGCCCAGGCCTTGACCGGCCATACCCTGCTGCAATGCACCTCGCGTCCCGAGGCCTGGCATGAATGGTTTCTGGAGCAGAACCTGCATTCGCAAAGCAGCTATCACGGCCCGCGTTTCGACACTTTTTACATGTGCATTCGTGCCGCTCAGGCCGGTTGCGGCATTGCCTTGATCCCGCGCTATCTGGTCAACGAAGAACTGGCCGAAGGCAAGCTGGTGATTGCCTGGGACCACCCGATGCAGAGCGATGGCTCGCACTTTCTGGCTCATGCCGAACATGCGGCGCAAGTGCCTAAGGTCAAGGCGTTCGTGGAGTGGATCAAACAGCGGGTAAAAGCCCGACATTCAGAATTATTGGAATGACACGGCGATTTTATTTCGTTTGCGGGGCATGTCCGTTGTTCGTTTAGATAGACGCAACGTTCAACACAGCAGGATGCCCCCATGTCTTTGCGTATGCCACCGAACACCGTCCATAGAACCCGCCGTGATTGGTTGCCGGAGCGTTTCCAGTGAGCAACGAAAATATCAGCGCGTCCATTTCATTCGTTCACCCTGTCACCCTTTCCCACGGCAAGAACGCCGAAGTCTGGGACACGAACGGCAAGCGTTATATCGACTTTGTCGGCGGCATTGGCGTGCTGAACCTGGGCCACTGCAACCCGCTGGTGGTCAAGGCCATTCAGGAACAGGCCGAAAAGCTCACCCACTACGCCTTCAACGCCACGCCCCATGATCCGTACATTCAGTTCATGAACACGCTTGAGCGGTTTGTGCCGGTCAGCTATCCCTTCAGCGGCATGCTCACCAACAGTGGCGCCGAGGCGGCGGAAAACGCCTTGAAGATCGTGCGCAGTGCCACCGGTCGTACGGCGGTCATTGCCTTCGATGGCGCCTTTCATGGCCGTACCCTGGCGACCCTGAACCTCAACGGCAAGGTCGCGCCCTACAAACAGCGTATCGGCGTACTGCCCGGCACCGTTTATCACATCCCCTTTCCGAGCAAGGATACGGGCGTCACCACCGCCGAAGCGCTGAAGGCCATGGAGCGTCTGTTCAGTGTCGAACTCGATGTCAGCGACGTGGCCTGCTTTATCTTTGAAGCGGTTCAGGGCGAAGGTGGCTTCCTGACCATGGAGCCCGAGTTCGCTCAGGCGCTGCGCGCGTTCTGCGATGACAAGGGCATTGTGTTGATTGCCGACGAGATCCAGTCCGGCTTCGGTCGCACCGGACAGCGCTTCGCGTTCAGCCGCCTGGGGATCGAGCCGGACCTGATTCTGCTCGGCAAAAGCATCGCAGGCGGCATACCGCTGGGCGCAGTGGTGGGCCGCAAGCAGTTGCTCGACACCCTGCCCAAAGGCGGCCTGGGCGGCACCTATTCCGGCAACCCCATCGCCTGCGCGGCCGGGCTGGCGTCGCTGGCGCAAATGAGCGACGAAAACCTGTCTCGCTGGGGCGAAACACAGGAAAACATCATCCTCAGCCGCTACCGTTCCTGGCAGGAGCAAAAGCTGTCGCCTTACCTGGGCAGGCTGACCGGCGTCGGCGCCATGCGTGGCATTGAACTGATCACCCCCGAAGGCGCACCGGGCACCCAGCAACTGGCGCAACTGCTGCAACTGGCCAGAGATGCCGGGTTGTTGCTGATGCCGAGCGGCAAGTCACGGCACATCATTCGCCTGCTGGCACCCTTGACCATCGAGCCGGAAGTCTTGAATGAAGGGCTGGATATTTTCGAGCGCTGCCTGGCTGACCTCGACTGAACTGGAATTTGTGCGGAGAAACGATCCAGATGAGCACTGCAACCTTTGCAAACCGTGATGACATTCGAGCCAGCTTTTCCCGCGCCATGTCGCAGATGTACAAGACCGAAGTCCCGCTCTACGGCACCTTGATGGAGCTGGTTTCCGAGGTTAACGACGGAGTCATGACCCATCAGCCCAGAGTTCTGGAGAGCCTGAAGCAGACGGGCGAAATCCAGCGCCTGGACATGGAGCGCCATGGCGCCATTCGTGTCGGTACGGCACTGGAACTGGCAACCCTCGCCCGCCTGTTCGCGGTCATGGGCATGGAGCCTGTGGGCTATTACGACCTGACGCCTGCCGGTGTGCCGGTTCACTCCACCGCGTTTCGGGCGGTACATGAGCAGTCGTTGCAAGTCAGCCCGTTCCGCGTGTTCACCTCGCTGCTGCGCCTTGAGCTGATCGAAAACGATAAGCTGCGCACCTTTGCCGCCGAGGTTCTGGCCCAGCGGATGATCTTCACACCCAGAGCATTGGCGCTGATTGAAAAGCACGAACAGCAAGGCGGCCTGAACGAGTCGGACGCGAGCGAATTCGTACAAGAGGCGCTGGAAACCTTCCGCTGGCACAACACCGCGACGGTTTCGCTACAGGACTACAAACAGCTCAATGCCCAGCATCGCCTGATTGCCGACGTCGTCGCCTTCAGAGGCCCGCATATCAACCACCTCACCCCGCGCACGCTGGATATCGATGCCGTTCAGGCTGGCATGCCTGGCAAAGGCATCACACCCAAAGCCGTGGTGGAAGGCCCGCCCCGTCGCCAATGCCCGATTCTGCTGCGCCAGACCAGCTTCAAGGCACTGGAAGAAGCCATCACTTTCAGCGGCGAGTCCGGCAGCCATTCGGCCCGCTTCGGTGAAATAGAACAGCGCGGCGCAGCACTGACACCCAAAGGCCGGGCACTCTACGACCAGTTGCTGAATGCGGCCCGCGATGAACTGGGCGAATTCCCCAACGAAGCCAACTCGGTGCGTTATGCCCGATTGCTGGAGAAAACCTTCCAGGCTTTCCCCGACAGTTATCAGGAAATGCGCGAACAGGATCTGGCCTACTTCCGTTACTTCCCCACCGGAAAAGGCCCCATCCCACAGAGCGGTGATCTGGAGCAGTTGATAAAGGGCGGTCACATTCGCTACGAGCCACTGGTGTATGAAGACTTTCTGCCGGTCAGCGCGGCGGGTATCTTCCAGTCCAACCTGGGTGACGACTCACAGTCGCATTACGCGACCAGCTCCAATCAGGACGAATTCCAGAAAGCCTTGGGGCGTCAGACCATCAATGAATTGAAGCTGTATGCCGATACCCAGCGCCGGTCTCTGGAGGCACTGGGGCTGTAACTTCCATACGCCGAGGTGTAGTAACAATTAAGGCACAAACGAAACGTGTGGGAGGCAGCTTGCTGGCGAAAAGGCCTGAAAACTGACAGATCTTCTGCGTCTGTATGAAGTCGCCAGCAAGCTGCCTCCCACAAAGTGATTTATGACCTTAACTGATCGGCATTCCCCCCGCCTGGGCATCCTGAAAACCCTACTTTCTGTGTTCACTTTAAGGCAACGATAAATAAAGTTCGCAATATTGGTGTGCAGCATGCTGCTCTGCATACTCGCACCCAAAGGTTCACAGCAGCCTGGGCCGATATCACTCCGCGGCCTTACAAGAATATTCAGCCCCACAAGGGCTTCCATGGGCTCCATGGACTTTTAAAGCTGCCCCGGGCGCCACAACGCGCCCACCTGAAAAGCACAACAACGATTGATAAGGCCTCTTAAAGGTCATTCAGCAGGCAAGGGGATCATCATGCAACACTCACAGGCCGCAGTGACGGGCGACAAGCAGGCTGTCTCAGCCACTGTAAAACTGTATACCTGGGCCGCGATAATCCTTATCGCCGCCGAGCTGATCGGTGCCATCAGCATCCCTCTCGGTCCTGGCAAAGTCGTCTTGCTGCCCATGGTCTGGGCACTGGTGCTGGGTGCGGTGATCGGTATCGCCAGCCGCCGGATGCCAGGCACCATCGGTGTCGATCACGCCACACAATTGCGCTCGGCCTCCATCCTGCAACCCGCCCTGCTGATCTTTATCGCCAAGCTTGGTCTGGTGGTCGGCGGTTCGCTGCCTGTGGTCTTCGCCTCTGGCTGGGCGTTGCTGTTCCAGGAGTTCGGCCATTTCGTCGGTACGGTGATCCTCGGTCTGCCTGTCGCGCTGATGCTGGGGATCAAACGTGAAGCCATCGGAGCAACCTTCTCCGTCGGCCGTGAGCCGAGCCTGGCAATCATCGGTGAACGCTATGGCATGGATTCTCCGGAAGGTCGCGGCGTACTGGCCGAATACCTGACCGGTACTCTGTTCGGCGCCCTGTTCATTGCCATCGTGGCCGGCTTCATCACCAGCCTCGGCATCTTCCACCCCAACTCTCTGGCCATGGGCTCGGGTATTGGTTCAGGCAGTATGATGGCCGCAGCAGCCGGTGCAATCGCCGCGCAGCAGACGCCGGAAGTCGCCAAGGAAGTCATGACGCTGGCGGCAGCCTCCAACCTGATCACCACCACCATCGGCACTTACTTCACCCTGTTTATCTCCTTGCCGCTGGCGGTCTGGGGCTACAGAGTGCTGGAGCCGCTGATCGGCCGTACCACCAAGGCCTCCATCACCAGCGAAAACATCAGCAGCAAGGACGTCTCTCTGGAAGTCCCCGAACTGAGCTGGGCCGGTAAGGTCAGTGCGTGGCTGGCAGCAGGTGCGCTGGCGCTGATCGCCAACTATGTCGGTTACAAGACCCTGTCCACCGATGCCCTGACCGGCATGGGCATCATGATCTTCTGTGCCTTTGCGGGTGAAGTGCTGTGCAACCTGCTGCGCCGCAAGATCCCGGCCGTGTGCATGGTGTCGCTGGTGGCGATGTTCCTGACCTCGCCTGCCTGCCCGTTCGCAGCGGAAATCTCCAGGCTGACCAGCTCGATCAACATGCTCGCCGTGATTACCCCCATGCTGACCTTCGCCGGTCTGTCGATTGCCAAGGACCTGCCGGCTTTCCGCCGCCTGGGCTGGAGGATCGTGCTGGTATCGTTCCTCGCCAACTTCGGCACTTTCATCGGCGCAGTACTGATCGCTGAAATGTTCCATTGATCTCTGCTGAGCGGATATGAAAAGGGCGCGTCGATTGACGCGCCCTTTTCATTTGTCCTGTGTCGCTTCGCTGACCAGCCAGTCGTGCACCGCACGGCGGGACGGCGTACTCAACGCCCCCTCACGATAAGCCAGTACGTACTTTTTCTTGGCCTTGATCGGATGCCCGAAAGGCACGATCAGCGAGCCCTGCTCCAATTCGTCGGTAATCAGCGTCTTGCGGGCAATGGCCACGCCCATGCCCATTCTTGCAGCATCGATGGTCAGGTGATTGCGGTTGAAGGTATGGCCGCGCCGTACATCGATCCCGGCCGCACCGATGGCCGCCAGGTAAAACTCCCACTCGGCGTATTCATAGCTGCCACGCCAGGCCGTGATGTCGTGGAGCAGCGGGAAGTGTACCAACTGGCTCGGAGTATCCAGAGGCGGCTTGCCTTCCAGCAGCGCTGGCGAGCACACAGGGAATAACTCTTCTTCCAGCAAGGGCGTGGTCATCAACCCCGGATAGCTGCCGTCGTTGAGATCGATGGCCAGGTCGAAGTCGTCATCTCGCAGCGAACCGCTGCTGTCTTCGGCAATGATCCGCAACTGGATATCGGGAAAGGCTTCCTGCAGACGCGGCAGCCTTGGCATCAGCCATTTGCCGAGAAACGAAGGGATGCAACGCAGCTTGAACACGCCGCCGATCCGCCCGGAATGCAGCAGGCGCAGTTCATCGCTGATACGGCTCTGCACTTCATTGGCCACCAGCGCCAGCCGCTGCCCTTCGGCGGTCAGTTCAAGCCCGCGCCCGACCCGATGAAACAGGGCAAAGCCCAGACGCTCTTCGAGCTGACGCATCTGCTGGCTGATGGCACCGGGCGTTACATGCAGCTCTTCGGCACAACGGGTGAAGGAAAGGTGCCTGGCCGCACAGGCGAACACTTGTAACCAGGCGTGCATCTGCGCATTGAAAATTCTGCTCATTGAAGAGTTCCGCTAAAGCGTTGCATAGGAACAATCGTTTGTCGTTTGGAGGCCCCGAGCCAACTATGAGAGCCATGAACAGGGAGCCCATGACTCCCATGGAAACTCATTTGCAGGACCTCCGTGATGGCTATTAGCGTCTTCGACATGTTCAAAATCGGCATTGGCCCTTCCAGTTCGCACACCGTAGGACCGATGCGGGCCGGGGCGCTGTTTGTGACTGATCTACGCAACCGCAACCAGTTGCATAGCGTAGAACGGATCGAAGTGCGATTGTACGGTTCTCTTTCGGCAACCGGCATAGGTCATGGCAGCGATCGTGCCACTGTCATGGGTTTACTCGGCGAATGGCCGGACCGGATCGACCCGAGCCAGGTCAATCAACGCATCGACGCCCTGCTGGAAAACGGTCTGTTGCTGCTGGCTGGCGAGCGGGAAATCAAGTTCCTCTGGCAGCGCGACATGTGCCTGCTGGACGAAAGCCTGCCTTATCACCCCAACGGCATGACGCTGTGCGCTTATGGCGCGACCGGCGAGCTGTACGAGCAGACTTACTATTCGGTCGGTGGCGGCTTTGTGATCGACGCCGCGCAAGCTGCCAGTGGCGTGCTGGACAACGATGACACGGTCCTGCCTTATGACTTTTCCAGCGGCGCCGAATTGCTCAAGCTGTGCAAGACCCATGGCCTGAGTATTTCCGGCCTGATGATGGCCAACGAAAAGGCCTGGCGTAGCGAAGAGGAGATCCGCGAGAAGATTCTGGTCATCTGGGAAGCGATGCGTGATTGCGTCAACAAAGGCCTGAACGAAACCGGGATTCTGCCCGGCGGCCTGAAAGTCCGTCGTCGTGCCCACCGCCTGCATCAGAACCTGCAGAACCTCGACAACCCCAACGTGATCGGCTCGACCCTCAGCGCCATGGAGTGGGTCAACCTTTTCGCGCTGGCTGTCAACGAAGAAAACGCCGCCGGTGGCCGCATGGTGACTGCACCCACCAATGGCGCAGCGGGTATCGTGCCTGCGGTGCTGCATTACTTCATGAAGTTCAACCCGGCAGCCAATGAAGACGACGTGGTGCGTTTCTTCCTCAGCGCCGCTGCCGTGGGCATTCTGTGCAAGAAAAACGCATCCATCTCGGGCGCGGAAGTGGGCTGCCAGGGGGAAGTCGGATCCGCCTGCGCCATGGCCGCAGCCGGCCTTGCCGAGATTATCGGAGCGTCACCCGAGCAAGTGGAAAACGCCGCGGAAATCGGCCTGGAGCACAACCTTGGCCTGACCTGCGACCCGGTGGGCGGGCTGGTGCAAGTCCCTTGCATCGAGCGCAACGCCATTGCCGCCGTCAAGGCAATCAATGCCGCGCAAATGGCACTGCGCGGTGATGGCGAGCACTTCATTTCACTGGATCACGCCATCCGCACCATGCGCGATACCGGTGCCGACATGCACGACAAGTACAAGGAAACCTCACGGGGCGGGCTGGCGGTGAATCTGGTGGAATGCTGATTGCTATAGTCGCAGCCAAGGCCCCTCCCACTGAAATTGTGGGAGGGGCCTTGGCCGCGACAGATACATGAAAATAATCAACTCACCGGCAAACACTGCTCCACCAACGCCGTCCATACCGCAACGCCAGGCTCGATCACCTGATCGTTGAAGTCGTAATACGGGTTATGCAGTGCGGCTGAAGGTTTCTCCCCGTCCACGCCCAGCCAGACATAAGCGCCCGGGCAGGCATGCAGCATGAAAGCGAAGTCTTCGGACGCCATCGATGGATTGCAGCCCCATTGCACATTGGCTTCGCCCACCGCCGCAACAGCCGCCCGGCGAATCGTGGCCGCTGCTTCGACATGGTTCTCGGTGACCGGGTAACCGACGTTATAGACCAGCTCGCCACGCACTCCGAAAGCCACCGGCAAACGCTCGACGAATTCGCCGATCAGTTGCTGGACCTTGGCCCGCACCGGCGTCTGCAAGCAACGCACCGTACCGCGCAACACGGCTGTTTCCGGGATGACGTTGATCGCTTCACCGGCATTGAACTGGGTGATGCTGACCACCGCAGAATCCAGCGGCGAAAGACGCCGCGACACGATGGTTTGCAGGCCCAATACCAGTTCGGCAGCCGCCACGATCGGGTCTGTGCCCTTGTCCGGCATGGCAGCATGGCTGCCTTTACCGGTCAGGGTGATCTCGAAAGTATCCAGCGAAGCCATCATCGGACCAGGATTGATCACGACATTACCTGCCGGAACGCCCGGCCAGTTATGCAGCCCGTAGATCGCATCCATCGGGAACTGCTCGAACAGGCCGTCCTCGATCATGCGCTGGGCGCCACCCAGGTTCTCTTCGGCTGGCTGGAAGACAAAATGTACCGTGCCACGGAATTTGCGGGTTTCGGACAGGTGACGGGCAGTCGCCAGCAGAATCGCGGTGTGGCCATCGTGACCGCAGGCATGCATGCAGCCTTTGTGTACCGACTTGTGCGCGGTGTCACCCAGTTCCTGGATCGGCAGCGCGTCCATGTCGGCACGAATGCCGATGACCGGGCCGTCGCCGTTACGCAGGGTTCCGACAACACCCGTGCCGCCGAGGCCGCGATGGACCTCGACGCCGAAGCTGGTCAACAGACGAGCCACTTTATCGGAGGTTTGCAGCTCCTGGAAACCCAGCTCGGGGGCCGCGTGGATGGTGCGGCGCCAGACCGTGGCCTGATCGATCAGGGCTTTGGAAATTTTCATCACTGTTACTCCAGACTCGCGCCATAACCAAAGCTTGCGGCAGGCTTGGCGGCGGTTTCAACCCAGACACTTTTCACTTCGCTGTACTCACGCAGCGCATCGAGGCCCGAGGAACGGCCATAACCGCTTTCACCGTAACCACCGAACGGCGAGCTGACGTGAATGGTCTTGTAGCCGTTGACCCAGAAGGTCCCGGCGCGCACCTGTTTGGCAACGCGATGAGCACGGCCGACATCACGAGTCCAGACGCCACCGGCCAGGCCGAAGCGGCTGTCGTTGGCGATGCGGATGGCGTCTTCTTCGTCCTTGAACGGAATCGCCACGACCACCGGCCCGAAGATTTCTTCCTGGGCGCAATACAGGTCGTTGGTGCCAGCCAGTACCGTCGGATTGACGTAGTAACCCGGTTTGCTCGGGATCGGGTCAGCATCTTTGCCAACCAGCTTCGCGCCGTCTTTCAGTGCGCCTTCGACCATGGTTTTCACATGGTTGTATTGCTTGGCGTTATTGATCGGGCCGATCTGGGTTTCAGGATCGCTCGGGTCGCCGACCTTGAACTGCGTGGCGGCCACGGCCAGGGCATTGGTGAATTTTTCAAAGATCGATTCCTGCACCAGCAGGCGCGAACCGGATACACAGCTTTGCCCGGCACCGGAAAAAATCGCTGCCTGAGCGCCGCGCAAGGCGACTTCCAGGTCGGCATCTTCAAACACGATATTGGCCGACTTGCCACCCAATTCCAGCACTGCCGGAATGCAACGCTGAGCAGCGGCAACGGCGATATGGCGACCGGTTGCAGGCGAGCCCACGAACACCACCTTGCGAATATCGGCCTTGGCGATGAAGGCTTGGCCAATGGAGTGACCGAAGCCGGCGATGACGTTGACCAGACCTTTCGGCACTCCGGCACGCTCGATCAGCACGCCGATCATCAGCGAGCTGAGGGGCGTCAGTTCGGACGGTTTGAGAATGACCGCGTTACCGGCAGCAATCGCAGGCGCGATCTGCCAGCCGCAGGTGAAAATCGGCGCGTTCCAGGGTGTGATCTGCAATACGGTGCCCAGCGGCTCGTAGGTCACGTAGTTCAGGTGCGTGGTCGGAACCGGAATGATCTCGCCATGCAGCTTGTCAGCCCAGCCGGCGTAGTACTCGAACATCTCGGCCACTTTGAGCACTTCGACACGAGCATCGCGAATCGGCTTGTTGGCGGTCAGGGATTCGATCTGCGCCAGGTTTTCCTGCTCTTCGCGAATCAGCGAACCGATCTGGTACATGGCTCGGCCACGGGCCTGAGCGGTCAGTGCCCACCATTGAGCCTGAGCGGTCTTTGCGGCCTTGTCGGCCAGTTCGACCAGAGATTCATCGGCATCGGGGAAGGTCAGCAACACGCTGCCGTCATGGGCATTACGCACTTCTACCGGAGCACCGTGGCCTTCGACGAATTCGCCGCCGACGTAGCTGGCAATGACACTGCGATCGCCCCAGTAAGGACGCAGCAGATCAAGGATTTTTGCAGTGCTCATCGGTTACTCTCCACGGCCATAAAGTTGGGCATCGGTACGCTGCACGATTGCGCAGAAGTCTTCGTTATCTGCCAGGGTTTCGCTGCTGGCTTTCCACAGTTGTGCGACCACACGTGACAGCGGCAGCTCCATGTCCAGGCTGTCCGCCAGATCACTGGCAAGGCCGACATCCTTGCGCATCAGGCCCATGGTGAAACCGGAATCGTAGGCCTTGTTGAGCACCCAGGTCGGGAACATGACTTGTGTAGCGCCGCTGCGGCCAGAACCGGCGTTGAGGCCTTGCAGCAGTTTTTCCGGATCGACACCGGCCCTGGCCGCCATGGCAACCGCTTCGGCGGTGCTGATCAGGTGACAGGCTGCCAGCATGTTGTTGGCGATCTTGGCGACGTTGCCAGCACCACATTGCCCAACGTGAACGCGGGTGCCGCTCATACCTTCAAGCACCGGCATGACACGAGCCAGGTCATCGTCCTGAGCACCGATCACCATGGACATGGTGCCGGTCGCTGCGCCTTTCGGGCCGCCGGAAACCGGGGCATCGATAAAGGCCACGCCGGTTTTCAACAGTTCGGCAGCCACCTTGCGGCTCATTTCCGGGGTTGAGGTGGTGGTGTCGACGACAACCAGCCCCTTGCGCCCGAACTCGATGATACCGCCCTCACCCAGGCAGACCGACTCGACATGCTCGGCCTTGGGCAGCGACAGGATCAGGATGTCCGACGCCTGAATCAGTTGCTTGCGATCGGCAACCGGCTTCACGCCTTTGCTTTCGGCTTGCGCCAGTGCGGCCTGAGACAGGTCGAAACCGCTCACATCAAAGCCTTTGCCCGCCAGAGTGGCAGCCATGCCGCCGCCCATGTTGCCCAGTCCGATCACACCTACTTTCAAAGTCATGTTCCGTATCTCGGTTAAAGGTTTTGTACAAATTCAAGAATGACGTTGCCGGCCGCTTCGGGCTGAACCATGACGCGGCCCGGCACTTGTTCGTGAGGTACGCCGTTGTGTTCGAGGATGAAGCGCACCGTGTCCAGGCTTTTGGTATGCAGGCCGATGGCAATGGCGTGAGCGCGCTCGCTCGCAACGTGGGGCAGCCTGACGCCGGGGTATTGAGTGGCTGCGGTGGCGGCATCCATGGCTCGCAGGAGGCCGCAACGGGTGTCGGCTTGCAGCACGTTGCCGATGTAGGTAACGGCATCGCCGTACAGGGCTTTCCAGCGTGGCTCCAGCTCTGCCGGATCAGCCAGGTAGGTCACGCTGAAAATCCCGTCCACGCCATTGCAGTGGTTCTGCCAGCCCGGCACCCAGATCAGTTCGGGGCGGTGCTGATGGCAGATGAAATTCGAGGCATCGGGCAGCGCCGGGTCGATGAACAAGCCCAGGGATACAACCGCTTCATCAGGACGACCGTCAGGCAACGTCATGCTGCGACGGAAATCAATCCGGCCCTGACTGAGCAAGCCCGCTTCGACCAGACGAGCGTGATCGGCGTCGGCATCCTTGCTGTGCAAGGCCACCAGCGAAACGCCCTCTTCACCACGATCCAGAAACTCACCTAGCTGGCGGCCGAAGCAGAAGCCGTTGACCGAATTGGTACCGAACTTCTCGGGATCATCGATGCCGATCAGTTCAATGAAGTTGCTTTCGAACATCATCAGCGAGGTCACGCTGCCCCATGGGTGATAACTGACCGGGGACGGCATGAAGCCCATTTTCCGATAGAGTTGCAGCACATGTGCATGGTCACGCACCGTGACCAGTGGATGATCGATACCTTGGGGAAACTGAGCGACTGCTGCCATATTCGAACTATCCCTGAGTCTTTATTGTGATTTTGTCGTGAAGGTAGCGAGTGAAGCGGGTGCATTACCGACGGGTCTGGCAGGCGTGCCTGCCACTACTACGCCTGCGGGCACGGGTTTGAGCACAACGGAATTGGCGGCCACGATGGCGCGCTCACCTACTTCGATATTGCCCAGCACGGTCGCACCGGCACAGATCAGCGCACCGCGACGGACTTTGGGGTGACGATCACCGGCTTCGCTGAGCGTGCTGCCCAAGGTGACGCCATGCCAGAGGCTGACTTCATCCTCGACCACAGCAGTCTCACCAATCACCAGCCCGATGCCATGATCAACGAACAGGGATTTGCCGAGCCGGGCAGCGGGATGAATATCGATGCTCCAGGCGCTGGCTGCCCAGTTCTGCAGCAGCACGGCACTTTGAATGTCGCCGTCGTTCCAGAGCGAGTGGGCAATGCGATAGGCCTGCACGGCCTGGATACCGCGAAAGGTCAGAAATGCAGTCAGATGATCGGGGCAGGCAGGATTGACGATAACCAGATGATTGATGTCGGCAGCCGCTGCTTCGGCGATGGCCGGATTGGACCGCAGGATGGCCGTGAACCAGCTCTGCAGGTCGGCATCAGGCACTTTGTCCTGTAGCTGGTGGGCCAGATTGGCTGCCAGCGCAGACTCGAAGGACGAATGCGCCAGAATCCGGTCATGTGCATGCAGAGCAAGTACCGGATTACGTTCACCAAGCTGTTGCGCCTGTTGGCGCAGACTCTGCCAAAGAGCTGTCATAAGCCCTCCCGTTTGCTGATGTATCGAGTATGGACAGCGCTCACCCCTATCAGCAATAATCCAAAAATTGAATTTATGTTGCCTTTACCGCAACACAGGTAAAATCATGAGCCTCGTTCAGGATCGACGGATTCTTTATTTCTTTGAAGCAGTGCGCCTGGGCAGTGTCCGGGCTGCCGCTGACTTCCTGAACGTCGCGCCTTCTGCCGTCAGCCGCCAGATCGCCCAACTGGAACAGGAGCTGGGCTCACCGCTGCTGGAAAGGCATCGCCGGGGCGTCAAACCTACCGAAGCGGGCGACAAGGTGCTGGCGTATTACCGGCAACGGCTCACCCAGCAGGAAGTCCTGCTTGAATCCATTCAGGCCTTGCGCGGGTTGCACAGTGGCTCGGTGACGCTGGTTTCGGGAGAAGGTTTTCTTGAAAGCCTGGCGCAGCCGCTGGCAAAGTTCTCGTTGCTCTATCCCAAGATAGAACTGATCGTGAACGTCTGCGGCAGTAATGAAGTGATTCGCCAGGTGGTGGAGGATGAAGCGCATATCGGCCTGGTATTCAATCCGGCCGCAGATCCGAAAATCCGCTCCCACGCTCATCAGAGACAGCCCGTCTGCGTGGTGACCGGCCCGAATCATCCACTGGCCCAGGAGAAAGGCCCACTCGAACTCAAGGGCCTTGATCGTTATCAGTTGGCCCTGCCGGGCGTGTCCTACGGCATCCGCCAGATTCTTCTGGAGGCCGAGCATCAACTGGGCGTGTCAGTGAAACCCGTACTGACGTGCAATACCTTTGCGATGCTCAAGCACTTCGCCATGCATGGCGGAGTCACGATGCTGCCCACCTTCGTGATCGAAGAGGAAATGAAAGCCGGAAAACTGCTGGCCCTGCCGTTGCAGCACGAAGTATTCAGCAGCCCCCAGACTCATCTGATCAGCCGCCTGGGCCGTCAGCTCAGTGTCGGCGCCAGCCGGCTCATGACGCTGCTCTTGCAGGAAATGACAGCGTTCAAGAACTGAGGCTGGCCTGAGTATCAGTCGAAGATCTCGACCACTCCCACTACGGCATTTTTATCGTCGATAACGGCCAGGGCACGGATCTTGTTTTCGATCATGCAGGCTTCGGCTTCGGACAACTGCGCATCTGCCTTGATGGTCCGCGGGCTGGATGTCATGAAGCTGGCCACGTTTTCACCCAGCACACCCTGATTCTCAAGCAATGCGCGACGCAGGTCGCCGTCAGTGACAATCCCGACCAGAGCGCCCTCTTCCACCACCAATGCCAGCCCCAGGCGGCTTTGGGTCATCATCAGCAGACAATCGTGAAAGCTGGTCGCAGGGCTTACCAGCGGAGCAGGCGAATGCATGACATCGCTGACGCGGGTCAGCAGCTTGCGGCCCAGGCTTCCACCGGGGTGGTAGCGGGCGAAATCCATCGGCTTGAATTGCAGGGCTTCGATCAAGGCTACTGCCAGTGCATCGCCCATGGCCATGGTCGCCAGAGTCGAGGTTGTAGGGGCCAGGTTGTTTGGGCACACCTCGCGGTCGACCGAGATATCCAGCCAGATGTCTGCATGCCTGGCCAACGTGGATTTACCGTTGCCCGTCATTGCAATGATCTGGTTGCCAAAAGACTTGAGGCTCGGGATCAGCTTGACCACTTCCTCGGTCTCGCCGCTGTAGCTGATCAGAATCAGAACATCGACAGGCTTGAGCATACCCAGGTCGCCATGAAAGGCTTCGGCCGGATGCAGGAAGAAACTCGGCGTGCCGGTGGAGGCGAAGGTGGCAACCATCTTCTTGCCGATCAGGCCGGATTTGCCCATGCCACAGACGGCTGCACGCCCTTTGCAACCGAGGATGAGTTCAACGGCTCGCTGAAACTCTCCATCCAGACGGTCTGCCAACTGACTGATAGCCTGGGCCTGAGCAATAAGGGCTTCTTTGGCAATGGGCAGGTGATTCATGATTCGGCTTGCGTCCGTAAGGCAATAAACAGGGGCGGCGATTCTTATGGGTTTTGGGGCGTTTGGCAAACGCTGTATGTATCGCGCCCCATGATCCCCACAAAGTACAGCCGCCCTTATCTCCTGGCCTTAACCGTCGCTCAAACGAGTGCGCAACGCGCCTTGAGCCCGCGCAATGATTCCCGGATAACGCTTGCCGGGATAAGGAGCCATTTTGGCCAGGTCACCAAACCCAGGAAGCCCTTCGACATGCCGCACCATTCGCTCGCGCAGGGCCTTGTCGGGTAGCTCGCCATACATCGCCAAGGCATTCTCGCGAGCATGCTCGGGATTGCTGGTTGCCGGCAATGCACAGGTCACTGCCGGGTGCGAGATGACCCACTTGAGGAAATAATGCGACCAGCTACGAATGCCGGCTTCGCGTGCAAAAGCCGGTACTTCTTGCCCCTCAACCAGCTTGAACAGACGCGCTTTCTCGAATGGCATATTGGTGAGTACCGCCACGCCCTTGTCGGCAGCAGCGGGCAACACTCGCTGTTCGGCTGCGCGGTTGAAAATCGAATATTGCACCTGAACGAAATCCAGCCCGCCTTTCTCCACCCATCCTTGCAGCGCCTGTAGATAGTCGTTCAGGTAATGGGTGACGCCGGTGTAGCGAATCAACCCTTCCTTCTTCCAGGCATTCAGATACGGCGCGATAACCTCGACATTCACCAGACTATGGCATTGCATCAGATCGATACGCTTTCGCCATAGGCGGCTTTCCGACTGTCTCAGACTGGCCAGTGCATGGCTTTCATCAGCCAGAAAGTCCCCCGTCGACCAGATTTTGTTGGCGATGAAAAGCTGCTCACCGATCCCCAGTGCCGTGGCGTAATCCCCCACACTGACTTCCCCGGTGCCATACAGCGGCGAGGTATCAATGGCGCGCACGCCCTGCTCCCAGGATGCCTGCAACACTTGACGGACAAACTCGCGTGGCTCACCTGCAATAACGTCAAACGTCAGGAAGGTGCCCAGCCCGATGGCGGGTAAAACCTCTCCGGTACTGGGTATGCGACGGGTAATCAAACCACGGGGCAAGGCCGCAGCAGGCACGGCGGCACTGGCCAGTGATGACGGCAGCAATGTTCCCGCCAGCGAGGCAGCGGCACCGACGCCAAGCAACTTCAGTGCGTCACGACGATAGATGGGGGCGATGTCTCGCATGGGGCCTCTCCAGATTTAATAAACACAACACAGTGAATGGCGGAGCATCGGCGCGCAGATCATGTTCGCGTCAGGTCGGAACCGGGGCATGCCCGGCGATAAGGCGTTCATGCTTGAGCTCGGCCCAGAAGTCAGCCGGGATGGCGACCTTCATGGACTGGGCATTGCTGGCGATCTGTCCCGGCACGCGGGAGCCAGGCACGATGGCCGACACCAGCGGGTGTGCGGCAGCAAACTGCAATGCAGCAGTGCGCATGTCGATGCCATGACGATCGGCTATAGCAGCCAGCCTGGCGCGGCGCTCGACAGCAAGCGGCGGCAATTCAGTCGAAAAGTTGAAACGCCGACCGCCTCCAAGGAAACCGTCATTGAGCGGAGTCCCCATCACCACGCTGGTGCCTTTTTTGGCCAACGCTGGCAGTGTCCGGTCAAGCGCCTGCTCGTGATCGATAATCGAATACTGGCAAGCCAGCAAGACGATGTCCGGCGTAGGGTCGTCATGCTCCACGGCGCGAACGGCTGCATCAGGCCGGTTGATTCCGAATCCCCAGGCTTTGATCAGGCCCTCTTCGCGCATTTTTTCCAGTTCCCGCATGGCTCCACTGCGGGCAACCCGATAGGCCTCCTCCCAGCCGCCTTGCAACTCAGTGTTGTCGGGCGACAGATCATGGATGAAAACCACGTCGATACGCGCAAGACCAAGCCTTTGCAGGCTGTCCTCGACAGAACGTCTGGCTCCGGCTGCCGTGTAGTCATAGCGGTATTCAAAAGGTGCGGGAGAGGTCCAGATCGAGCTATCGCCAACGGGCTTGCCAGCCGCCTTGAACACGCGCCCGACCTTGGTGGAAACAACATAGTCATCCGGGTTCCGGTTATGCAGGAAACGCCCGAGGCGATATTCGCTGAGGCCAAATCCATAGAAAGGTGATGTATCGAACAGTCGCACGCCGGAATCCCAGGCCGACTGCAAGACGGCTGCGGCCTGTTCATCGCTGATGGGGGCGAAAATGTTACCGATTTGCGTCCCGCCCATGCCAAAGCGGTAAGGGGTCATGTAACGAAGGTTATGCCGGGCCGGGTTTGAAGGCAGCCCCGTACGTACCACATTGCCCCGAGTAGGCAGCACACTGCCGCGTTCGCCAAATGGCACGCTGGCCAAGGCCTGGGCATTACCAGTCATGGGCAACAATGTGGCCGCAAGTGCCCCGCCTGCCGACAGCCTGAGAAAATCACGCCGATCCATCACAGATTCCTTGCTCAATTTCGTGGGTAACAACAGGAAGAGCCTCAAGATAGACGAGCACTTTTGAGAGGAGTGATCACAATCCGATACTCTTTTTGCACAATCCTGCCGACACACTTGAGCGGATGACATCTTCTACGCACACTGCAATCTTCGTCTTTGCAGGGTTACGTTCATGAATCAATCGTTGGCGTTATCTGCCCTCAGTCCCGGTCGGGAAGGCGATGGTCTGAAGCGGCTTACCTCGCGGTTGCTGGCCCATACTGCCGGTAGAGAGGCTAATCACAGTGCCATTCACGGCCTGACCTTCTATCGCATGGAGGCGCCGGGGTTACCGACCTATTGCGTCTACGAACCCTGTATGGCGCTGATTGTTCAGGGCACCAAGCACACGGTATTCGGCAATGAAGAGTTGTTGTCCGTGCCAGGCGACTTTTTCGTCACCTCGATTGATATTCCCACCACCGCAAAAGTCATAGAGGCCACTGCCGAGCGTCCTTACCTCTCATTGGTATTGAAACTCGATATGGCGATTCTTCACGATGTTGTCCAGAGCATGCCTGTGATCGATAGCAGCGCTACTCCGACTCGCTGCTACGCTGCCGGGCAAGCATCGGAGGAGTTGATTGATGTGTTCAACCGGCTGGTGGGATTACTGGATCGACCTCAGGAAATTCCGCTCATGGCAGAACTGGTCAAGCGAGAAGTCTGCCTCCGGCTGCTCCTCAGCGAAGCGGGAGACTGGTTACGCTGGATAGTACGAGAAGGGTATCGTTCACGCGGAATCGTGAGGGTCATCGACTGGCTCAAACGTAACTATGCCAAGCCTTTGCGCATTGCCGAACTCGCAGAAATTGCAGGCATGGCTGGCTCGACCCTGCACCATAACTTCCGCCAGCTCACTGGCACCAGTCCATTGCAATATCAGAAGACTCTGCGTCTGCATGCTGCGCGCAGCCTGATGCTCACGGAACGACTGGACGCCAATACCGCGGCATTGCGTGTCGGGTATGAAAGCGTTTCGCAATTCAGTCGTGAGTACGCACGCCGCTTCGGAGCGCCACCCTCGCGTGATATTCGCCAGACACGGACTTCAGTCCCGACGAATGAGCAGGAGCGAATTCATTCGCGAGACGGGCGGCCTCTTCCCGGATAAATCC